>JAKQJQ010000259.1 GCA_029561105.1 Bacteroidota bacterium
CGAGCGCTGGCGTGGGCGCGGCATCGGCGAAAAACTGATGCAGGCCATACTGGAAACTGCCCGGCAAAAAGGTGCCGAAAAAGTGGTGCTTTTTTCCAATTCCATCACCGCCGCCGCTGCCGTCCGGATATATTACAAAACGGGTTTCAAGGAAGTACCACTCGAACCCGGCGTTTACAAACGGGCAAATATTAAAATGGAATATGTTTTATGAGGGGTTTATGGGGTTTATGAGGTTTATAAGGTTTATAAGGTTTATGGGGTTTATAAGGTTTATGAGGTTTATAAGGTTTATATTCATCCGCTCGATCGACCTTTCGAATATTCCCATTCTTGAGCCTTCCGCCTCTCACACTCTCACTTCTCACTTCTGATAAAGCGGCACACTCTACGGTCTCTCACTTCTCACTCTCTCACTTCTCACCTCTCTCACTCTCTCACTCTCTTTTTATGGTTCACCTCGCCCAAACCCCCGAAGACATTGCCAAATGCACCCGCGTGCTGCTCGAACTGCGCCCGCACCTGACGCCTGAAAAACTCGTTCCGATGGTAATGGATATGATAAAAGAAGGCTATCAACTGGCGTATGTGGAAGAAAACGGCGAGGCTATGTCGGCCATTGGGTTCCGGTACCTGCAATTTCTGTTTTGCGGCAAACATTTCTATATCGACGACCTGGTGACGCTGCCCGAAGCCCGCGGAAAAGGCTATGGCGCCCTGCTGCTCGATTATGTGACAGACCTCGCCAAAGAAGCGGGCTACGACGTCATCACGCTCGATTCGGGCCATCACCGGCATACGGCGCACCGCCTGTATCTGAACAATGGTTTTACGATATCGAGCCATCATTTTACAAAAAAGGTGTTGGGAGGTTGAGGGGGTTGAGATTGTTGAGGGGTTGAGGGTGCTTCGCTCAAACTTAATTGAATATCCTGCGCGAAGTACTCTCAACAATCTCAACCACTCAACACTCTCAACTGCCTCAACAATCTCAACCCCTCAACAACTCAACATCCTCAACACCCTCAACCCTTCCACCCATGCAATACCCACTCTATCAGGTCGATGCATTCACCGACCATCTTTTCGGCGGAAATCCCGCGGCCGTGGTACCACTTAAAACGTGGCTGCCCGACGAAACCATGCAACTCATTGCCCGCGAGAACAACCTGGCCGAGACGGCCTTTTTCATTCCGCTTGAAGGACACGACCATTTTCACATCCGATGGTTTACCCCGACGACCGAAGTGAACCTGTGCGGGCATGCCACGCTCGCTACGGCATTTGTCGTGTTCAATTGCCTGAAATCCAATTACGCCAACAAAATTTCCTTTCAAAGCAAAAGTGGTTGGCTGCACGTTATGCATGACCACGATATGCTGATTCTGGATTTTCCGACCGACAGTTTGAAATCGGCCACACTGCCCGAAGCGGCGCGGGAAGGGTTTTCTACCCTGCCGCAGGAAGTATGGTTGGGGCGCGAAGATTATCTGTTGCTCTATCAGTCGGAAGCGGAGGTGCTGGCACTGCGTCCCGATTTCAAAACCCTGGCTAAAGAGCCTGTGCGCGGCTTTATCGCTACGGCCCCTGGCGAACGTTCGGATTTCGTGTCGCGCTGCTTTTTTCCGGCGGCCGGTATCGACGAAGATCCGGTCACCGGCTCGGCACACACTACGCTGACACCTTTCTGGGCGCATAAAACCGGCAAAACGGACTTGTCGGCCATTCAGGTTTCCGAACGCCGCGGATACCTGCAATGCAGCCTGGAGGAGGACCGGGTGCTGATTTCGGGAAAAGCGAGGTTGTTCCTGGAAGGGAGATTCTGGTGTTAGTTATCAGTTATTGGTTATCAGTTATCAGTTATCAGTTATCAGGGTGGTAATGGGAGCGTCTACTCCAGGTTCTTGGCCAGGCCACCCTATAGGGCGCCAGGCGCTGGTTGAAATGCCCCATTACCACCCTGATAACTGATAACTGATAACTGATAACTGATAACTAATAACTGATAACCAATAACTAAAAACATAAAACGTTGTTTATCGGCCTCAAACAGAAGATCAAGGGACCCGGAAATGCATCTATCTACATTTTTCTGCCAGACCATTCAGGCACCTTACCTTCGCGGGCATTTTACGACACTCAACGATTCCATATGCGCACGCACACCCTCGCCAAACTCCTGTCTCTCCTGTTTCTTCTGATTTTTGTAAAAACAGCCGGCGCCCAAGAACAGGAATTTACCCACGACGATACCCTTCGGGGCAGCATCACACCCCAGCGCGCCTGGTGGGACCTGACTTTTTATGACCTGAAAGTCAACGTCAATATTGCGGATAAAACTATTTCCGGCAACAATACGATTTATTATAAAGTATTGAACAGCAGCAATTTACTGCAAATAGACCTGCAGCCGCCGATGCGGATCGAAAAAGCGGAACAGGACGGCAAAACGCTTGAAGTGCAACAGGCGGGCGCCAACGCCTATTTCATTGTATTACAAAAACAACAACCCGTGGGCTCCGCACAATCGGTCACCGTGTGGTATTCCGGCAAACCCCGCGAAGCGGTGCACGCGCCCTGGGACGGCGGTTTCAGTTGGGCGAAAGATGAAAAAGGGCAGCCTTTTGTGGCGACATCCTGCCAGGGACTGGGTTCCAGCATATGGTGGCCCTGCAAGGACCACATGTACGATGAACCAGATTCGCAGTCCATTTCCATCACCGTACCCAAGGGGCTCATGGATGTATCCAATGGCCGGCTTCGGAGCACCAAAACGAATGCCGACGGCACTACGACGTACGAGTGGTTCGTGTCCAGCCCGATCAATAACTACGGCGTGAATGTCAACATCGCCAACTACGTGCACTGGGGCGAAACCTACGCCGGCGAAAAAGGTCCGCTCACACTCGATTACTACGTGCTTCCGCAAAACCTGGAAAAGTCGAAAAGTCAGTTCAAACAGGCGCCTATGATGATGAAAGCGCTGGAACACTGGTTCGGGCCATACCCATTTTATGAAGACGGCTACAAACTCGTCGACGTGCCATACCTGGGTATGGAACACCAGAGTTCGGTTACTTACGGCAATGCATATCGGAACGGATACCTCGGCATGGACCTTTCCGGCACCGGCTGGGGCAAAAAATTCGATTTTATCATCATCCACGAATCGGCGCACGAGTGGTTTGCCAACAACATCACATATAAGGACATTGCCGATATGTGGATACACGAAGGTTTTGCCAATTACAGCGAAGGGCTGTATACGGAATACTATTTCGGAAAAAAAGCCGGCGCGGAATACACCCGCGGGGTAAGAAGCAACATCCAGAACAAGGCGCCCATCATCGGCAGTTACGACGTCAACAGTGAGGGCTCGCTGGATATGTATTATAAAGGTGGCAACCTGCTGCACACCATCCGCCAGATCGTGAACGACGACGAAAAATGGCGCAATATCCTGCGCGGACTCGGCAAGGAATTTTACCACCAGGTGGTCACGACGGCACAAATAGAAAACTACATCAGCCTACACGCCGGCCGCAACCTGCAAAAGGTGTTCGACCAGTACCTGCGCAGCACCAACATTCCCGTGCTGCAATACCGCTTCACGAAAGGTAAAGTGGAATACCGCTGGTCCGACTGCGTCGACGGTTTCGACATGCCCGTGAAGGTGACGCTGAAAAAAGATGTGTACGAAATGATTTACCCGACCACGGAGTGGAAAAGCAGCCCGATCAAACTGGGTAAAAAAGGCAAGTTTATGGTGGACGAGGATTTTTATGTGTTCTCTGAAATGCTGACAACTGGTAAATAGGACTATGGACTATGATTTTAATATGATTTATATGATGGCCATGATTTTGTCGAGTGGTAATCATGGCAATCATATAAATCATATTAAAATCATAGTCAGAATCAAAGTCTAATCCGCGTCCTATCTCGCCCGGAAATTATAACTGGCTCCCACGCCGAAACTCAGGTTCGCACCGCTGTTTTCGAGGCCGAAAATGACCCCTAAATCGGGTCGGATAGCCCAGCGGTCGAGGTTCTTACTCCACCCGAATCCGAGGTTGAATGCGAACAGCACTCCGCTTTCTACTTCAAAAAAGAGATCGCTCCGTGCGCCGAGTGTTGCTTCAAAGGTATTGGAAGCGTTGGGGAGCGTAAACAAGAGCATGGGACTGAGAACCCAGGTACTACCATCTCCATCAAAATACCAGCCCACAGGAAGGGCGGCCGCAATCCGGTTGGGTTTGAGCGCCAGTTTAGGTCCGACACCCAGGAAATTGATATTCCCATCGCTGCTGGACAAATGTTCATACCGCAGTTTTACATTGATTTTATTGGTAATACCGTATCCAAACCCGATGCCCAGTCCATTGTCCAGGTTACCGGAATCTCCTCCATCGTAAAAACGCACATGCGAATAAGAAGCCTTTACCTCCGACGTGCCTTTGGGAAGCATGCGGGCGCTTTCGTAGGGTACAACGCAGTTTGTTAGGAGTAAAATGGCAATAAAAAGGGGCGCTGTGCGTGCGAAGGCAAGTGGTTTCAGGTGCTTCATAGTTAGTTATCGGCTATCAGTTATTTGTTATCTGTGTTGATAATCAGGCATTTGTAGATAAAATAACCTAGACTAATATTAGCGTCATCCGCTAAAAATCCGCGCGATCCGAGTCCTCCCAGGGCAAACGCATCAAATCTCAGTACACCTTTGTTGATTTAAGACGTACGATTACATGATTTATGATGTAAGATGGTGATGTACGATTTTTGATATAGTGACAGGGCAAAATCTGATGAACCTGGTGTTTTGCGAATTTTTATCCAATCACTTCCCTTCTTTTAAGCAAACCCCAGGCGTTTCGATGAAATCTTAAATCTTAAAT
Organism: Bacteroidota bacterium; assembly: GCA_029561105.1. Taxonomy (GTDB): domain Bacteria; phylum Bacteroidota; class Bacteroidia; order Flavobacteriales; family Flavobacteriaceae; genus Flavobacterium. The sequence goes on from JAKQJQ010000259.1 coordinate 4,893, forward strand.
CTTAAATCTTAAATCATGTAATCGGGAATCTTAAATCCATTTAAATTGGTATTTCGCAATTAAACCCAGGGTTGTACGAAGGATTTGTTCGGCTACGCCCCTCGTAGAGGGATGGGAACGCGGATTGAGCGGATTTTTGCGGATTAAAACGGATTTTTTTTGGTGGCCTTGCGGCCACTTCTTTTTGATTTGTACGGATTAAAACCGCCTCCGGCGGGTGGATATGCATGGCATACGCATGAAATGATGCAATGGATCGAAGTTGAGTTTTGCTTGCTTTTAAAGGATCGATTGGATCTACGTCCCGCCGAAGGCGGGCCAAATCCCTTTTAAAATCAAGAAGAAGTGGCCGCAAGGCCACCAAAAAATCCGTTTTAATCCGCAAAAATCCGCTCAATCCGCGTTCCCATCCCTCTACGAGGGGCGTAGCCGAACAAATCCTTCGTATAATCCTTCGTATAATCCCGAATTAAACCTCTGAATTTTGATGCGTTTTCCCTGCCGTGTCCCCCCAATCGATCGGCTTCTTTCCCTGTTTCTCCAGAATCTCGTTCGCCGTCCCAAAATGCCCGCAACCCTGAAAAGCATTCCCGGCCAGTGGCGAAGGGTGGGCCGCTTCGAGCACGTAGTGTTTGCTCTGGTCGATCAGCGCTTTTTTCTGCCGTGCAAAATTGCCCCAGAGCATAAAAATGACCCCTTCTTTTTCGGCAGATAAGTGCCGGATCACAGCGTCTGTAAAATTCTGCCAGCCGATTTTCTGGTGCGAAGCGGGGGTGCGGGCCTGCACGGTCAGCATGGCGTTCAGGAGGAGCACGCCTTGCTCGGCCCAATGCGTGAGGTCGCCGTGTTTGGGTGGCGTAATACCCAGACTGTTTTTGATCTCCTTGTAAATATTTAGTAGCGACGGCGGGATCTTCACACCTTTGGGTACCGAAAAACTCAGTCCCATGGCCTCTCCGGGGTTGTGGTAGGGGTCCTGACCCAGAATGACCACCTTCACCTTGTCGAACGGCGTCTGGTTGAACGCGTTGAAAATCAACGGCCCCGGCGGGTAAATGACCTTGCCGGCCTGCTTCTCCTGCAACAGAAAAGCCTTGATGGCGGCGAAATACGGCTGGCTGAATTCATCGGCCAGCACCTGTTTCCAGCCCTCTTCTATTTGTACGTTGGCGGCGGGTGGTGTACTTTCCATCTTCCATGAATTTGTTCGCAAGGTAACCAACAGCGGAACTTTTTGTTTACATCCGGGTTTGGAGTGCACGAAAGTTGTTACTTTTGCGCCTATGGTCCCATAGCTCAATGGATAGAGCACTTGCCTTCTAAGCAAGCGGCTACTGGTTCGACCCCAGTTGGGATCACTTGATTATCAAGGAGTTATGTCGTATGACATAGCCCCTTTTTTTATTGGTTTACATCTTGGTTTACATTACTGCCTCTTTTGTTTCTCGAACGCCGCTGCTCAGCGCTTTTTGCCAGTGATAAAACCTGCTGCCGGTTGAATCGAACGCTTTTACCTACATAGTACCTCGTAAGGGTTTGCGCCCTCGCATGGTTGTCGATTGTCGAGGTACAACAGGACAGCAACGCGGCCGCCTGTTTTTTCGAAATGAAAACACCCGCTGAATCTGTTTTCGTTTCCTGTGGCGTAGGCAGGTTGAATGGATAGCGTTTGAGACACGATTCTACGCAGTCCATAATAATTGCCCGAAACTCGTGAGGGGATAGGGTGGTAACAATAATGTCTTGCATGGGTACGCTGTTTTTCTTTTCAATTGGCATATAGCGCCGGTGAAAAGTAAAAACTGTTTGAGGTGCGCCCAACAGGATTGCAGCGATTTTTTCAGCGGGAGGATAAGCGTTAAGCCCACCTGTCGAGCAGGTAGTTCTCCCAGTCTGTACTTCGATTGCACGCCTCATAATATCTGAGAAAATGCTTCGTCGGTCGGCTCCGGTAATGGCTTTTCAGATACGGCGTAAAAATTTGTTCCTGTGAACGCCAGTAACGGTCGTCTATCCAGCAATGCCTGGAACGGGTTTGTGCTTCATAGAACGCGCCTGTTATTCTACTCGGGCTACCACCTATTTTGTAAGTTCTTGTAAGTCAATGACTTGCAAGGATTTTTTTGTTTAAGTTTTGGGAGTGAGGTAAAAAACGAGGGAATAAATTTCTTGACAAAAAGGCTTGTTACCTGTCAGTGCTGCTTCCCTTTCTTTCTCTCATGAGGTCACTCTTTCTTTATTCCTATCCTTTATTGGTTCGAAGGTCGTCGGTTTTCACCCATAGCAAGATCACCGCTACACAAAAAAATTTGACAATTGCTTGCTAAATTTAGCAATGCCTTATACCTTTGCTCGACATATTTAGCAACGCTTTAATCTCAATGAATATATGTCTAATTACGGCTCCTACTTCAAAGCCCTTCGAGAAGCCAAAAATCTAACACTGCGAGAGGTGGAAAAACAGACGGGGGTTTCCAATGCTTACCTTAGCCAGTTGGAAACCGGAAAAGTGAAACAGCCTTCCCCGCTTAATCTGCATAAACTTGCCCAACTATACGATGTACAATATGAAACGTTGATGGAGAAAGTCGGTTATCCTGTGCCTCGATCTACTGAAGTATTGGCTAACAAAGAACCAATCGCTGCACACGGAAGATTAGGTTCTTTGACCGATGATGAAGAGTTGGAACTCCTGGATTATCTCAAATTTATCCGAAATCGAAGAAAATGAAAGCCTTTTCATTCAGCGGCTATCGCACTTTTCAGAAGTGTCAACGTCAATGGTACTTTATTGCGAAGGCCAAAAGTGGCAACGTAAAAAATGATCCACTTCGTCGTGAAATCACGATGCTGTCACATTTGCGGACGTTAGCAGCGTGGCGCGGTCAATTGGTTGACGATGTATTGAGCAATGACATGGTGGTAGCCTTTAATCAAAAGCAGCAATTTTCTCTCGACGACGCATTGACAGTTGCGAATAAGCTTTTCAAAAAGAGGTTGCTTTTTTCTCAAAATCGCGAATATCGAGATCTGGATAACAAGAAGAGTCATTTTCCCGAAGACTATTCTCCCTTGCTTGAACATGAGTACGACATCCCCATTAGCGAAGACCAATTGGAGGATGCATGGTTGGAAATCGAAATCGCGTTGACTCATTTTTTCCAGAATGAGTCTTTAGTGGAGCAGCTGCGCACCGCTGAACATCTCGATGCACAGAGGACGCTAAACTTTAAACTCGAAGGATTTTCCGTAGTCGGCACGCCTGACCTAATTGTGTATTCTAAGGGGCAAGCGCCATTAATTGTTGACTGGAAAGTTCACGCCGAACCCGTTAAAAGGTATAACCAGCAATTATTGGTATACGCTTTGGGGTTGCATCTTACTTTGCCTCAAATCCGACAAAGATTCAGTTGGAAAAATTACCCTCTGACGGATTATAGGCTTATCGAGTACCAGCTGCTGAAAGATGACATACGGCATTATTCCGTTACTGAAGAATATCTTTTTCAAATAAGGGAATTCATCATTGAAGGCGCATACAAACTTCAACTTGTTGGCGCTAACGATTCTTACAACTTTGATGATTTACAGGACCTCGAACAAACCGATGACCCTGAAATCTGCCTAACCTGTTCATTCAGAAAAATTTGTAATCATGAACAAAAACCAACGAACTATCAGCCCAATCTTTTTGATTGGTAATATCGCTGAACTAAGTGCTGAATATCGGCTATTTAAAATTAGCGGCCTCCAACCCGATTCGCCCAATTTTCAGTCAGACCGTCAGATTCTGGTTAAAAAACTGAGCCAGAAACTAAAACATCCGGCGATGATAATCGTCAAAGATTCGGCTGCATTCCTTGTGACACGCAACGATACTGACATCATCGGAAAAGTACCGACTGAATACCCCAGGCGTGGTGGCAATCTTCTTTACTTTCAAGATACTGGAGAAGTAACCCAACTGGATTTTACCAGTAAGGATGAAAACATGCGGAATATCTGTCAACGTTTTCTGCAATTCAGTTTACAGGGACAATTGACACAACAGCCACGATTGTGGCAGCCAAAAGCAGGTCACCCTTTTTTCCGTAAGCAATCAGAACGACAAGATAGAGTCGCTACATTCACCGGATTCGTTGTTCGTGTAATCGACTTACGAGACCGTTGGGGCATCTGTGTGGATGTCACCAAAAAATATACTTCTGATCAACCTTTACCCACTTATATAAATAAGGAAGAGTTTGACCGTAATTACAAAGGAAAAATTGTGTTCTATCCGTTTGGTGATCGGTGGTATGAACTGCGTTTGGATGAATGGAGCGACGTCACAGCAGCGAATTATGTGTACGATGACCCTGTCTTACAGAGTCGGGTCTCGTTACACGAAGCCGTAAGGAAGAGGACGCCGCAGCCGCATTCATCCATGTTAGCAAAGTTGCCAGAAGACACCTCAGTCTTGATATATCATACAGCAAATAAGGAATCTCGTGCAGTTCCAGCCGGACTTTGTTTCGAAGTCTTCAATACGAGCGATCCATCCGTAGGAGCCAATCATCGACAGTCTATTTTGCCGCCCGGCACCAGGCTCCACCAATCACTCGAATTCGTAAAAGAATTTTTGCAAAATCTTAGATTCGGTCAAAGGGATCTTACAATTGACAAAAAACCAATACATCTCGATTTACGGAAATTTAATTTTCCTGACTTTATGTTAGGAGATTCGGTTGAATTACGATTATCTGATTTTCAGTCCAAGCCCGATTCGCTTGTAAAAGCTCGTATGGAAAAACTGACTGATGGAAAAACTGGTTTTTTAAAACCAGATCAAACGGCACTGGGGCCACAATACTTGTTTTTGCCACGTTCTGTTTTTGATACCGTGGGCCCGAAATTTAAAAACGATCTTCAGCAACAGGTACAGAAAATGTTCCCCTGGGGTGTCTACAATCCTCATTTTGAGTCGTATGAAAACTTGCCTACACGTCGGGCTACGTATGTCGAAGTTGGAAATCGCATAGTGGAATCTATACGCACTAAAGCGAGAGAATCTGTTACATCCTTCGCCGTAGTGATGATACCGGACGATGGCAAAGCAATAAGAAAACACGACCGCCTGGCAGCGCTCGTTACTTGTGAACTTGCCAAATATGGTATACAAGTTTCTATCATCCATATGTCAACCATTACATCTTGCTTCCGAGAGAAGCGAAATCGTGAAGGCAAAACAGAGTATTGTCTGAAAGAAGGAGCTGAGGGAAAATACCGTGGGTACATTCAAAATGTGGCATTGACCAAGGTTTTGCTGCTGAATAATAAATTCCCGTTTCGGTTGAACACGCCGCTGAATGCTGATTTGACGATAGGAATTGACGTGAAAAATAACCTCGCTGGCTTTGTGATGGTAGACAAATACTGTCGCTACCTTCGGACAGAAATGGTTCAGTCAAAGCAACGCGAAAAACTAACGAAGGAAAGTATTCAGAAGACCATATACGAACAAGTCAAAAACGAATATCAATATAATGGCAACCAGCCTTTAAAAATCTTGGTCATCCATCGTGACGGCCGCATTTTCGACACAGAAGAGGAGGGCACGACCAGCGCTGTAAAACGCTTGAGGAAAGAAGGGTATTTGACTAATGATGCGTCTGTAACCGTCCTGGAAATCGCAAAGACATCAATGATTCCAGTACGCCTGATTCAGTGTTGGGCTGACCAGAGCAAGAATCAAGAAACCTATAACAACCCAGCCATTGGAACTTGTTACATGCCTGATGCTCGAACAGCTTACCTCTGTACGACGGGTGCTGAATTTCGCACTCAAGGTACTTCGAAGCCCTTATGCATCCGATTCATTTCGGGCGAATTGGCATTCAGAGAGGCATTGCGTGACGTATTTTATCTATCGACACTCGCGTTCACGAAACCGGATTTCTGTTCCCGACTACCTATCACAACCAAATTACTCGATAATCGCCTGCGTGATCAAGCAAGTGAATACGACGAAGACGAACATCAAACTATTGGATGGGACGATGATGATGAAAACGAATTGGAGGGCATCATTCAAAAAGAACTTTCTCAAATCTGATAACCATGAGCGACGTAGGCCTGAACTCTAACATTTATGATATTTCCAGCAAGTATCTGACAATTCTGAACCGGTTTTTAGTGGAAGCCAACTACGACTCAACGACTGTGTCAAGTGACGCGATGAAAGAGGTACAAATGTTTTTACATCAACTCTCAACTCCATTGAGTATGAGTTTTCAAATTCAGATGGTATCGCAAATTATTCATACCTATCTCAAAGAATACCTGCGAAATCAACCTTCAGAAGTATTCCTTCAGCATTTGATGCTCTCCTTTGACAATCAAATGGGAACGAGCCCGGAGGCACTCAAGCAACTTGCACTATTGGCGGAGGCCCTTAACGAAGAATGCGACAACGCTTTTTCACGGATGCGAGTTAGCCGCTAACTTAGTAACACCCAATCCACCCTCTGGTATGCAGCACTATCTGGAAGCCATCATCACCGAAACAATTGAGCGCGCTAAACGCCTGAAAACCCGACTCCCAACCCCGCCGCCTATTCATTTTCAAGTGCTTGCGCAAACATGCCTGATGTTGATTGACAAGCACATCTCTTTTCTAAATCTTCTTTACTCCGCTCCAGAATATCAGGTTAACCTCAATCAATCGAACAGGCTGAGGGTTTTAAAAACCATTGTCAAGGACCTCGATATAATTGAAAACGTAGCCGTTTCTGCCATCAGTCGGCTACATAAGGATGATACCAAAATCAACAAGGTCGTCCAACAGATTTGTAAAGAAATTGACTATCCAATTCCTGTTCCACCTACAGCGTCTGCGCTATCTACAAATTATTATCAGATTTACCCTCAGTTTAATCTTTTATGCGTGCCACTTTTGGAATGCGACTTTCTATTGCACCTTCCTGATCTGTATCATGAACTTGCTCATCCACTGTTTTGGACTGAAAATGACAGCCGGATAGGCCCTTTTCAGGACCGAGCTAAGGAATTTTATGATATAGTTTCAGAGTATTTTGATAGAGTAACTCTGGAAGACCAGCGTAATAATAGGGGGAACATGGTTGTAAATTATAACGTATGGAAGAGCAACTGGGCTAATTGGCGCATTGAGTTTTTCTGTGATATTTTCGGTGTATGTACTGCTGGGCCCGCATACGGTTGGGCACACTTACACTTAACTACTAAACGAGGAAGCAACCCGTTTGAAGTACCTCTGTATTCAAAATCGACACATCCGAATGATGAGGCGAGAATGCAAGTAATATTAAATGTGCTCGAATACATGCATCTAACAGATGCCAAAGAATCCATTGAGAAAAGATGGAAAGAAATGCAAGGTATCACAGCAGGGCAGAAAAATAGTTTATACGACTTTGCATACCCGGCTGACCTTTTGAAAGAATGTGCATTCCACGGTTTTCGAGCAGTAGGAGATATTCAATGTAATATTGCTCCTAATCAAACGGGTGTAATCTTCAGAACTCTAAATGAGGCTTGGGACCAGTATTGGGCTGATCCCACTTCATTCTCCACTTGGGAACGCAAGAAGGTTAAAGAATTACATTCCATGGATATACATTAATTTCAATATGCCTTTCGTTGCAAGACTTGATCGAATCAACGTGATAAGAGGGCGTTGCGTCCAGTGCGTGGAGGCAAAAAATCGTGTAGTTTAATGAGGAGGTTGAATGTTAAATCGGCGTCGTATTCAAACTGTGCGAGATCGTTGAGAGTATAATTTTGGAGTGGACTTAAGGGGAAAAATTGATTCGCGAGATATGAATGGCCTTAGACCTATTCCGCAATCTCTCCCTGCCCCCCTGCCCTAATTGAATACCCCCCCGCCTATTGGCTTTTGGATAACATACCCATGCCTACCATAATTTTTCGAGGTGCCAATCGGACCGTTATCGATTTTGTTCAGTGCTAATCTGCGATACCAGCAACGTACGCAATTAGTGGACGTTGACTAATCCCGCGCTACGCTTTGATGCTATATATTCTGACTTGATTTGAGGAAATGCTGTGGCTGGCTTTTCCCAGACTCGATGAATACGAAGAGAAGAAGGCAGTCAACGTACCGATGCGAATTCGAAAGGTGGGGACTTTTTTACGCCACCTCTCCCAACCGCTCTTTCACAATCGCCACCATGAAAGCACGTATGTCGGTAGACTGCTTGACCATCTCATAAGGTAGCCGGATAACCAAGTAGTGCTTACCCTTGTCGTCGATCCATTCATCCTCTTCCCGGTCGTCGAGCGTACAGAGAAAATTAATGCAGGTGTTTTCCACGTGCGGGAATTGTGCAGACACGTACTGCGTGTCGATTTTATCGGCCACTTCCTTATCGGCAGTTTTTACGACATCCATCGGCTAAATTTTTGTCAAAGTTAAGAATAGGATTGAAACGACGCAATTTCTATTTGTAAACAGGGTTATTCGGTGGGCGCAAGAGTCGCATCTCTTTGGGTCGGGCGAGGTTTTCAGGAAGGAGAGGATATGAAAAAAGTTTAATTTGTTCCTGTTGCAGACATGCTCCCATCGGTCCTCTGAATTCAACAATGTAGGAAACGGCATTTTCATCCATGTATTGAGTACCGTAGCGACCTTGTTGACCTTTGATCGTAGTGCCATATTTCCAGACTTCGCCGACGTGGAGAAAGTATAAGGGATGGCCATCGTGTACACAAGGGTAGAACCCATCCTTCGTTGCTATCAAGACGTACTGTTCTCCTTCTTCCAATTCGGCGAGTTTCTTTTCCAACTTCTGCCGATGCTTAGTAGTCAGGCGAGGTTCGCCGTTGACGTATTCGACGACATCGCCCCATTTCAGTGCACAGAAGATCAGTAATACAAGAGTGCCAATGAAAAACGGTAACGGGTTTTTCTTTTTGGGTTCAAAGGGTTCTAATTCCTTTTGCGGTAAATCTGCTCCCATTGCGTTCTGCGTTTAATTCTTTTTCAAACGAATACGCTGACCTTGGATGGATACCTTCAGCACGCTGCCGTTGATTTCACCGATTTCGTTACCATACTGGTCGTACAGTGAACCATTGGTAACTTCACCGGCTTCGTTGCTGATTAAACTTCCGGTGGTGCCTTCAATGACCTCGCCATACCATCGATCCTGCCCAACTACAATTTCAACATCGATACCGTTGTCGTTTCCCGAGTATCGGCCAGTGTAATCACCAGAATTTTGAGAAGAGTCGCCTGAAACGGTAGAGATACCACCTTCAGGCCATGCGTTACCGATGATCACTACAACACCTACTAATACAGCATACTTTACAAATCCAGTAAAAAAGTTCTTGGAGAGCGCCCAAACCAAGGGAGGTACTAATAAAACAAATAGAAAAAGTAATGTAGGGTCAAAATTCATGTTCGAGAACACTCCCCTCTGGCCCAAAAAGTGGAGTATACAGATGCTGAGTAGGTAAATGCCAATAAAACGGGCAATTTTTACGAGAATGCGAACAAAGGGAGATCGGGTTGCGGACTGTTCCATAATAGGTAAAAAGGTGGAGTACATTCCCAGCCCCGAAGAATGTTGTTACAAATAAAAAAGGCGTGGAACTGTAGCCTATTGACTTCAAGGCACTACCACGCGCCCGGACCAAATAGAAAAACAGCCCACACCCGTATCGGGAGTGGCTGTTAGTCTTTCTGGTCTCGTTCTTAATGTGGTAGTTTCAGAAGTAAGAGAAGACTAACGCCTCAAAAAAGCAAACTTGTAGGTTCCAGCGAAGCAAGAACCGGCGCAAATATAATCCTATGGAGGAAAAGATCAAATAGTGATGGAGGCTCCCCTCCATCAGCGTCAGCGACTAACCAATAGGTGAAAAGCAGTATCAGTTGCAGCCCACAGCTGGTTCGACTGCGTTGGCGTAGCCTTTACAGCCGTGGGCTTCATAAGCACTGAAAGAGTGAATTCTGTTTCTACTTTTTCTCTGTCTCCAACGCTAAGATGCAAGCGCCAACTCAATCTTTTTTGAAGCGTTGCGTAAGTTCCAGCCCAGTTTCTACGATCCGCATCAACTGCGCGGATGAATAGGCAGGTTCCAGGTCTTTCTTCAACTGAAGGAATGCCGTCCTTTCTGCTTCAGTCAATTTGAATTTCAGAAACTTATCCAAAGCCTTTTCCATGTAGCCTTTGACTTTTGTGATCTGCTTGTCCAGGTTGCCTTTTCTGGCTGTGCCTTGCTCAATGTTCATCAAGATTGCCATTAACGATGAATCAGCGCCGTTTGTGGTAGTCCGTGAAGATTTGTGTGCTCTCCGAATGAAGTATTCGTAAAGTAATGTGTTACCGTAATTTTCAGGTGACATAAAGAACTGGTTTAAGGGTGAAATAATCTGGTTGACGAAGAAAGCAATTCTGCTTCATTCATTTGCAAAGTAAGCATGGATAAACTTGTTTCAAAAAGGACTTATCGTAATTTTACGATAAATTTTGCCTTTCCCTTGCATATTTCGGAATTCATCGTAATTTTGCGATGGATTTAACCGAAACATCATGGGATCGTCGAAATTAGAGGCTTTTACCGCCGAAGAAATTAACCTGGCAGAACTTGCCAAAGCATTAGGGCACCCCGCCCGTATCGCCATTTTAAAAGAATTGGCCCGCCGAAACAGTTGCGTTTGCGGCGAAATCGTCGATGTGCTGCCATTGGCGCAAAGTACCGTTTCCCAACATTTGAAGGAATTGAAAGCTGTAGGATTGATTCAAGGCACGGTAGAAGGCGTCAAATCCTGCTACTGTATCGACTGGAACACGATGCGTTCTTTGCAAAA
>JAKQJQ010000283.1 GCA_029561105.1 Bacteroidota bacterium
AGGCGAGCGGCTTAGCCCGGAGACCGCGTTCTGAGGTAGTTTTCAAGATTGTAATTTGGTCGCCAGGCATTTTTGCTTCTTTTGTTGCCAGACAAAAGAAGGCCCTCGCGGCAGCGATAGCCCCGATTACCTCACAAAATAGTAATTTGAAATTTTGTGTTCGGTCAGTTCGCTTCGCTCGTGTGCAGCGGATATCCTTTTGCGCGAAGAATGAGCGCAAAAGATAGCAGCGCAAAGCGGGAAATAGCTCCTAAAAACATATTCACTTTTGCAATAAAAAAATTATCTTTGCTCCTCAAACCAAATTTAAACTGAAAGAAATCCGTATGGAATATTTAGATTTTGAGCTTCCAATCAAAGAACTGGAAGAACAGTTAGACAAATGCGCGATTATCGGGAAAGAATCCAACGTTGACGTGACCGATACCTGCAAGCAGATTGAGAAAAAACTCGAAGAAACCAAACGCAAAATATACAAGAACCTTACCGCCTGGCAACGCGTACAGTTGTCGCGCCATCCCAATCGCCCCTACACCATGGACCACGTTCGCGCTTTGTGCGGCGACACCTGGCTTGAGCTTTTTGGTGACCGTGGCTTTAAGGATGACAAGGCCATGATTGGCGGATTGGGTAAAATCGACGGCCAATCGTATATGATTGTAGGCCAGCAAAAAGGCTACAACACCAAAACACGCCAATACCGCAACTTTGGGATGGCAAATCCCGAAGGGTACAGAAAAGCATTGCGTCTGATGAAAATGGCCGAGAAATTCAACATCCCCGTTTTGACTTTGATTGACACGCCCGGAGCGTATCCGGGATTGGAAGCCGAAGAACGCGGACAAGGCGAAGCGATTGCCAGAAACATCTTTGAAATGATCCGCCTTAAAACGCCGATTATCGCAGTGATTGTTGGTGAAGGTGCTTCGGGCGGTGCACTCGGAATTGGCGTTGGGGATAGGGTTTTGATGATGGAGAACACCTGGTATTCTGTAATCTCTCCAGAATCTTGCTCGTCTATCCTCTGGAAAAGCTGGGAATACAAAGAGCAGGCGGCCGAAGCTTTGAAATTGACTTCGTCTGATATGAAAAAGCAAAAACTCGTAGATGACATCATCCCAGAGCCATTGGGAGGCGCGCACTACGACCGTGATACAACTTTTAAAACGGTGCAGCAATACATCACCAAAGCCTACAACGAACTCAAGGATTTATCAACAACCGAATTGGTCGAACAACGGATGGATAAATACAGCAAAATGGGCGAATTCAAAGAGTAAAGCTTAGAAATCAAGATACTAATCCGAAGCCCTGTGGTTTCGGATTTTTTTTTACTTATAAACAGACAATAGTAAGTTGTTAACACACGTTCTCTAATAACTCCGGGCCGACATTTTTTTATATTTCGTTACTTTCGCAACATGGAAAACCTCAAAAATATCAATCCGCTGCGCGTGGATAAAACTACCATCATCAACCTGGAGAAAGGCAAGCTGCCGCCTCAGGTTCTGGAACTTGAAGAAGCAGTTTTGGGCGCGATGATGATCGACAAAAAAGGGGTCGATGAGGTCATCGATATCCTGCAACCCGACGCCTTTTACAAAGACGCGCACAAGCACATTTTCGAGGCCATTGTCCAGTTATTCACCGACACGCAACCCATCGACTTGTTGACGGTTTCTGCCCAGCTCAAAAAAAACGCAAAACTAGAATTGGCGGGCGGTGATTTTTACCTGATCCAACTTACGCAGAAAATCTCGTCTTCGGCGCACATCGAATTCCACTCGCGCATCATTCTGCAGAAATTCATCCAACGAAGCCTGATTAAAATATCTTCCGAAATTATCGAGGAATCCTACGACGAAACCACCGATGTCTTTGATTTGCTCGACAAGGCCGAGTCTAAATTATACGAGGTCACGCAAGGCAACATCAAAAGAAGTTCAGAAACCGCGCAAAGCCTTGTAATACAGGCTAAAAAGCGCATCGAGGAAATTGCAGGCAAGGAAGGACTTTCTGGAGTCGCTACCGGATTTCACAGCCTCGACAAGATTACCTCGGGTTGGCAGCCGTCGGATTTGATTATCATCGCGGCGCGTCCGGGTATGGGTAAGACGGCATTCGTGTTGTCTATGGCCAGGAATATTTCTATCGACTTTGGGCATCCGGTGGCGTTGTTCTCGCTCGAGATGTCATCGGTGCAGTTAATTACACGTCTGATTTCATCCGAAACCGGCCTGTCGTCAGAGAAACTGCGTACCGGAAAACTCGAAAAGCACGAATGGGAACAGCTTTCCATTAAAGTCAAAAACTTAGAAAAAGCCCCTTTGTATATTGATGACACGCCATCGCTATCCATCTTCGATTTGCGGGCCAAGGCGCGTCGTTTGTCATCGCAACACGGTATTAAACTCATCATTGTCGATTATCTTCAGCTCATGACCGCGGGCGGAAACGGAAAAGGCGGCGGTAACCGGGAGCAGGAAATCTCGACTATTTCGCGAAACCTCAAGGCGCTTGCCAAGGAACTCAACGTACCGGTGATTGCACTTTCGCAGTTGTCGCGTGCGGTAGAGACGCGTGGCTCGAGCAAACGCCCATTGCTTTCGGATCTTAGGGAATCTGGAGCCATTGAGCAGGATGCCGATATCGTATCGTTCATCTACCGTCCTGAGTACTACAAAATCGATGAATGGGATGACGAGGAACAAACCCCGACACAAGGCCAGGCCGAGTTCATCATCGCCAAGCATCGTAACGGATCTTTAGAGAATGTGCGACTAAAGTTCATCGGCAACCTGGGTAAATTTGACAACCTAGACGATTACGGCGGTGGTTACGACGATTTGCCGAGTAAGATGAACCATGAGGACAATCCGTTTACGACGAAGCATTTGCCATCGCCTAATGAGGCTTTTGGAAGCAATTTGAATAGTTCGGACGATGATAGTGATGTACCGTTTTAGGACACGCTGCGCATAGGACACGGCTTCGCCTTTGGACACGCTTCGCTTTAGAAAGCTATACTTTTATTGAATTGGCTGCACATGACGCATTAACCAAATTTACTAAAGACAATCGCTTACTCGTGTTTGGAGTTTCGTGTTAAATATAATTTTCAGAATTTCGTGTCTGGTTAGCGCCAATCAAACCTACAAACTAGAATATTCAAACCACATAAAGTTTTATAGTAAACCCAACCATGAAAAAAGTAAAATTTTTATTCCACCTGATAAGGCTTATTCCGCATCTCATTCTTTATAAAACCAGTAGCAATAAGGAGATTATTCAATATGACGTCAATCGATGGCTGAGTTTGACAAACGTAGATAATAAGTTGGGATTTGTGGGTTTGATGACTTATTTGCCAGAATTCAGAAACGTATTTTACAAAAGGTTGGGGCGTTCTTCAAGTTTTGTGAGATGGCTTTGCCCGCCAATGAATACCCTATTTATCACCACAAATAATATCGGGCCTGGTTTGTTTATCCAGCATGGTTTTGCAACGATCATCTCGGCAAAATCAATAGGCAAGGATTGTTGGATCAATCAACAAGTTACCATTGGATACTCTAATGAAACCGATGCCCCAACGCTAGGTGATAACGTAGTGATTAATGCAGGAGCCAAGATAATCGGGAAGGTGCATATGGGTGACAATTCGCATGCCGGAGCCAATGCTGTGGTGGTAAAAAACGTACCCAATGACTGCACCGTAGTTGGCGTTCCGGCCTATATTGTCAAGAGGAATGGTGTAAAGGTACACGAAAAACTGTAAAATGGTACTGCTATCAGTAAAGACCGCGATGTAAACTCCAATCCCTTTTAAGGCTATTTGAACAGACGCTCCAGTCCTCCTAAGCCTCAAGAAGTGGCGATAGCGGCGACCACGCTAGACGATTTGCTAAAAAAATCAATCTTTGGCGAGGAATAAAGATGATTTGTACGGTTTCAATCAGGTTTTGCCCAAAGCATTGTAATTGCCAAAATTCATCCAAAGCCGCAGGCATTTTCAAAGTGCAGCGCGTCTGAAGCGCTGCGTGTCTTTTATCTTTTCGTTCACAAATTTTCTGCTATCTTTGGAACAATGAAAAAGATTATCCAAAAATTTAGCGTTGTATTCCTGCTGCTTTTTGCCTTTGCGGCACGCGCCAATTTCATCCTTTTGCCCATGGATGAAACCACCCAAAAAAACCACCTCAAAGCCTACGGCATCACTTATTGGTGCTTAGACAAACAATACAAGGCTAGCTGGCTGCTCAACTACCGTGGCGGTTCTTTTCTGCTGCCGGATGCGCCCGAAATCCGTAAGGAGTGTCAGATTCGCGGGGTGAGTTTTGAAGTGTTGTCTGACGGTGAAACCAACCAGATCCTTGACGAAATTTCGAGCCCTTCGCAAAACATGGAAACCGTCGTGCTTGAAAAGGCACCCAAAATTGCCGTCTATACACCCAAAGGCAAACAACCATGGGACGATGCAGTGACGATGGTTCTCACTTATGCGGAGATTCCATTTACGCCGATCTATGACGAGGAAGTCCTGAGCGACCAACTCATTTTATACGATTGGCTGCATTTGCACCACGAGGATTTTACCGGCCAATACGGTAAGTTCTTTGGGATGTATCGCAATGCACCCTGGTATATCGACCAAAAAAAAGAGGCTGAGGCGTTGGCTGCCAAATTGGGGTATGCCAAAGTCTCGCAGGAGAAATTGGCGGTGGCCAAAAAAATCCGCGATTTTGTGATTGGTGGCGGATTTATGTTTGCAATGTGTTCGGCAACAGATAGTTTCGATATCGCACTTTCGGCCGAAGGTGTGGATATCTGCGAACCCATGTTCGACGGAGACGCGAGCGATCCCAATTACCAATCGAAAATAGACTACACCAAGACTTTTGCGTTCAAGGATTTTACGCTGGATCGCAAACCAGAACATTACGAATTCTCGGATATCGACATGACAGAAAAACGTAGGATACCGTTTGAAAAAGATTATTTTTCACTCATGGAATTCTCTGCCAAATGGGACGTTATCCCAAGCATGCTCTGCCAAAACCACACCCAACTTGTTAAGGGTTTCATGGGGCAAAGCACGGCGTTTGACCGTTCGCTGATCAAGTCGAGTGTGCTCATTCTGGGACAGAATGAAATCAACGAGGAAGCGCGATACATCCACGGACAGAAAGGCAAGGGCTTCTTCACCTTTTTTGGAGGCCATGATCCCGAAGATTTCCAGCACCGTGTTGGTGATGAACCTACGGTTTTGGACTTGCATCCCAATTCACCGGGTTTTAGGCTCATTTTAAACAATGTACTTTTTCCGGCGGCGCGCAAAAAAAAGCAAAAAACCTGATTTGATCCAGAGATTGTATGTTGCAAAAGGCCATCATAGTGTTTTGTCTGTTGCTCCTGTCACAAGTGCATTCTCAGGATTTGGCCACTATTGACAGTCTTGAGCAAGCTGTGGGCCAACAACAGCGGGAACAAAAAGGAAGAAGACTTACGATATCAGATTCTGTTGCGGTTAAGACGCTCAATGCGCTCGCACGGGCTTACCGCGACTTTGAGCCCGACCAATGTACGCTTCATGCCTCAAAGGCGTTGGCACTCGCCAAAAAAATCAATTACCTGCACGGCCAGGCGTTTTCGCATTGCCTGCTGGGCAACGTACAAAATAACAAGGGCAATTTCAACTTGGGTATCGGACACTTTCAACAGTCGATTGCGTTGTGTAAAAGAATACCGCATCAGCTGCTGCTCGCCGATTCGCAATTGTTGCTGGGGCAGTCGTATTTGTATCTCAATAATTTTCCCGAAGCCTTAAAAAGTATCCAGGCTGCGTTGTCGGGTTACGAAAAGCTCGGTAAGACGATACACATTTGTCGTGCGCTCAACAACCTGGGCATCCTATATATGAAACAGGACAAATACGACGAAGTGCTCCGGATTTATTTCAAGGCGCTCGCCATCCTCAAAACCTTGCCGGCAAATCAAGAGTCAGCGCTGCTCGCCAACACCATCAACGGCAATGTGGCGCATGTTTACTCCGAACAGCACAAACCCAGGCAGGCGCTCGAAATCCTATTGCGTTGTTTGCCTGTCGACCTCAAATTCAATCGGCTCAATTCGGCAGGGTTGCATTACCAGGCCATTGGTACGAACTATCTCGAATTGGGCGAAAATCAGAAGGCATTCGAGGCGCTGACCAAAGCATTGGATCTTTTTGATAGGATGAACAACAAATCCGGGCAGGGCGACGCGCTTCGTTACCTCGGACAGTTTTACGCCAAGACCAATAACCTGCCCAAGGCCATCGACTTCACCAAAAAGGGACTCGCACTTTCTACGCAAATTGGTGAGCTCGAATCAATCGAGTTTGGATACGAGAACCTGGCCAAGCTGTATGCAAAGTCGGGTAAATTCGACCTGGCATACGATAGCCACGTGGCTTATAAAAAGTACAGCGACTCGATCCTAAACAGTGAAACCGGCAAAAAGCTCATCCAATTACAGCTCACCAATGCGTTCGAGAAAAAAGAGGCGGCCATCAAAAAGGAGCAGGCTCGCAAAGACGCGTTGCGCAACATCGCCGACAAGAAGCAAGAGAAAATCAAGTACATCGTGCTCACGAGTATGTTTCTGCTGAGTCTTTTAACGATAGGGATTTACAGGAATTTGAAGAACCACCAGAAACAACGCCAAATCATCCAGAAACAAAAGGAACTCATCGAAGCCTCGCTTGTTGAAAAGGAAACCCTGCTGCGCGAAATCCATCACCGGGTGAAGAACAACCTGCAGATCATTACCAGTCTGCTCAATATGCAAACCCAAGAGATTAACGATCCGGCTGTGCTGGCCTCGATACAGGAAGGGCAAAGCCGCGTACAGGCCATGAGCCTGATCCACCAGAATTTGTACCAATCTGAAGAAATCAATAAGGTAGACGTGGAGAATTACCTTAAGGAACTTGTGGATTATTTGTCTAAAATGTTTGAGGGCAATTCCAAAAACATCGAAGTTTATATTGAAACGGTGCGGATTCGTTTTGATTTTGACACGGCTATTCCGTTGGGATTGATCGTCAATGAGCTTGTGTCTAATGCTTTTAAATACGGGTTCGAATCTAAATCCAAAGGCTCAATCCACATCAGTATTCGTGCCCTCAATGACATTGACTATGAACTCAAGGTCACAGATGACGGAAAGGGTCTGCCTGCCGGTTTCGATGTGGGTAGTCCCAAAACACTGGGATTGCGACTCGTGTCTATTTTAAGCAAGCAGCTCAGGGGCGGTTTTTCGGCAGCGACCGCAGACAAACGAACGGTGTTTACGGTGCTATTCAAAGATATCAAGGCCTATAATGCCTCGGTGGATTAATTTTAAAGTTTTGACCATGAAGATTTTGATAGTAGAGGACGAACTCATCATAGCCGAAGACGTGCGCGGTATGCTAAGCCGTATGGGTTACGAAGTAGTAGGCAACGCCATGGATTACAACGAGGCGATTGCGCTTCTTGAGAACACCACACCCGACCTGGTTCTGCTCGATGTAAACCTAAATGGTAAAAAAGACGGCATTGATTTGGCTCAAACCATCAATGAATCCTACAAAATCCCTTTTATTTACACTACTTCGTATTCGGACACGCCTACCTTGCAACGCGCCAAAAATACCAATCCGGCCAATTACCTGGTCAAGCCTTTTAAGCAAGAACAGTTGTTCACGGCCATTGAGATGGCGCTGTACCGTTTGTCGGAGATTCCTAAAAAAGAGACAGCACCCACAGAGAAAGCGATGATTATCAAGGATGCGCTGTTTATTAGGGACAAGTTTCGCTACACCAAACTCAACATCCATGACATTTTGTGGATCAAGTCGGATGGGAATTACCTCGAGATTAAGACTACAAATAGCGAAGAACTTATCCGAGCGACGCTTTCTAATTTCATTGAACGCCTTAACAGTAATGTGTTTTTCAAAACACACAAATCGTATATCGTGAATCTGGATTACCTAACGAAACTCGAGCCCACCTTTGTGACGATTGTAGATGTGAGGATTCCGATATCGAAGGTATATTATGATGTTTTGATTCGGAAATTAAATGTTGTTTAGAAGCTAATCACAACCCCACACCATTTCATCACAAAAAGTCACCACTTCATCACAAATTTTTTCAAATCCCAAAAACTATAACGTTCTTTAAATCAGCTTAATGGTTTATCAATCAAATCATGAAAAAAATGCTGACCAAAAAGTTGCTTCCAGGGAATTTGAACGCTTTAATAGTTATAGAAATAATCGCCATTACAGGTTGTTTGATCGTGCTGTCTATGTTTTTCGTAGAATATGTACTCCTATAAAACGATCAATAGCTTTTAAGGTGCCAGCCGGTTCGCATGAGTATAGGGGATTATGTGACTGCTGACGGCTGTACGTCAAATTAGTTAAGTTTTGGGCACGGCCGAGACTCTGTGCTTAAAGAAAAGAACCGCCAATTCGTTGGCGGTTTTTTGTTTGATATAAAATCGGTATTGCTAATTGGTCTGCAACAGTAGAAGCAGAGTTTAACAATGGTTGCAGTTTTTCAGTACAACGGTGTGCGAAAAAAATGGTATTTTACCTTCAGGGAAGGGGCTGGTGTTTCCCTAAAAAAAAGAACTCATTCCCAGATGCAGGAATTCTGCCTTTTGTGTTAAATGTAAAACCTTAAATGCTCCCAATAATAAATGCCTACCGTCAAAAAATAAAAAACCCGGAAGTGATTGGCCTCCGGGTTCGTTTTTATTTGTTGTTGTCTATAATGTAATCCAGCACCTTTTTCATCAGGTGCACCCGGTCTTTGCCCATCACATTGTGTTTGTGCATCGGGTAGGGGAAAAAGTCAACCTGTTTCCCAGCCTCTATGAATTTCTTGATGAGCATGAAGTTATGCTGCATTACCACCACATCATCGCTGGTTCCATGAATCAGGAGCAATTTCCCCTTGAGATCTTTTACGTAATTGAGCGTGCTGGCCTGGTCGAAACCTTTTTGATTTTCGGCCGGTGTATCCATATAACGTTCGCCGTACATCACTTCGTAGTATTTCCAGTCGGTCACAGGTCCTCCGGCAACGCCTACTTTAAAAGCATCGGGTTGGCGCAACATGATCGATGTGGTCATGAACCCGCCGTAACTCCAACCGTGAATGGCCAACCGATTGCCGTCTACATAAGGCAGTGATTTAAGATAGTCTACGCCTTTCATCTGGTCGGCGATTTCATTGACGCCCAACTGTCCGTGTATCACGCTTTCAAATGCAAAGCCGCGGTTGTCAGACCCACGGTTGTCTAGGGTGAACACCAGGTAACCTTGTTCGGCCATCCAATACATCCACAAATTGGCACCGTCTAGGTACGAATTGGTAATCATTTGCGCATGCGGACCACCATAAACGTACACCATTACAGGATATTTTTTGGTGGGGTCGAAGTTGCTCGGTTTGATTAAACGTGTCCACAAATCGGTAGTGCCATCGGCAGATTTGATGGTCTTGATCTCGGCCGTGCCCATTTCATAACCCTCGTATTTGTTTTTGCTTACGAGTAAAGTGGTGGCTTTGCCGTTTTTGTCATACATCAATGATTTTGACGGTGTGGTGTGGTTCGAAAACTCGTCGAAAATCCAATTGCCATCAGTGCTTACCGCGACAGTGTGTGTTCCCGAATCTTTGGTAATCAACGTCTGTTTGCCTTTGAGGTCTACCTTGTAGGCGAGCATGTTGGTAGGGTTTTCACCGGTTGCCGTAAAGTAAATTTCGGTCCCTGCCGGATTGGCCGCCAAAATTTCGCGCGCCGGGAATTTGTTGGCCGTCAACTGTTTGATGAGTTTCCCATCAATAGAATAATAGTACAGGTTCTGGAAACCGTCTTTCTCGCTAAACCAAACAAAGTTGTTCGATTTTGCACTCGGAAAAAACGGCGCATGTTCGGGCTCTACCCACCGGGCATTTTTCTCATTGGTAATGGTACGGACGTAAACCCCGGTTTGCGCATCATAAACATTGAGGCTCATATCATTTTGACCGCGGTTGAGTTCGGCGATGAGGACGAATTTCTCGTCTGGCGTCCATGATAAGTTAGTCAAATAATCATCGGCGTTGCCGCGCGGCTTGATAAAAACCGTCTTGCCCGAAGCCAGGTTGTAAATCCCCACGCGCGGTTTCTCACTTTTCTGGCCAATCATCGGGTATTTGATGTTCTCTAGTTTGCCGGGTGTTTCATTGATGTCGAGTAACGGATAATCGGCCACCTCAGTCTGGTCCTTTTGGTAGAATGCGATGTTTGCGGCTTTTGGCGACCAGAAAATCCCTTTTTCAATCCCGAATTCGTTTCTCGCGAAAAACTGCCCAGAGACGATTGCCTCGTTGGTTTCGTTGGTAATCGCAATTTTCTTGCGGTTTTTATCGAGGTAGTACAGATTGTTTTTCTCGGTAAAGGCTACATTTTCGTGATTGGGATCAAAGGTTTGGTTTTCTGCGCTTTCAGAAAATTCAACAATCGATTTGCCGGTTTTGCTTGTCGTGTTGAACTCGTACTGCTTGCTGCCACTTGAAATAATCATGGTGTTGGCATTTTTGAATTCTATGCCAAAAAAGGATTTGAGGTCGGTGCCGAGCGCTTGGTTGAGATCGGCGAGGCTCATGAGTTCACTTGCCATGGCATTTGCGGTCGAAGCCGTCATGAGTTTCCTACCCGAATCGCCAAAATAAATGTACTGATTGGTGTTAGGAATCCATTGAAAACCGAGTAATTTATCGGCACGAAAAGTCCTGTTTTGCTGCAATACGCCATCTTCAAGCTTGATTTTTTTGGTTTGTGCCAGCGATAAAGTCGCCACAAAGCAACTTAAGACGAGCAGGGAAATTTTGTTCATAAACGGGGTTTTTAATTTGGAAAAAACAAATGTATAAAAAAAGGATACGGTCACAGATTTTATTTGTCTGTTTGCCGTATCCTTTGTTACAAAATCGATTGATTTTACACCAAGCCCTGTTCACTTTCCTTATCCAGATATTCCTGGACAATTTCTATCGCATTGGTCACCACGTCGCTGAGTGCGGTGATAAACGTACCTTCTTCGGCGCTGTTGATGGCGTGTTTGATTGCCTCGACTTCTTTGGTGATGATTTCATGGGTGACGTTGCGGCCCGCTTCAGAAATCCCCTCGAGTATGAGATTGATGATTTCCTCCTCGCTTCGGCCGCGCAGGTGTTTTTCCTGTCTGATGATGATGTGGTCGAACATCCTGCCGGCGATTTTCGCACATTCCTTGATGTCTTCGTCGCGACGGTCGCCAACACCGGCGATAATTCCGATTTTCTTGCTGGCCTCTACGGTCGACAGGAAATCCTCGACCCCGCGATACCCCGACGGATTGTGCGCAAAATCGATCATCACCTTGAATCTCTTGAACTCAAAAATATTCATTCTTCCCGGTGTTTGTGCGGCGCTCGGGATAAAAGTCTGTAGCGACAGGCTGATGTCCTCGGTCTTGAAGCCCCACAAATAGCCCGCTAGTGTTGCGGCGAGCGCGTTGGCAATCATGAATTTGGCTTTTCCGCCCAAGGTCAATGGTACGTGTGTCGCGCGTTCAATACGGATTTTCCATTCGCCTTTCTTGACGGTAATGAACCCATTTTCATAGACACAGACAATTTTTCCTTCCTTACACAGTCGCTTGATAAGCGGATTTTCCTCGTCCATGCTAAAATACGCCACGTTGCAACTGAGTTCCTCGCCAATCTTCACGCATTGCTCGTCTTCGGCATTGAGGATGGCCCAACCGTCTTTTTTGACACTTCGTACCACTGTGCTTTTCACGCGTGCCAGGTCCTCCAAGGTATGAATATCACTCAAACCGAGGTGGTCTTCCTGGATGTTGGTAATCACAGCGATATCGCAGCGACTGAAACCAAGCCCGGAGCGTAAAATTCCGCCGCGCGCGGTTTCAAGTACAGCGAATTCTACCGTTGGATCTTTCAAAATATATTCTGCCGAAATTGGTCCCGTAGTGTCGCCTTTTTCTAGCATGTGGTTTTGGATGTAAATCCCGTCGGAGGTTGTAAATCCAACCTTAAACCCATTGTTTTTGACAATGTGCGCGAGTAGTCGCGTCGTGGTAGTTTTCCCATTGGTGCCGGTGACGGCGATGATTGGAATTCTGCTTGGTTTTCCCGGAGGATACAACATATCGATTACCGGAGAAGCCACGTTTCTTGGCAAACCTTCTGAAGGTGCGAGGTGCATCCTGAAACCGG
Organism: Bacteroidota bacterium; assembly: GCA_029561105.1. Classification (GTDB taxonomy): domain Bacteria; phylum Bacteroidota; class Bacteroidia; order Flavobacteriales; family Flavobacteriaceae; genus Flavobacterium. The sequence continues at coordinate 12,306 of JAKQJQ010000283.1, forward strand.
GAGCCGCATTGACCTCAAGGATGCAGCCGCCGTTTTCTTTAAGGGGTTGCGTGAGGTTTTCGGCCATGATGTCTACACCGCAAATGTCGAGCCCGATGACGCGCGAGATGCGTTCACACAAAAATACATTTTCGGGGTGCATCATATCGGTGACATCTACCGAAGTGCCTCCGGTACTGAGATTCGCGGTCGATTTCAGGTAAACCGTTTCGCCGTTTTTGGGAATCGAGTCTACGGTATAGTTGAGTTTTTCGAGCAGGTCTAAAGTGTCGCGATCTACATCAATCTGGGTGAGTACGTTTTCATGCCCATAGCCACGCCTCGGGTCTAGGTTGGTGGTTTCTATCAGTTTTTGGATGGTATCGGTACCGTTCCCGATGACGTGCGCTGGGACGCGTTTGGCCGCAGCGACCAATTTATTGTCAATAATTAGCACCCTGAAATCAAAACCGGTAATGAATTTTTCTACGATGACCCGACGGCTGTATTTTTTGGCGTATTCGAGTCCTGCTTGGGCATCTTCCCAGGTAGTTACGTTGATAGAGGCACCTTTTCCGTGGTTACCGTCTAACGGTTTGATGACTATTGGGTAGCCAATTTTCTTGACACAGGCTTCAAGATCTTCCTCATCTACACAAATACTGCCACTGGCCACGGGAATCGAGGCGTTGTCGAGCATGCGTTTGGTTTCTTCCTTATTGCAGGCAATGTCTACAGCGATGCTACTGGTTTTTTGGGTAATCGTGGCCTGGAAACGCATCTGGTTCACGCCATAGCCGAGTTGCACGAGCGAGTTGGTGCCGAGTCGGATCCAAGGGATGTCTCGCGCCACGGCTTCTTCAACGATGCTCCCGGTTGATGGCCCAAGGCGCACGCGTTCGCGGATTTCACGCATTTTCTGGATGTCGGCGTCGAGGTCGTAGGGTGTTCCGGCAATCAGGGCTTCCGCGATGGCTACCGAACTTTCGGCAGCAAACATCCCGACATTTTCCTCGGTGTAGCTAAAAACGACATTGTAGATTCCGGGTGTTTTGGTTTCGCGCGTACGGCCGAAACCGGTTTCCATTCCGGCGAGGGTTTGTATCTCGAGCGCGATATGCTCGATGACGTGTCCCATCCAGGTACCGCGTTCTACGCGCATAAAAAAGCCACCGCGTACGCCTTCTGAGCAACGGTGGTCTATCATGGAGGGAAACATCGCCTCGATGCGTTCGCGGAAACCTTCTATTTTATTGGTAGGGAATTGCTCCATTTCCTCGAGGTCGAGGCGCATCTGGATTAACTTTTTTCTTTGGACGCTCCAGATGTTTGGTCCGCGGAGCGCCTGTACTTTAAGTATTTTCATAGGGAAAGAGCGTCGGGTTATTCTTATTTTTTCAACGAAATTGTTAAATGTAAAAAGTATTGGTTGACTAAAGTAGATTTTTTAGGCGGTTTCTCAAAATTTATTTCACGCTTTTGAAAATACTGCATCGGGTTTTGGAGTTGTGTGGTTGATAGTCAAAATTTTAGGATTTTTTCTACAGAATCCGGCTCCCGCAGACTAGCCCCGATTGCAGCGGCATCCTTTTGCGGGTGCAGCGCAGCGAAGGCCGTAAAAGATAGAGCGGAAAGCGGGACAACTGTTGAAAAGAATGGGAAAACTGCCGCTCCTAAAATTAAAAATACGTTTGGTTTGCATTAATTTTTGGTTATTTTTACCGCCATGAACATACGCGGAAAATTAATCATTATAGGCGGTGCGGTAGACAAAGGTAGTTTTACCGAGACCGATATTGACAGGACGGCTCCCAAAAACCTTAACTTTTTTGAGGCGGGAATTTTAAAGAGAATTATTGAAGAATCCAAGCATAAGGCGGATTCGCGCATTGAAGTGGTAACTACGGCTTCGAAAATCCCACGCGAAATTGGCCCTGAGTATGTCAAGGCGTTGCATTATCTGGGCGCCGACAACACCGATGTGATGCATATTGAAAAACGCGAACAAGCCATTGAGCCAGAAATCCTCGAGCGGCTTAAAGCAGCCGATGTACTTATGTTTACCGGTGGTGATCAATTGCGACTCACTTCTATATTGGGCGGTACGGCTTTTCATGACATCCTTTTAGAGAAATATACCAACGAGGATTTTATTTATGCCGGAACATCGGCAGGTGCAGCGGCGGCCTCCAACAATATGATTTACCAAGGCAGCAGTAGTGAGGCGTTGCTCAAGGGCGAAGTGAAAATCACGAGTGGTTTGGGTTTGATAGACGGCGTGATCATCGATACGCATTTTGTGCAACGCGGCCGGATTGGACGTTTGTTCCAGGCAGTGGTGGGCAATCCAAAGGTGCTCGGCATTGGGCTTGGGGAAGATACCGGCTTGTTGATTAAAGACGGCAAACAGATGGAAGCCATCGGATCCGGTCTTGTGATCCTAGTAGACGGACGCGAAATCAAGGATACCAACCTCACGCAGGTCGAACTGGGCCAGCCCATATCGATCAACCATTTGGTAACGCACGTAATGAGCAAGCACGATACCTTTAACCTCGATACCTTTAAGATGAACATCCATTCCTCGCAATATGCCGAAACCTTTACCCAGGCCGACATTGCAAAAGGCAGGGTAGTTTAATACATCGTTCTGTAGCGCGGCGTCTCTGTAGCCCGCAGGGCGTGTCCCAAGCGCAGCGCGTCTATAGTGCAACGTGTTTAAAGCAAAGCGTGACCAAAGTGCAACGTGTCTAAAGCCCGTAGGGCGTATCTAAAAAATGAAACTCATCATCCACGGTGGTTTTTTCTCAGAATCGGCCACCAATCTCGAAACCAAAGTAGCCAAGCAAAATGCGCTTGAACGTATCGTGCGCGATGCATACCAATATCTGCTAACCCATTCGGCGGTTGAAACTGTCGTTTATGCGGTGTCACTTTTAGAGGACGATGCCTTGTTCAACGCGGGCATTGGTTCGCAGATACAAAGCGATGGCAAAATCAGGATGAGCGCCTCACTCATGGACGGCGTGACGCAGAAAATGAGCGGCGTAATCAATATCGAAGAAGTCAAAAACCCAATTCAGGTTGCACAGGTATTAATGAACTATGATGACCGTGTTTTGGGCGGAAGCGGCGCGACGAATTTTGCGCGCCAACACGGATTTGATTCTTTTTCTACAGAAATCCCACAAAGAAGAAACGAATACGAGGCCAAATTGGCGGCGACCCGAATCGGTACCGTTGGTTGTGTAGCTTTGGATGCCCATGGGCGTTTGGCTGCTGCGACTTCGACCGGCGGGAAAGGTTTTGAAATCCCGGGACGCATCTCTGATTCGGCGACCGTGGCGGGCAACTATGCCAACGGTTTTTGCGGCGTAAGCCTGACCGGCGTGGGAGAGGACATTGTGAGCAACGCCACAGCGGCCAAGATTGTGACACGGGTCACCGACGGCTTTTCACTTCAAGAAGCTTTTGCCAAAACGTTTGCCGAATTATTGCCTTACGACGGTTTTGCCGGTGCGATTGCCATTGACAAAGACGGCAATATGTTCCATCAGGATTCGCACCCAAGTATGGTGTTCGCGGCTTTTGACGGGGAAAACTTCAAAGTTTTTAATTAATTTTCATTCCCATTTCTAACTGTTGGACGATTTGTACGAGCCCGATTTCGAGTAGGAATACGTTTGTGCCTTTGTTGGCTGCGTCGATATTGGTTAGCGAAACGATGGTATTTCCTGCTTTTTTCTGGACTTCATAAAACAATTGTCTCCCGATTCCCATTCTGCGGAATTGGGGATGAACAGCGAATTGCTTGATGCGCGCTGCCCCGAAGACAATGTAACCCACCAAATTGCCGTCGGCGAAAGCGCCCGCGAATTCCAGGTCATTTTTCATTCGATTGATTGTTGCGATGCTATTTTGGTACGAGGGTTTGAAATCCCAAAAAGAGACCATTAGCTCCCAATCGAGAACATCCAACGGCTTGAAGTCAAAACTGGAGCGGCTTGGGGCAATGTTTCCTTTGTAGCAATTGAGCGTACGTAGGGTTTCAAAACCAATCCTTTTGTAAATGTGGATCGCTTTTTCGTTGTGGGTGATGACTTCGAGCAGGTGGTGTGAGATGCCTTTCAATTGTAGGAGCGGCAACAGGTAGTCGTACATCGCTTGGGTTTGGCGTTGCCCTCGGCATTTGGGAATTACACCGGTTCCTGCATTGTATGCGGTGGGTTTTCTGTCGATGGTGTCGACTCCCACCAAAATAAAGCCGATGGGTTTGTTCTTTAGAAATACGCCGAGCGAGCAATCCAGTCGGATGTTTTCGGCGGCGATTTTGGCTTTCAAGTCTGTTTCCGACAGCGAAAACGGGATCACGTAATCGGAAAACGCCTCATTGAAAACCGCTGCCAAAAGAGTAATCGGAACCGTTTCGAGGGTCTTTATGGTCATTAATTTCTAGGATTACTGGGTAGACAATAAAGGTAAATATTTTTCTTCAACCACGCGAAAATGCCAGCGTTGGTGCCCGGCGAGCATAAAGGCAATAGACAGTACCGAATAGTGTCCTTTGAAACTCCTGCCGCTTTTGAGCAACATTTCCTTACTAAACGATTGGTAGAGCGCTATCGTGGATTGGCGCAACAATTTAAGTTCATCAAGTAGCTCGGTGATCGTTCGGCGGTTGGCGTCGGCGTTTTTGGCGTACGCATCTTCGTCATAAGACAGCATCTTTTGGGTTTCGTTACGGGAAAAAGCCAGCACGCGATACGTGAAAATACGTTCGGTGTCAATGAGGTGTTGCAGCAAATCCTTAAGGGTCCACTTTCCCGGCGCATAAACGCGCTCGCCAAGCGTTTCCCAATCGGATTTGGGGAGACGCTCTAGTTCCCCGAGGCTGATTTGCAAAGCGTCAAGGTAAGGTACATCGTCGGCCAGCGCAATGTAACGGTCAAAATATTCGGGCATCGGGTCAATGTCGTGTTTGTACATCATGGTTGTTTGGTATTGGTTTTATTTTTTAATGCGGTTTGGTATTGGGTTTCATAGTTGGTTACGGCCAGCATGGCGTTGGCGTCATCCTTGAATTTTTCGCCGAGCAAATCGTAAACTTCCTGTCCGCGCGCATCGGCAATAATGGTGAGCAGGTAAGTATTGGCAAAGATGTCGTTCACGTCATTTTCTGCCATCGATTTTTTGAAACGCCCGTACAGCATCGCATAAGCGGTATCGCCTTTACCCAAAGCCACCAGTGTCTCGGCGGCGGCGACCGGATAATCCCAGATGGGTGTGGCGAGATACCAGCGTGGTAACTGTACATTTGCCAATGCCTCGTACGCAACGGCAACCCCACGCGGATCGCCGAGTTCCTTGAGCCCGTTGAGCGCAGCAATCAGGCTTTGGCTTTTCCAGGACGGTTTGTCTTTGAGTTTGACGAGCGCGTCGAATGCTTTTGGACTTTTGCTTTTGCCTAGTGCATTGGCGGCGGCGTTGACCACACGTTCGCTGTGGTCATTCAATGCTTCGAGATAGACATCTTCAAATTTCGGGTCTTTGGAGTTGCCCAGCGTGAACAACGCCGAGGTACGCATCCATGGTTTTTCGTCTTTGGTGAGTTGGAGCAGCCGCGAAATAGTTGCCTGGCTTGGCGTGGGTTCGATTGCGCGAAGTTGTGCCAAAGCATAAACGCGAAAGCGCCAATAGGTCTTGCCCGACGCGATATCCCTGAGTGTATCGGCGATTTGCTTTTTGGTTGCAGTGGATGTTTGTTCATTTTTGGCGATTTTGACGAGTTCGTCTATGGCCGTCACACGGGCGAGCAAGTCTTGGCTATGTTGGGATTGGTAGCACCATTCCTCGAAAGTTTTCTCAAATTTCAATTCCTTGATCCAGGTTTTTTCGAAGTCGAAGTTGATGAGCTTGGGCGCGCCGTCGCAGCGGAAGTCAAACACGTTTTCGGGCTTTGCTTCGATGGTCACGGCGGCTATTCGATTGTCTATTTCTATATTGACTTTTCCCCTAAAGAAATCGGTCTTCGGATAAGGATCCCGGGCATCCAACTGCTGGGTTTGTTTCACCAGTAGCCGGAGTGTTTTGTTTGCCGGATCGTACGTTTTTGTCACTTCGAAAAAAGGATGCCCCATTTGGTAGACCCATTGGTCAAAGAACCACTGCATCGAGTCGCCGGTGACCACTTTTACCGATTGTTGCAAATCTTGCGTAGTGACCTGTTTCCCGAAATTGACCTTTACATAATGGCGCAGTACTTTTTTCCAGTTATTGTCACCGAGCTCATTGCGCAGCATCCTGAGTACCAAAGCACCGCGAACCTTGCCGTAATTGTCGGAAGTGAATGCCGAAAGGTTGTCGAAATGCGGTGTAACGATCGGATGCCGGTAACCCGATTGCCAATCGCCCAAAACCGTTGCCAAGTCAAAATTGTGATAGTACAACAGAAATTCGTCATGGCCGTTTTTGTGGTTGGTGAATTCGCCATCGGCGTAGCGCGTGAACGCCTGGTTGAGCCAGATGTGCTCCCAGCTTTTGGACATGACTAAATTGCCGAACCATTGCGAGGCAAGTCCTTGCGATTCGATTCCGTCCCAGAGATACAGGAAATCAGCGTGGGTCTTAAAATCATCGATCATATTGTCGGATTGCAGCACCGTGTTGTGTTGCCCATTCAATCCTGGGAAAGGGTAATCCTGGACAACAGCTTGCGTGAACTGCGGGTACGGATAATTCACGCCGGTCATTTCTGAAAAGAAGGTCAACATTTCTGGCAAACGTTCTGTGGTGGCTGCAATAGCGTCTTTTTCATCGGGATAACCAAAGGTGTGCAGTGTGGTTTTTTTAGCGCGTTGCTGTACGTCGACATAGTCTCCAACTGCCAAAACCGTAAGGTAATTGGGGTAGGGTTGGTTGGTTTTGTAATAGAATGTACGCGTGCCGTCTGGATTGTCCTGGGTTGAAACGAGGTCGCCGTTGGCAATCGCAGTCAAAGGTTTTTCAACGGTTATGCGGTGTTCGGTGGTGCGCAAATCCCCAATCGATTCGATACACGGGAACCAATAACGGTTGGCATCGGGTTCACCGCTGGACCAAACCTGCTTGCGTTTGAGCGGTGCTGAAGTGCTAGGTGCCAAAAAGCGCAAGCCTTTGCCAAAGCTGCCCCAGAGGTTATTCGGGTCTGATTCGTTGACATAATTGGTATGGTAGGCGATGGCGATGGCGAGCGATTCACCTGCCGGATAAGGTTTATCTAGCGTAATCGAAAAGCCGCCTGGCCGGTCGCCACCATCGTAGTCGAAGTCCAGCGGCTGGCCGCGAATTAGTGTCACCGATTCGATACTCAGCTGGGCTGCGTCGAGTGTGATTTTATCGATGGGTTCCAGCACCGAGAAAGTAATCGTGGCGATCCCGATGGCTTGTTTTTTCTTCCAGTCGAAACGCAAATCGAGTGTAAGGTGTTTTACGTCAATTTTATAGTCGGGATTTTTGTAGGCTGCAGGCAATTTTTTGAGGCTATCCTGGGCCGAAACCGAGGAGCAACAAATCACCGCAACCCATAAAAGCAGTAAGAAAAGTGAGGGTCTCATATCAAATGTCGGTTTGGAGTTGTTGTTGGAGGTAGTTTTCAAAATCGGGATTTTCGCCGCGCTTGAGTACGTGTGTTATCCAAGCGTTGCGTTCAAACCAAAGGATGGCCATTTCCCAGACGCAACTTACGGTGCCTTTGTTTGAAATCAGGTGAAAGTGGGATTCACCGTACAACCTTAGATAAGCGAATAGTTGCAGCATGTTTTCATCGGCCCACCAGATCAATACGGCGAAACAACCTTCGTTGCCTTCATGGAGGATGAGTGTGGCGATTTGGTAATTTTCGAGCGCAGTAATCTTGCTGTTTTCAAGCCAAGCGGGAAGTTGTTTTTTCGCTTCGATTATCGCTTGGGCGGTCACCGTTTCGGCCTTGAGTGATATGCTGTAAATCTTGACACGCCAACCTGCGCATGCATAGATTTCGAGAAAGCGAATCGGGCGCGATTGGTAAAACTTGGTTTTCATCGCTATTGCAGTTGAAGGTTGTATTCCATATAGGCAGCAGTCGCAACGGCGGCGTCTTTTCCGGCAAGCATCGCTACCAGATGGAACGACAAATCAATACCTGCCGAAATACCACCCGAGGTGTAAATTTTTCCAGCTTTTGCAAAGCGTTTGTGTTTCATGGGGACGGCCTCGGGCGCTATAAGATCCATATGACCGTAGACCTCATGGTGCGTGCAATAGGGCTTGCGGTTTAACAGGCCGAGTTGACCCAGAATGCGTGATCCCGAACAAATACTTACCGTGATTTGGGTCTGTTCATGTACAGCGGCAACCCAGTCGAGTAATACACGGTCGTCGAGCAGTTTGCGCGTCCCCACGCCGCCCGAAATGATCAGGATATCGATTTTGGGATGTTCGCTGATGGCGTAATCCGGGTTGATAGAAAGCCCGTTGACCGCTGCGATGGGTTGCTTTTTCGGGGCGATGGTAAATACGTTAAAGAGTTGGTCGTTGTGTAGATTAGACGCTACCGAGAACACTTCGAACGGACCGGCAAAGTCCAGTACTTCGGCATCGTCGAATATCAAAATGGCGGTGTTTTTTTTATTCATGTATAATTTTTTGACGGGTTCACAGATAATCTAATGGCCTAATTTGCGGCAATAGTCTGTCTGCCGATGCGTAAGCAACGGTTGTTGAAGACCAGTAAATACAGCTTAATTCCTCAGGATGCGGCCTACCTGGCGTTCACTTTTAAGTCCGCATTGCTCGGCGATGTCGCGACGGGAAAGGTTGGGGTTTTTGAGCAGTTCCCTGATTTTTTCCTTTCTGAGCAGGAAAATGTAATCGTTGATGGTGATACCCGTTTCTTTCTTGAATACGCGCGTCATGTTTCGTGTGCTCATGCAGGCGAGTTCGGCGAGGTCGTCGAGCACCATTTTTTTATCTATTTTTTCCTGGAGCCAATCCTGGATTTTGTGCACGCCACTGTGGATGTGGTTGCGGTATTTGAGGTGGATGCTGTGCTGCGCGTCATGGCCCGAACGACGATTGTACACCACCAGTTCCCGCGCAATTTTATACGAAACCTGATCGTCCTTGATTTTGGCGATGATGTGCAGCGCGAGGTCGATGCCCGAAGTCACGCCGGCGCTCGTAAAGATGCGGTCATCTTCTGTAAACAAGATGTTGTCGATGACGTTGATCTTAGGAAACATTTGGCGCAAGCGGTCGGTTAGGCGCCAATGTGTGGTGCATTTTCGGCCATCGAGCAAACCGGTCATGGCCAAAAAGAACGCGCCGGTACAAA
>JAKQJQ010000295.1 GCA_029561105.1 Bacteroidota bacterium
GTACCTGTTCGAGTTTTTCGATTGTGTACCGCACCCGGAAACGTTTTTTCTGGACAATCATTTTTTCGACCTGCTGGCAGGCAACAGCTCCTGGCGGGAACAAATGCTGAGCGGAAAAGGAGAAGCGGAGATTCGGGCCGGGTGGCAGTATGATTTGGGGTTGTATAAGGAGATTAGGAGGAAGTATTTGTTGTATCCGGAGAAGTGAGTTGTGAGTTGTGAGTTGTGAGTTGTGAGTTGTGAGTTGTGAGTTGTGAGTTGTGAGTTAGGGGAATGAATTTTCATTTTTAATTCGCTTCATATGTTTCTTTCATTAAAACACACGGAATTAAATGCTTACAAAGCATCCAGGACTTTTGTAAACGCCTGTTATCACCTGACGAATCGATTGCCTTCCGAGGAAAAATTTGCGATGGCTTCTCAAATACGCCGTGCTGCCTTGTCTGTACATTTGAATATTTCAGAGGGATCGTCCAGAAAATCAATTGCTGAACGAAAACGTTTTTTTGAAATAGCCAGAGGTTCCTGTATCGAAGTAGATGCAGCGCTGGATATCGCTGCTGACTTGGGCTATCTGGAACAGATGGATTTGTCAAAAATTGAAACTTCCATCGTCAACTGTTTCAAATTACTCACCGGCCTCATCCATTCCCAAAAATGAAACGCCACTCACAACTCACCACTCACAACTCACATATCGAAACCGGTCGCCGAGGAGAAGCCATTGCAGTCGAGTACCTCCTGCAAAAAGGCTACCGCGTAGCGGCGCTCAACTTCCGTTCGGGCCGGGGCGAAATCGATATCATCGCCTGGGAGCACGACCGGCTACTCGTATTTGTGGAAGTAAAAACCCGGGCGAGTGAAGGGTTCGGCGGACCGGAAGGCGCCGTGGGGGCCAAAAAACAAAATATGATGGCGCGCACTGCCGGTATATACATGGAACAAATCGACTACGACTGGGAAATACGTTTCGATATCGTGGCCGTCCTGCTAAAAAACGATCAGGTGCTGGAAATC
>JAKQJQ010000347.1 GCA_029561105.1 Bacteroidota bacterium
TCTACAAAATCGGCGTCCGAAATGCCACTGTGATCAGTAATATAATTTTCAAGAGTGGTATTGTCGAGCTCCAGGGTTGGTTTTTTTAGGATGTTGTAAAAAGGTATCGATAGCGAGACCACCAATACCGCTGCTGCAGCATACATCCAATTGCTCTTTTTCCGGTTAATAGGAATCACCGTGCGATCTTCATCCTGAAGTTTTTGCAGCATTTTTGAAGAAAAATCGTCAAAATAATGCTCTGGGATTTTGAATCCCGAAGACGTTTTTGGCTGCTGGTCTATTTCAAATTTACTCATGGCTTTTGGACGTGATTAGTCATTAATGGTTTAACTGGCGTTCATGAAATTCTCAATTTTCTTCACCGCATGATGATAAGAGGCCTTGAGCGCTCCTACCGATGTACCCAGTATTTCAGACATCTCTTCATATTTGATTTCCTCAAAATAACGCATCTTAAAAACGAGCTGTTGTTTCTCTGGCAGCAATACAATCGCTTTTTGCAATTTGAGTTGGATTTCACTGCCATCAAAATAATCGTCTGCCCGCAAATTGTCGACCGCTTTGGTTTGCAGCGCCTCACTTGTTGTGCCTCCGCGTTTGGCTTTCTGGCTCAGGAAAGTAAGGGATTCATTGGTGGCAATGCGGTACATCCAAGAAAAAAGTTTGCTTTCCCCTTTAAAATCCTTGAGGTGTCTGAATACTTTAATGAAGGTGTTTTGCAGTACATCATCGGCATCATCATGATTGAGCACGATGTTTCGGATATGGCTGTACAACGGCCGCTGGTAATCAGACAACAGCTTTTGAAACGCCTCGTTTTGCGTTTTTGGGTCGAGCAGCAGCAGTATGAAATCCTTTTCTTCCAAAGAAATTTTTTTGGTTAGAGTAGCCGCTTGTCTAAAGGTTTAATGCTGACGTGAAATTTTTAAGGCGTGGCGGTTTCTACCGGTTTGGCAGCAGGGCTTTCGGTGGCTGGTGTTGCGTTTGTTTTTGGTGTGCTCGCTTGGGTATTGGGTTCGCCTTGCGGAGTTTGGGTTCGTGTGGGCATCGAAACTCTTGGTTGAATCGGGATGTAAATTTCTGTAATCCATTGTGAAGGATAAGCCACTTCGCGGATGCTTTTAGAATACAATTCGAGCGATGCGCCGTCTGGACTTTGCGTAAGGTGATTGGTGTCAATGTAAACAAAAGTCTTGTCCCATGCCGATTTGAGGTGCGAGTAATCGCCCTTGAGCGTCGTCTTAACCGCTGTAAAAGAGCCTAGTTTCCCAACCGAAACGTCGCTGCCTTCGCTAACAAAAATCTCTTCCTTAAGCGGGATACACACAGACAATCTCGTAATGCCTTTTGCCGCATCATAGGTGTGGTATAAAACGAAAGGCTTGCCGTTCATTGCAATCTTGTTTTTGGCAAAGAAATGTACGAGCCTTGACATCATGATGCGCAGGTTTTTAGGCACGTCCGAAATCTTGCTGGTGATGGTTTGTTTGAGATAATAACCGCCTATTTTCTGTACGATTCCGTTGACTTTGATGTTGTAGGTCTTGAGTTCATAGTCGAGCGTTTTGTCTAAATTGGTGAGACTTTTTTCAAACATATTTCCAATCACGCGGTCTGCACCGCCCCGAAACACACTGTGGATCTTGAAATTGAAACCCATCCGACCTTTAGAACGCCAGGTCACTTTGGTACCACCAACGGTATCTTTAAACGTCCATTGTACATTGGCTGCCGAACCTTTGAAATTCATTTTCTGGGAAATGCTTTCGTTTTCCTTGACTGTAATAGTTTTAGAATCGCCGCCGTCGCCGTCAAGAGTCCAGGAATATGATGCGCCTTTGCCCGAAGTGTCTCTGCCATAATTGTATTGGGCGCCGGGATTTTCTTTCTCCCACGAGGCAAAGGTTTCCCAATTCCGGTAGTCGTTCACATAATTGAAAACGGTAGTTCTGGGTGATTTGATGATGGCCGTTCTCGAAACATTGAAATCGCCTTTCTGCGTAGCTACATATACCGACGTGGCAAACATGGCAAGCAAAAGCAGCAGAAAAATATATTTGACAATTCTCATAGGTCGGTTTTGTGTCGTAAAGTTAAAAATTTAATCGATAGCAGCGGGAGATAATTTCTGCGTGAATTTATCCCCGTTTCAACACACGGATTGTCTATATTTGTAAGCATAACAAAAACGGTTTTACGATGAAATTATTACAATTAGCCTGTGTTTTCCTGGCGGTAGGTTTTTTAAATCCTGGCCATGCACAACAAAAGAATAAAGCTTTAAAGCCAGCGCCTTTCAATCATAATGTGGAGGAGTTCGCAGATATCAAAGTACTCCGTTACCAGGTTCCCGGTTTCGAGAAACTCACGCTCAAAGAGCAAAAACTGGTGTATTACCTCACGCAGGCGGGAACATCGGGACGCGATATCATGTGGGACCAAAATTACAAACACAACCTAAGGATTCGCAAGGCTTTAGAGCATATTTATGTGAATTACAAAGGCGATAGAAAATCGGCCGATTGGAAGAAGTTCACCGTTTACCTCAAACGTGTATGGTTCTCTAACGGGATTCACCACCATTACTCGAGTGATAAAATAAAGCCCGAGTTTTCACGCGACTATTTTAATCTACTTCTCAAGGCAACTAAAACCAAACTCGACGCCAATTTTGCCGACATTTTATTCAATGATGCCGATGCCAAGAAAGTCAACCTCGATGAATCTAAAGGGCTGCTTGCTGGCTCGGCGGTGAATTTCTATGACAAGGGCGTCACTGTGCAGGAAGTAGAAGATTTTTACAAAAACATGAAAAGCCCCGATCCGGCCAAACCCTATTCCTACGGGCTCAACTCAAAACTCATTCGCAATGCCAATGGCCAGCTTGAGGAAAAGGTCTGGAAAAGCGGCGGAATGTACGGCCCTGCAATAGACAAAATCATCTACTGGCTCGAAAAAGCCAAAGGCGTAGCCGAGAATAAAAAGCAAGGCGATGCCCTTGGGTTGCTCATCGATTTCTACAAAACCGGAAGCCTCAAAACCTGGGACGATTACAATATTGCCTGGTTGCAGGCTACAGAGGGCAATATCGATTACATCAACGGCTTTATCGAAGTGTATAACGATCCGCTGGGTTACCGCGGTTCGCAGGAGGGCGTAGTGCAAATCAAGGATTTCGATATGTCGGCCAAGATGGAAGTCGTCTCTAAAAATGCACAATGGTTCGAAGACAACTCGCCGCTCATGCCCGAACACAAAAAATCAAACGTCGTCGGGATTTCATACAAAACTGTAATTGTCGCCGGCGAATCGGCCGATTCGTCACCGAGCACACCCATTGGGGTTAACCTTCCGAATGCCGACTGGATCCGCGATGTTTACGGTTCTAAATCAGTTTCACTAGGAAACATCATTGATGCGTACGCCAAATCGGGCGGCAAAGGGAAATTGCTTGAATTTGCCAATGATCCAGAAGAAATTGCGCTTGCCGAGAAATATGGTGAATTGGGCGATAAGTTGCATACGGCGCTGCATGAAGTAGTGGGTCACGCTTCGGGACGCATCAATGCAGGTGTTGGGACGCCAAAAGAAACCCTGAAAAGTTATGCGTCGACACTTGAAGAAGGCCGTGCCGATTTGGTGGGATTGTATTACCTGTACAATCCAAAACTGCAAGAATTGGGCTTGGTTGATGACTGGAAAAAGGTTGGGATGGAATCTTACGACAGTTACATTAGAAACGGACTGATGACGCAATTGGTAAGACTAGAACTCGGTGCCAACATTGAGGAGGCGCATATGAGAAACCGCCAGTGGGTTAGTGCCTGGGCTTTTGAAAAAGGTAAAAAAGACAATGTAATCGAAAAAATTACCCGTAACGGAAAGACCTATTTCAACATTACCGATTATGAAAAATTACATGCGTTGTTTGGCGAGTTGCTCCGTGAGGTACAGCGCATCAAATCGGAGGGAGATTACGAAGCCGGTAAAAACCTGGTGGAGAATTACGGCGTTAAGGTAGACCAGAAAATCCATGCCGAGGTTTTGGAGCGCAACAAACAATTCCCGTCGCCACCTTACAGTGGTTTTGTCAACCCGGTGCTGGTCCCGAAAATGGATAAGAAGGGCAACATCATTTCAATCCAGGTGACACAGCCCAAATCATTTGCCGAGCAGATGCTCAACTATTCTAAGAATTTCGGGTTTTTACCGTTGGACAATTGATATAAACCTATAGCAAATAAAAACGCCGGCTTTTGACCGGCGTTTTTTATACAGATATTCAGCGCAGCGAATTGTAGCTAGCGTTTCATCAAAATCTTGAGCACGAAAAGCAGCCCGATAAAAAGCAAAAAAGCAATGAGTACTTTGTAATTCCCGCGATAGAAAATTTTGTGTGTGGCTACGTCCTTTTTATACGCGAAAATCATTACGATCACGAAAGCGACAAAAAATAAGGCTGCAAAAACGAGTTGTCCGGTGCTAAACATGTTTAAAACTATTTGTTGCAAAGGTAGCCAAATGTGTGTGAAAGTTGCTATTTTGCGATGGTAATTAATCCAGAAATCATGCAAAAACAACTTAACGCCGTTAAGGAATTCCATACCGCTTTTGCCATTGGGCACAGTGAAACCCCAAGGGCCGATTTGGGCGAAATCAAAAACCTCTTGCGCTTTAACCTCATGAAAGAAGAAAATGAGGAATACCTGGAAGCGGTACAAAACAACGACCTTGTAGAAATAGCCGACGCCTTGGGCGACATGATGTACATTTTGTGCGGGACAATCATTGAACATGGCCTGCAACATAAGATAGAAGAAGTGTTCGATGAAATCCAACGCAGCAATATGAGCAAACTCGGCGCCGACGGCCAACCGATTTACCGCGAAGATGGGAAGGTGATGAAAGGACCTAATTATTTTAAGCCGGATTTTTCGAGGATTATTGGGTAGAGACGGCTGCGCCTACAGAGACGCTCCGCTGTAGAGACGCTTCGCTACAGAGACGCTTCGCTATAGAAACGACTTCGCCTATAGATTGGTCTATTTGAAATTTTCAGACAAAAAAACCGGAAGCATCAGAGCATCCGGTTTTTTTATTTTTCGAAATTTGTACGTTTCTTTCTATAGCGTAGCGTTTCTATAGCCCGCAGGGCGTCTCTACAGCGCGCAGCGCGTTTCTAAAGGCGCAGCCGTCTCTAAATCTTGACCGTCCAACCAAAAGTATCCTCAGCCAATTTGTATTGGATGTTTGTCAACTTCGACTTGAGTTCTAAAGCCATCGGTTTTTCAAGTTTGGGCAATTCGTAGTAAACGTCCTGATACGAGAATCCGGCGATAGGATTGACGACGGCTGCGGTTCCGGCGCCAAAAATTTCCTTGAGGCTACCATCCTTCATGCCTGCTACGAGTTCTGAAACCAAAACCGAGCGTTCTTCTACGGCAATGCCTTCTCTTTTGGCAAGCGCGATAAGGCTTTTTCTGGTGACGCCGTCAAGAATCCTTTCGCTCACAGGAGCAGTAACCAAAGTGTCGTTAATCCTGAAGAACACGTTCATGGTGCCGGCTTCTTCGAGTTTGGTGTGCGTGGCATCGTCGGTCCAGATGACTTGCTGAAATCCTTTTTCGTTGGCGAGTTTGGTTGGGTAGAATTGTGCTGAATAGTTCCCGGCCGCTTTGGCTGCACCGATACCACCGTTGGCGGCGCGGCTGTAATGCTCGGCAATCAATACCTTCACTTCGCCAGAATAATAAGCTTTGGCGGGCGAGAGGATAATCATGAAACGGAATTGCGTGGATGGCGCGGCAACGACACCACTACCTATGGCAATCATAAAAGGCCTGATGTATAAGGTGTTTCCGAGTCCGAATTTGACCCAGTCGCGTTCCAGATCGATGAGTTGGTGTAAGCCGCTCATGAAGATATCTTCGGGAATTTCGGGCATCGCCATACGTACGGCCGATTTGTTCAGACGGTCGAGGTTTTGGTCTGGACGGAAAAGCCAAACATCACCGGCTTGGTCCTTATAGGCTTTCATGCCTTCAAAAATCGCCTGGCCGTAATGGAACACTTTTGCTGATGGATCGAGCAAAAAAGGCTCATAAGGTTTGATTTGTGGTTTGTGCCATTTTCCTTCGCGGAAATCACACACAAACATATGATCGGTGAAGACGCTCCCGAAAATCAGGTTGTTAAAATCAACCGAGTCTATTTTAGACGAAGGCGCTTTGATTATATCGATTTCGTGCGTAATATTTGAACTCATTTAAGTAGTGGTTTTTGATTGAAATTACGTTCAATTAACTGAAATTCAGTAATTTGAAAAATAAGCTCAAATGAAATTAATATTATGGTTTTGGTTGGGGCTAAAATAATAAAATTAAAGCGTTCCTTGTATCAATAAACCTTTTATTTTTGTTGAAGAAAAACAGAAGTCGAACCACTAAAACCATTAAAATGAAGAGAATTATTGTCCTGTTTGTCCTGCTTGCTACAGCAACTTCATGGAGCCAAGCAAAGTACGCGTCATTCGGAAAGAAAATCACCAAAGAAGGGGCCATTACCAAGGAACAGATGAATGCCAAATATGCCAAACTCAAAAAAGGCGATACCGTCAATGTGAAATTTGTCTCTAAGATCAATGATGTGTGTTCTAAGAAAGGCTGTTGGATGAACCTCGACCTGGGTAAAGGCGAAAAGGCATTCGTGAAATTCAAGGATTATGCGTTCTTCATGCCGCTCAATTCGGCGGGAAGCGAAGCCATCGTTAACGGAAAGGCGTTTGTAAGTGTTGAGAGTGTTGAAGAATTGAGGCATTATGCAAAGGATGCAGGGAAATCAAAAGCCGAAATCGAGAAAATCACCAAACCCGAAAGGTCTTATGGGTTCATGGCCGACGGTGTGCTAATTAAAGAATAATGAAAAAGTATTTGTTGGTTTTGGGTTTCATCGCCCTTTTTTCTTGTGCCAAAAAGCAGGAAAAAGCGACAGCTGAGACGACGGCAGCGCAGGAAAAATGTACCGACACCACCAAAGGCAAAAGCCGTTTTGAGATGTACGAAATGTCTGAAATGGCAGCGCTCATGGAAAAGATGTATGCCGACAACCAGAAGCTCAAGGAACGCATCAAAAAAGGCGAAAAGATAGGCGAATTCCCAAGCCATTTCTTGGAAATCCACAAGGCGGTGATGACCGATGAAAGTGACAATGATGCTTTTTTCAAATCGCAAGCCGATGTTTTTATCAATTCCCAGAAAATGATTTACGAAGACCCAACCAATGCCAAGCAACATTTCAACGATGGGGTGGATGCTTGTGTGGCTTGCCATCAGGTGAAATGTGCCGGGCCGATCCAGAGAATCAAAAAGCTGTATATTAAATAATGAAACGCGAGATCATCCGTACCGCCGACGGCTCGACCACCATCCGTTTGGCCGATTGGGATGAACACTACCACTCTAAGCACGGTGCCATACAGGAAGCGCAGCACGTTTTTATCAAGAACGGGTTGGCGCTTTTTTCAAACCGTGAACTTTCTGTTCTGGAAATCGGTTTTGGGACAGGCCTCAATGCACTGATTACTTTTCTCGAAGCCAGTAAGCTCGGTTTGACTATTAATTATGTTGGAGTAGAAGCATACCCGGTTTTGCCCGAAGAAGTAGCGTTGATGAATTATGTAGAGGAACTGCAAGCGAAGGAATACGACGCTGTTTTCAAACGGATGCACCAATCGGATTGGCAGATCGCGGTGCCATTGCGGGAGGATTTTACCTTAACCAAACGCCAGCAATTCTTTGACACGATAGACGACCTGGCCGCCTATGATTTAATCTACTTTGACGCCTTTGGCTACCGTGTACAACCTGAATTGTGGAGCACCGAAATTTTCAGGAAGATGTACAATGCAATGAAACCAAACGGAATTTTGGTCACTTATGCGGCGCGAGGCGTTGTGAAGCGCAGCATGATGGAAGTGGGATTTACCGTTGAGAAGCTAGCAGGCCCGCCGGGAAAAAGAGAAATGTTTCGTGCAAAGAAATATTAGAGTTGTCTCAAATGTTTCGTGCAACGAAAAATTAGATGTAGTGAACAGAGACACACGCGAATGGCAAGAATTTGCATGGATAGAGGGCTGACCGATAGCTGTGCAAACGACTATAAAAACAGAACCGCGCCAGGGATGGCAGCGGCATCCTTTTGCTGCTTTCTTTAAGCAGGAAAAGATATAGCGAACAGCCCGCCCGTGGCGCCATAATCGACATGAAATTTAACACTGCCAATTAACGTTTCATTTGTAAAAACCGATTGTTTTTTAGCTAAATTTGATTGTTTTTAAGTTCAACCAATCACCAACAAATTATGAAAAGAACCATGTATGCTTATACTAAAAACATACTGGAAAGGGTAAGTTTTGATCCGATCCTTTTCTGTAAGGAATTAGAAAAAGCGTTAAAATTGCTCCTACCGTATGAAATTGAGCAGCTCACCGAATGGCTTCTGAATTTCACCGACGAAAAACCAGAATTACGGCAATGTCTGATTTATATAAACAAATAGAACTAAAGGAGCTTAAATGGCTCCTTTTTTTTGTCAAAAGTCTAAAGGCGAAAGTGGAAAGTGGAAAGAGAAAAGTCGAAAGGTGAGGACTTCTGCGCAGTGTGAGCCCTTTTCTCTTTCCTCTTTTCCTCTTTGACTAATTTGTAAGTTATTTCATTTATTTTATCGATAAAAAATGTATTTCATCGATTTTTATTGCTTTTAAACGGGTTTTTGAAAATGTTTTTCTACGTTTACCTCACGTTCTTATTAAGATAACCCCTAAATCTTACCATTATGCCTAGAATGATTTACGACTACACGAAATCGGTACTCGAGAGAGTGAGTTTCGATCCGGTTCTTTTTTGTAAAGAACTCAGAAAAGCAATTAAAAATCTGTTACCATACGAGATTGAGCAATTGCGAAAATGGTTGAACAACTTCACTACCGAAAGACCGGAACTGCAGCAATATTTAAGTATTGTGAACTGATATGAAAAAAGGAGCTATAGGGCTCCTTTTTTATTTGGTGTGATTTTGTTTTGATTTAACAATGCATCCAGTCTTTCTGCAGGATGGGTATTGTTGAAAGTTGTACTTTACCTTCAGGGAAGGGGAGGATGTATCCCTAAAGAATAAATCGAAATCTCAAATGCAGAGTTTCTGTAATTTTTGTTAATTCACTGCTTCGCTAAGATTCGCTACATTTTACTTTCTCTGCAACGGACTAATAATCTGAATATCCTGAAAAACAATAGCGCCTTTAATCACGCCGGCAATTGTTGTTCGCAACGCTTCGATAATTTGAATCTTAAGCTCGGTTTTTGGATAAATGAGGCTTACTTCACGCGCTGGCTTGGGTTCTTTGAAATGCCTGAGTTTGGCCTGGTCTTTATCGTTGAGATCGAGCGTGTGCAGGTAAGGCAGCAACGTAATACCGAGCCCTTCATCGGCCAGGCGGATCAATGTCTCGAAACTGCCGCTTTCAATCTGAAATTTGCTGTGTTCGGGTTTGCCCGCGTTTCGGCAAAGGTTAAGGATTCCATCCCTGAAACAATGACCGTCCTGGAGCAATAAAATCTCGTCGATATTGAGATCTTCTACATCGATGGCGGTCTTTGCAAAGTTTTGATGTGACTCTGGAATATAGGCCACAAACGGCTCAAAATACAAAACGATTTCTTTTATTTTTTCGTCTGAAAGTGGTGTTGCTGCAATCGCAGCGTCGAGGTGCCCATTCTTGAGCCTGGTGATGATTTCATCTGTGTTGAGTTCTTCTATGATTAATCGAACCTTTGGGTATTTTTTGACGAAATTGCTCAGGAACATGGGCAATAAGGTAGGCATTACCGTAGGAATGATGCCCAACCTAAACTCGCCGCCGATAAACCCTTTTTGCTGCTCTACAATATCCTGCATGCGGTCGGCCTCATTGACGATGTTTTTGGCTTGGGAGACAATTTTCTGACCGATCTCTGTGAGTTGGATGGGTTTTTTGGTCCGATCGAAAATCTGGATGCCCAGTTCTTCTTCGATTTTTTGGATTTGCATGCTCAGCGTGGGTTGCGTGACAAAGCACTTTTCTGCTGCGAGGGTAAAGTTTCGATGTTCGGCGACCGCCAAAACATATTGTAATTGTGTAATAGTCATGATATGTAAAATTTATGCAAAAATAAGAAAATAATAGTTTTTGATTATATTAAACAAAAGAATTCAAGTAATTTTACACCGAACAAATTTTAAAAATAAGATTATGAAAACCAATATTTTAGGCTTGCCCGTCAAAGAATCGGCAGAAATTATCAATGAACTCAATGCCTTACTGTCTAATTTTCAAGTTTATTACCAAAGCTTGCGTGGGTTGCATTGGAACATCCGCGGCAAGCGTTTTTTTGATTTGCACCTTAAATTCGAGGAACTTTACAATGACAGTCAACTCAAAATAGACCTGATTGCAGAACGCATCCTAACGCTCGGCGGAACACCTTTGCATACCTTCGAGGATTACCTGAAACACAACAAACTAAACGTAGGTCGAGACATTTCTAATGATGAAAAAGCAATCGCTCTTATCGTGGCATCCTTGTCGCAGCTATTGAAAATAGAACGTACTATCCTCAGTAAATCCGACGCGATCAGTGACGAAGGAACGCTAACGATGATCAGTGATTTCATCGCCCAACAGGAAAAGACCATTTGGATGATGAACGCATGGCTTGAGGAAACGCTGTAAATCATGTTAAATTTCCGATAAATTTAATCAGCAGATTCATAACTTTTGAACTTAACGCCTACTTTTGCGCGAGATGAAATTAGCCGTTAACATACTTTTAATAGTATTCGTTACTTTTCTGTCGACACCCACCATCGTTAGTGTCATCAAGAAAAGTACCGACACTTCTTACTTTTATAGTATGTCTGAGGAAGAGCTTACCCACAAAGAAGTAAAAGCCGAATTTAAGTTTGAAACCCTGAATCTGGTTTTTTTCCCGCCACAATTTTCCCGCGTCATTTCATCAGAAAATCTACTCAAGCATAACAAAATCGCTTCGTCTATCTTCATACCGCCGCCCGACCAGATGTAATACAATCGCGTTTATTCAGGTTCCCGCAATGATGCGTGAGAGCCATTGTATTACATCTCATCTAAGGTATTATGACAAAAAAAATCAATCTTTTTGCTAACCTTAAGTCTGACTTTGCGTCGGGTTTAGTGGTTTTTCTGGTGGCGCTTCCGTTGTGTCTGGGCATTGCCATGGCATCTGGCGCTCCTTTATTTTCGGGAATTATTGCGGGTATTATCGGCGGAATCGTTGTGGGTTACCTAAGTAAATCCCAACTAAGCGTTTCGGGTCCCGCAGCCGGTTTGACCGCTATCGTATTGACTGCAATTTCTGACTTGGGTGCCTTTGATATCTTTTTAACTTCGGTTTTTATAGCGGGATTAATCCAATTGGCGCTCGGCTTTATAAAAGCGGGTAGTATCTCGAATTACTTTCCTACCAATGTCATAGAAGGCATGCTCGCGGGAATCGGGATCATCATCATCCTGAAACAGTTGCCGCACGCTTTTGGCTATGACAGTGATTTTGAAGGCGATGAGTCCTTTTTGCAGGATGATGGGAGCAACACCATTTCTGCGATACTGGGGCTGGTCAACCATGTACAATTGGGGTCGATTATTGTCACGGCAATTTCTCTGATCATATTAATTTCATGGGACAAAATACCGGCGCTTAAGAAACTCAAACTCATTCCCGGCGCCTTAACAGCAGTAGTGGTGGGCATTGTACTCAACGAAATCTTTATTGCTACAAAAAGCCCGCTTGAAATTGCCAGTGAACATTTAGTTTCATTGCCCATTCCACAAAGCATAGAAGAAATCCAGGCCATCATCACTACGCCGAACCTAAACGGATTTATGAACCCTAAGGTTTGGATGACCGGGCTAACGATTGCCATTGTCGCATCGATAGAAACGCTACTTTGTATCGAAGCCGCCGATCGCATGGACGTACAGAAACGCTATACCGACACCAACAATGAATTGCGTGCGCAAGGTGTGGGAAACATGCTTAGTTCGCTTTTGGGTGGATTGCCTATGACATCGGTCGTGGTGCGTACATCGGCCAATAATGCGGCGGGCGCAAAATCTAAAATGTCGGCCATTATCCATGGAGTATTGTTGTTGCTTTGCGTGTTGTCTATTCCCGTGATACTCAATAAAATTCCGCTTGCTACCTTGGCTGCCGTTTTGCTTTTGGTGGGCTACAAGCTCGCCAAACCTTCTACGATTAAACATTTTTGGGAGAAGGGAAAATACCAATTTATCCCATTTATCGCCACGATGGTCGGAGTTGTATTTACCGATTTGCTCAAGGGCGTCATGCTCGGTATTGTCATCAGTATCATTTTCGTGTTGAAAGGGAATCTAAAGCGGGCGTACAGTTTCCGTAAGGAGAAGTATGAAGATGGCGATGTCATCCACATTGACCTGGCACAGGAAGTTTCATTCCTGAACAAGGCGGCTATTAAATCCACACTGATGGAAATCCCCGAGAATTCTAAAGTAATCATCAATGCCCATGATACGGTTTACATCGCACACGACATCCTCGATCTGATTCGCGAATTCAAGACCACGCGTGCCATCGATGAAAATATCAAGGTCAAGCTCAAAGGATTTAAAAAAGCCTACCATCTGGAGAATACCGATGAAACGCCCAATAAAGTAACCTTTGAGCACTATTATGACGTGGCAAAACGAACCACAGTCAAGCGTGAAATCAAAACAGACGACACAATTTAATTTTTGCCCGAAATTAATTCCTATTTTTATCGGGTTTCCAAACAACAAAAAAGCACTATAATGAGCCAGGATTTTTACAAGAAAATATTAGACAACAATAGAGAATGGGTAGAGCGGATGCTTGCCAAAGACCCTAATTACTTTGCAGAACTTGCCAAAGGACAAACCCCACCACTGTTGTGGATTGGTTGCTCAGACAGCCGTGTTCCTGCAAACGAGATCATCGGAGCTAAGCCAGGCGAAGTTTTCGTACACCGTAACATCGCCAACATGGTCGTACACTCAGACATGAACATGCTCAGCGTACTGGATTACGCCGTGAATGTCCTTAAGGTGAAACATGTAATCGTATGCGGCCACTATGGTTGCGGAGGTATTAAGGCGGCGATGGGCAACGATTCTATCGGGATTATAGACAACTGGATCCGCCATATCAAAGACGTGTATCGCTTGCACGACACTTACTTGAATTCTATTGCCGACGAAAATAAACGTTTCGATACGTTTGTTGAAATCAACGTGAAGGAACAGGTTTTTGACCTGGCCAAAACGTCAATCGTACAGGCTGCCTGGAGAAACGGGCAAGACCTCACCTTGCACGGTTGGGCATACGGCGTAGGATCGGGATTTGTCAACGACCTGGATGTCAACATCAGTTCAGACAAAGACCTTGACCAGGTTTACCAACTAAAATTTTAAAAACAAAAGCCGCTAAATCAGCGGTTTTTTTATTCCTGGTCGAGATTCTCGTTAAAGGCCGACGGCAGCATCTGCGGGATAAATTTAATTAAAATCGGGAGCAGCAAACTTCCGCCGGGAATCAGGAAGATGGTTAGAGACGGAATGGTTTTGCATACATCGAGCAATTGTTTCTTCACTTTTCTTTTTTCGGCTTTGTCCAGATCGCGGGTGGTAGAATGGGCCAAAAGTACCATGAGCTCTTTGCTTTCGGTTATTTCCTTGATCAATCGTTTTTTATTGCGGCTAATTAGCGTCAAGACCAATTGCGTCGTTTGGTCATAAAAATGTTTAACCGGATTCGAGTAATTGAAATACGGGATTTCTTTTTTGTATCTGGAGATGAATTGATCGGTAGATTCTATACTGTGGGCCACAAAATCTTCGGATACGCCGAGTACTTGGCCTATCGCATAAAGGAAATACGCCTCGTCTTTTTCTACCTTTCCGTCACTCCAAAGTGCCAATCCAGCCATGTCTACAAGGTATTGTCTTTCGAGTAAATCGGTATAGTAGTCGAGTTGCAGGTCGTCCAGATTCTGGATATTGACCTTAGAAAACTTACTGTAACGCACCGAAGCTTCAAAAAGCTTGATGAGCAAATCGTCGTGCTGTGACTTGTTGGCTTTGGTTTTAAGCGCAAGTGTTACGATACTCACGATGGTTTCCTCGATCTTCTTGAGGTATTTTTCGGGAATGTGGCCTTCATCTAGAAAATGCCTGAATGCAAGTACATCCACAAAAAGCAAGGCATTGGTGACGATGTGCGAAAAATTCTTGCTGATGATGTTGTCATTGGTCTGCACACGGTCATCGATGATTTTCTCCAGCGTCAATGAAACAGACGAACTCGGCAGCACTTTCTTAAACAGATTAAAGCTTTGAGGATTCATCTCATTGTAAAAGGCAACAGCTTTTTGAATGAAATCCGAAGACGATGGGTGTGGTGTCAAAAGCCGATAAGTACCATAAAGACTGTTGAGCAAAGCCGTTTTAGACATCTCGTCATGCAACCATCCTTGCGGATTGATATGCTCGAGTGCATAAAAGGAAACGATGTGGCCGTAAATAAAACCAGTTTTGCGTATGCCCAGGTAAAAGGTTTCGGCATCATCCAAAGGTTTCTCGGGCAATGCTTTTTGCTCGAGGAAAAATTTGTCGATCCAGCCGTGCGCCGAAGGGTTGATCATCGTTTTGGAGTTTTCTGTTGCAAAACTATGCCTTTTGAAGCAATTTTAAATGTAGCATTTTAATTTTAAAATGATGTTGATGCTACCGAAACATTGCGTTAAAATTGCCGCAGCACATTTAAGAGTCGAAACAATCACTGCCGTGCCTTAATGTTTTTTGCACAGAGCTCGATAATGGTTTGTATTCTTGTTGCGCGCGTCTGCTCGCGTTTGGCCTGGTTCAGCCAATAAAGGTAGCTTTTGCGATAGGATGGGCTAAAGTTGTAAAAATTCTCTATCGCCTTTTTGTTCTTTTTGAAAGCAGCTTCGAGATCTTTGGGAAGCGTATGGTTTTCAACGTGGTCGAGCGATTCCCACGAACCATTTTGTTTGGCCGTTTCGATTTTTCTAAGGCCACTTTCATGCATGAGTCCGTCTTTGATGAGTTGATCGATGTAAGCCTTATTGACTTTACTCCAAACGCTTTTGTCCTTGCGAGGCGTAAAGGTTTGCTTGCGGCGCTGCTCGTCTATTTTGCGAACCGTCGAATCGATCCAGCCATAGCAGATCGCCACTTGCACCGCTTCTTCCCAACGCATGCTTTCAAAATCGCTACTGACCTTATAAAAAACAAGATCGACGCCTTTGGATTTGTCATGGTTCTCATGCAGCCAAAGGCGCCATTCCTGGTGGTTTTTGAAATAGTGGATTTCTTTTTCCAAATTCGATTATTTAATGATGGCAGTACAGGCTACTCGGCCACCGGCATTTCCGGTGGGTTGTGTGGCGAAATCGTCAAAACCTTCGTGGACGATCAAACCCTTGTTCATAATGTCCTTGGTTTTGTCGTTGCAACCAATACACCATTCGTCGGTGGTGAGCGTGATGGTTCCGTTTCCGCTGGCATCGGCAGTAAAATTACCGATGTCTCCTTTGTGGTATTCGCCTTGTCCCCAACGGCCATGTTTTTTAAAAGTAGGATTCCAGTGTCCGCCTGCAGAACTCGCATCGGCGGCAGAACAATCTGCTTTTTCATGGATGTGGATGGCATGCGTACCGGGTTTAAGGCCGGCGAGCGTCGCGGTAAAGGTTACTTTTCCGTCTTTTTCAATGAAAGTGGCGGTACCAGAAACCGTACTGCTGCTTTTGGGTTCGAATGTTAGGTCGAGTCTTTTAGAATCGGTAGCATTTTTGGTTTTACAACCTATCAGAATGACGAGTATTAAAACCGTCGACAGAACAATTTTCTTGCCCAATGTTTTGGATTGTTTTTTTTTGGGTTCCGAGCCAGTATTGCGGGCAGAAGAAGTGGTGGTAGGTTTCATAATTTGAATTTTTAATTTGCATAAAGGTAGCTAAAACACCTGCGAGCTTCCTTATATTTTAGATAAATTTCACACCTTGTAATTCTGTAAAATTCTTGTTAAATTATAAAATCACGGCTTTGTATTTTTGACGCATACTTAAATATTACAACGTGATACTACGCAGCGGTTATCCTTTCTGGCTTATTAAAAATGGGTTGCCTTTTACATTCCCAAAACTGAACAAAGACCTTCAAACCGAGGTTTTGATAATTGGCGCCGGAATTTCTGGTGCCTTGATGCGTTATCATTTAATCAAGGCAGGTATTGGCTGTGTTACCGTAGATGCGCGCACCGTTGGGCTTGGGAGTACCTGTGCCAGCACTTCACTTTTGCAGTACGAGATTGATGTTCCGCTATGCAAACTCAGTGAGACCGTAGGAAAAGAACGTGCGCAACGGGCTTATCACCTTTGCAATGAGGCTATCGGTAAAATTGGCAAAATAGCTTCAGATCTGGATTATAGCGATTTCCAGCATCGTGACAGTTTGTATTTTGCGGCTTACAAAAAAGATATTCCTTTACTGGATCGCGAATATAAGGCCCGAAAGGAAGCCGGTTTTGATGTTGCCTATCTCGATGCCGACGCTGTTGGCAAGCAGTTTGGGTTTTCGGCTCCGGCAGCCATCTTATCACACCATGGCGCGGTCATCGACGCTTATTCGTTTACGCACCGGTTGTTGCAGTACAAAGAGGAGTGGAACCACCACATTTATGACCGCACGAGGATTTCCAACATCAAGTACGATAAAAACGGAGTCGTCGCCCAGACTCAGGATGGTCATACCATTAAGGCGAGGCACGTGGTCTATGCCACAGGATATGAGGTTACAGAAATGATAGACAAGAAAATCGTCGAACTCAAATCAACTTATGCGGTGATCAGCGAGCAATATCCCAAAACACAGTTCTGGAAAAACAATACGCTGTTGTGGAGTACTGCCGACCCTTATTTGTATCTGCGCACAACTTCTGATGGTCGGATGCTCATTGGCGGCCGGGATGATGATTTTTACGATCCCACGAAACGCGATGCGCTCATCCAGAAAAAGTCTGGGCAACTTGTCGCTGATTTTAAGAAGATATTTCCCGAAAAAGCATTCGATGCCGAATTCAGCTGGACTGGTACTTTTGGCGAAACCAAAGATGGATTGCCCTATATCGGGACGTACCAACCGGTAAAAAACAGTTATTTCGCACTCGGTTTTGGTGGCAATGGAATCACTTTTAGTTTGATTGCGGCAGAGATCATCACCGATTTAATTCAAGGAAAATCCAACAAAGACGCCGATATTTTTTCGTTTGACCGTTAACTCTATCGTATGCAAAAGCAAGCACTCTTAAAAAAAACCTGGGCACTGTTAAAGGAAACCTACACCGAGTTCGATGAAGACAATGCCATCAAACTTAGCGCCTCTTTATCGTATTATACCATATTTTCGTTGCCGCCACTCATCATGATTATCCTGTCGATTTGCGGCGTATTCTTTGGAGTCGAAGCCGTGACCGGTCAATTCTTTGGGCAAATCAATGGTTTGGTAGGTAATGACGCGGCACGTCAGATACAGGAGATGATAAAAAACGTAGAATTGTCCAACAGCAATGTATTTGCGACGATTGTGGGCGTCGTTACTTTGATTATCGGTGCGTCTGGAGTTTTTGCCGAAATCCAGAGCTCAATCAATTTCATCTGGGGACTCAAACCCAAACCCAAGAAAGGATTGGTGAAATTTGTAGTAAATCGGTTGATGTCTTTCTCGATGATTGCGGTGGTGGGATTCTTACTCCTGGTGAGTTTAACGGTCAATACGGTCATGGATGCGCTCAACAGCAGGCTCATGTTGTATTTCCCGGATGCGACGATTTACTTGTTCTACGTGCTCAATACGATTGTTCTTTTTGCCAGTACTACGATGCTGTTTTCTATCATTTTCCGGACTTTACCCGATGGCGAAATTGCGTGGAAGGACACCTTGATCGGCGCAGGTGTTACCTCGATACTGTTCATGATCGGGAAATTCCTAATCGGATTGTACTTGGGAAATTCGTCGGTAGCTTCGGCCTATGGCGCGGCAGGATCAGTAATTATTATTTTGATTTGGGTGTATTACTCGGCCATTATCTTGTATTTCGGAGCCGAATTTACCAAGGTCTACGCAATCTCTTACGGAAAGAAAATTGTGCCCAATGACTATGCGGTCGAAATCAAAAAGGAAATATTCGAGGAAAAAAGTGATGCAAAGTGAATCTTATAACATTTGAGAAATATTCTGTAACGGCCTCGCTCTAAAAAACATGAAATTTGTCTTATAGCAAACAAGGTTAACTTATCACTTTACCATGACTACAAAATCTTTTAACCGCATTAACTTATTTGCCGCACTGGTTTTTGTAATGGGATTGTCTTTTACTGCTTGTAAAAATGCACCCAAAACAGAAGATACCAAATCGGTAGCCGAAGCGCAAAACGAAGCCAAATTTGAAGATGAAAGCGAAGATGAAGCCGAATTTTTAGTAGATGTCGCCGAGTTCAACCTGCAACAAGCCGAACTCGGAAAACTAGCGACTATTAAAAGCACTAATACCGCGGTAAAGGATTTCGGAAAAATGATGCAGGAGATGCACGCGGTTCAAATGAAGGAGTTGTCAGCGTTGGCCGTATCCAAACAGGTTTCGGTACCCAACTCGCTCACCGAGGAAAACAAAGAAGACTACAACGCATTGAATAAAAAGGACATCGAGGACTTCGATAAGCATTATTTGGATCTCGTTATCGATCAGCATGGATCGTCTATCCGTGAATATACCGACGCGACCGATAAAACTTCTGACGCCGCGCTAAAAAAATGGCTGGCACAGCAAACAGCATTATTGCGGGAACATCTCGATGCGGCGATGATGTTGCAAATCAAACTCAAAAACAACCAATAAGTCAATAAACCAATAATTAAACACACATTATGGGAAATCTACTCTACACCATCGCAGTCATACTGGTTATCATTTGGGCAATCAGTTTTTAGGAGGCTATGCCACCGGAAGTTTAATCCACATCTTGCTGGTCATCGCGATCATTGCAGTAATTCTGAGAATTATTCAAGGGCGCAAACCGCTTTAACACAATAAATTTTTGTTTGTTTGGTTCGCAATATTCTAATTTATAACTAATAAGATCTAGAATTTATATTGGGGTTATTGATCCTAAATCTTTTGAATTATAATATTGCATAATAGAAACGACCGCTGTACTTCAACTGGCGGTCGTTTTTTATTTGATTCTGATTGGATTTTTTGAGGGTTTAAAACTCCAGACTTTAACAAAGTGTGCAGAAATTGTGCAGTTGCGAATGCCGTTTATTTTGTAGGGAAACATCGGCCCCTTCCCTGAAGGTAAGATACAATTTACATCATTACCGTTGTCGCAGAAAAACTACATTTATTGTTAATCCAAATTCCAAATTGCTTTACTGACAGTCGCGATTACTTGGATTTTTCACCCACAAAATAATCATTCTGCGACTTAAACAACACGTTGAACGTAGTCAAACTGCCGTAAATTCTGGTAATGTATTGTTGGAGTTCAATCTTTTCGATTTCCTCGATGCTGCTCGCGTTGATTTTCTGTTCCATCACACGCAAACGATCACGCACCATGATAATCTTATGGAAGAACGTATCCACGGGAATTTCCTTATTGGCCAAACCGGCCTGTCCGGGTTCGAGGATGATTTTGCCACCTTTCCATTTGTCGCCAATCGGGACAATCTCAGAAATGTCAGACCATTTTTTGAGCATCGACAGCAGGCTTTGCTCTACATCATAGAAACTTATAGTGTCGACTTCATTTTCGGCCGCATCGATGACTTCAAATTCGCTGTTGATGGCAATCGTTTCAAGCCCGTTTTCTATAAATGTAACCCAATATTCCTTACTGGAAACGTTAGTGATTACGCCTTTTCCGTATTCAGGATGGTTGATCCTGGAGCCAATTCCGAGTATTTTCATGTTTTAGAGAATAAATTTTCGACTAAAATAACAAACTCTGTCTAAATAAAAAACCGCGCTGCAAGTGTACAGCACGGTTTTCAACATTTAACTTAACTAATAACTATCTTCCTGCCTAAAAACAGTAGCCGTTTTCGGCCACGAGTTTTGAAGTCACGGCTTCCTTGAGCCCTATGATGTTAGGCATATTGGTATATTTGGTGAAACGGCGCAATCCCATAAGCATCATGCGCTGCTCGTCGCCGTCGGCAAAAGAAATGATGCTTTCTTTTCCTTTTTGGGTGATGATGTCAACGGCTTTATACAAATACAATTTGGCCATGGCGATTTGTTCTTTGGCTTGGTCTTCACCTACTTTTTTGGCGAGTTTTTCGGTCCTTAAAATGGTGCTTTCGGCCATATAGATTTCAATGAGTATATCGGCTGCCGCCATGAGCAATTGTTGGTGCGCGTCTAGATCCGGCCCGTACTTTTGCACCGCGCCGCCGGCCACCATCAAAAATGCTTTCTTGAGTTTGCCAACCATTTCCTTTTCTTCTGAGAACAACTCAGAATAATCAGGTGTGTTGAAATCTGGGATTCCCATGAGTTCTTCCTGCACCTTGGTCGCCGGACCGAGTAAATCCACATGGCCTTTCATCGCTTTCTTAATCAACATTCCTACCGATAGCATGCGGTTGATTTCGTTCGTGCCCTCGTAAATCCTGGCAATACGCGCATCGCGCCACGCGCTTTCCATCGGCGTGTCTTCTGAGAATCCCATACCGCCAAAAATCTGTATGCCTTCATCGGCGCAGTTTTGCACATCTTCAGAAACCGCTACTTTCAAGATTGAACATTCTATTGCATATTCCTCAACACCCTTGAGCTCGGCTTCCTGATGCGATGCACCTTCCGACTCACGGATTTTGATCCGGTCTTCGATGTCTTTGGCCGCGCGATACGTTGCACTTTCACCTGCGTAGCAAGAAGTTGCCATATCGGCCAACTTAGCACGGATGGCGCCAAAACTCGAGATTGGCACATTGAACTGGATGCGCTCATTGGCGTAATGCAACGCGCCTGTCGTCACCCTGCGTTGTGCATCGAGGCAGGCAGCAGCCAATTTGATTCGACCTACATTCAGGGCGTTCATCGCAATCTTGAATCCGTTGCCGCGTTCCGACAGCATATTTTCTACCGGAACCTTGGTATCGGTAAAGAAAACCTGGCGCGTAGACGAAGCGCGGATGCCCAGTTTGTGTTCTTCCTCGTTCATTGAAATGCCGTTGTCTGGATCGTTCTCTACAATGAAACCGGTGATGTTCTTATCGTCGCCAATCCTCGCAAAGACGATGAACAACGAGCAGAATCCGGCATTAGAGATCCACATTTTCTGCCCGGTGATCGAGTAGTACTTTCCATCGTCCGACAAAACCGCTTTGGTTTTTCCAGAATTGGCATCGCTTCCGGCGCCCGGTTCGGTCAAACAATACGCACCAAACCATTCACCCGAAGCGAGTTTCGGTACGTACTTTTGTTTCTGTTCTTCGGTTCCGTATAAAGTAATCGGCATAGTACCGATTCCCGTATGCGCGCCAAAGGCGGTCGAGAATGAGCCCGTAGCCCCCGAAATATAATCGCAGGTCAAAACGGTGTTGACGAACCCCATGCCCATTCCGCCGTAGTTTTCAGGAACGGCAACGCTCAAAAATCCGAGTTCGCCGGCCTTTTCCATACACGCTTTGGTAAATGCATAGTCCTTGTTCTCAAAACGGCCCTTATTGGGCCAGATTTCCTTATCCACAAATTCTTTCACAGAATCGCGCATCATGATTTGCTCTTCGTTGAAGTCTTCGGGCGTGAAGATGTCTTCGCATTTGGTTTCTTTGACGAGGAATTGGCCTCCTCGGGTTTTGTTTGTTGTTGTTTCCATATTTTTAAGAGAAAAGAGGAAAGACCGCTGCGCTGAAAGAAGAAAGACTTAGTTCAGTTTGGCGATAAATCCAGAGATCATTTTTTGAAGTTCAATTAATTTATTTTCTAGTTCGATTGTTTTCTCAGTGGTGATGTAATTGTGCATACCTGCAATTAACAATTGGGTATGGAGTTCAAATGAAGATCCAAGGCTCATATTGAGATAGTGTGAAAAATGCCTATTACTTCGATTGGATCCTTCGGCAATGTTTGATGGAATTGAAACCGAGGCGCGATTCATCTGGCTTGTTAAGCCAAACATTTCGTTTTTCGGAAAGCTTAAGCACATTTGATGTATTTCGGAAGTGATTTCCATTGACAAATTCCAGATTTTTAAGTTTTTAAAATTGTGATTCATGGCGTATAAATGTTTATTTGGTTTATATCTTTCAGCGCAGCGGTCTTTCCTCTATCAGCGCAGCAATCTTTCTTCTATCAGCGCAGCGGTCTTTCATCTATATCAATTCATAAATTCCTGCACTTCCTTGACCTGTACCCACACACATCGAAACAATTCCATATTTACTGCCACGACGTTTCATCTCGTCGAATAATTGTACCGACAGTTTAGCGCCCGTACAACCCAGCGGATGCCCAAGTGCAATAGCGCCGCCGTTTACATTGACGATATCTGGGTTCAATCCAAGTTCACGGATCACCGCGAGTGATTGTGAGGCAAAGGCTTCATTGAGTTCAATCAAATCGATTTGGTCGAGGTTCATTCCGGCTTGTTTGAGTGCTTTCGGAATCGCTTTCACCGGGCCGATTCCCATGATCCTGGGTTCTACACCAGCCGATGCAAAATTCACCAAACGCGCAATAGGCGTAAGGTTGAGTTCTTTGACCATTGCTTCGCTCATGACCATCACAAACGCGGCACCGTCGCTCATCTGCGACGAGTTTCCGGCGGTGACACTACCATCGGCTGCAAAAACCGGCTTGAGTTTACCCAATGCCGCAAGATTGGTATCGGCTCTTGGGCCTTCATCTTTGTTGACCACATACGATTTGGTTTCTTTTTTACCGTTTTCGTTGAGGAAAGTCTGCTCGATGGTAATCGGTACGATCTGGCTGTCGAATTTGCCTTCGGACTGCGCTTTCAAAGCTTTGAGATGTGAGTTTAATGCAAATTGGTCCTGATCCTCGCGCGAGACGTTGTATTGTTTGGCGACGGCTTCGGCGGTGAGCCCCATGCCCCAATAGTAATCCTCGTGTCCGTCTTTGGCCACCTGATAATCGGGTGTTGGTTTGTAACCGCCCATCGGGATGAAACTCATGCTCTCGGCGCCACCAGCAATGATGCAATCGGCCATACCAGATTGGATTTTAGCCGTGGCCATCCCAATCGTTTCAAGCCCTGATGCACAATAACGGTTCACGGTAACACCCGGAACATCCACTATATTCAATCCCATGAGTGAAATCAAACGGCCCACGTTGAGGCCTTGCTCGGCTTCGGGCATGGCATTTCCTACCATAACGTCGTCTATACGTTTCTTGTCGAAATCGGGTAGCTCGCTGATCATATATTGGATGGTTTCGGCCGCGAGTTCATCGGGTCGCTTGAAGCGGAAAACGCCTTTCGGTGCTTTCCCCACTGCGGTTCTGTATGCTTTTACTATGTATGCTGTTTTCATTTTGTTCTTTTTTGGTTTGCCAATTCTGGAAACGATATTTTATTTTTTAGCCCCGATTGCAGTGAAAATCCTTTTTTTGTATGAAGATTTCTCTCGGTTAATTCGGATTATCTTTCAAAAAAAGATTGAGCGAAAAGCGGGACAAGTCTTGATTTTACTCAGATGTCCTGCTCCTAATTTCTCAACGGTTTTCCTTTGGTCAACATAAACTGAATCCGCTCCAACGTCTTTCTCTCCGTGCAAAGCGACAAAAATGCCTCGCGTTCAATATCCAAAAGATACTGTTCGCTCACGAGTGTCGGCTCTGATAAATCACCACCAGCCATCACATAAGCTAGTTTATTCGCGATTTTCTTGTCGTGGTCTGAAATGAATTTCCCTGCCGTCATCTGGTCTGTTCCTACGTAGAACATCCCAAGTGCCTGTTTGCCCAATACCCTGACATCTTTGCGACGGATGGGTTGGGTGTAGCCCGCTTCGGCCATGAGTAGCGCATGTTTCTTGGCTTGGGCAATCTGGCGGTCTTTGTTCACCACGATGATATCTTTGCCGTGTTGCAAAACGCCGGTATCAAAGGCTTCGTACGCCGAAGTTGATACCTTGGCCATGGCAACCGATAGAAAATATTGCTGCAATACGTTGAGTTCTACATCGTCTTTATGGAATTGTTCGGCGGCGCGCAAGGCCATTTCTTTTGATCCGCCGCCGCCTGGAATTACGCCCACACCAAATTCTACGAGCCCGATATAGGTTTCGGCCGCGGCGACGACCTTATCGGCGTGCATGCTCATTTCGCATCCGCCGCCGAGCGTCATGCCGTGCGGTGCTACAATCACTGGGATAGAAGAATAGCGCACGCGCATCATCGTGTCCTGGAACATTTTGATGGCCATGTTGAGCTCGTCATATTCCTGCTCGACAGCCATCATGAAAATCATCCCTATGTTCGCGCCAACAGAGAAATTTGCGCCCTGGTTGCCAATGACGAGTCCCTGGAAATCCTTTTCGGCGAGGTCTATGGCTTTGTTGATGCCTTGCAAGACGTCGCCACCTATGGTATTCATTTTAGATTGGAATTCGAGATTCAGGATACCGTCGCCCAAATCCTCGATCACCGCGCCCGAATTGCTCCAGATTTTCTGGTTCCCACGAATGTTATTGAGGATGATAAACGAATCCTGACCGGGCACTTTCTCTTGTTTTTTGGTATTTTGGTTGTAGAAATAAGTCGCGCCGTCCTTAACCGTGTAGAAACTGTCATTGCCCGATTCTAGCATTTCCTTTACCCAAGCGGCCACTTCAACACCTTCTGCATTCATCAGCCCGATTCCTGTGGTCACGCCGATGGCATCCCAGATTTCAAACGGGCCGTTTTCCCAGCCAAAACCGGCTTTCATCGCGTCATCGATCTTGTAGAATTCATCGGTGATTTCGGGGACACGGTTGGCCACGTAGGCAAACATGCCCGCAAAATTCCGGCGATAAAATTCACCGGCTTTGTCTTTCCCTTTGATCAAAACCTTGAACCGGTCAATGGGTTTGTCTATGGTTTTGGTGAGTTCTAAGGTCGCAAACGCCGCTTTTTTCGCCGGACGGTATTCTAGCATATCCAAATCCAAAGACAAAATATCGCGGTCTACTTTTTTATAAAATCCCTGGCCGGTTTTACTGCCGAGCCAGTTGTTTTCTAACATTTTGCTGATGAAGTCAGGCAATTTGAACAAATCGTGCGCCTCGTCATTGGGCACACCTTCGTACAAACCGTTGGCTACATGTACAAGCGTGTCCAGACCAACTACGTCTACGGTCCTGAAAGTCGCCGATTTTGGTCGACCGATAACTGGTCCGGTCAATTTATCGACCTCTTCAATGGTGAGTCCCATTTCTTTTACCAAATGGAAAAGGCTTTGGATGCCGAAAATACCGATGCGGTTCCCGATAAACGCGGGTGTGTCTTTGGCCACCACCGATGTTTTTCCAAGGAATTTCTCGCCGTATTCACTCAGGAAATCCAATACTTCTTTATTGGTTTTAGGTCCCGGAATGATCTCGAATAATTTGAGGTAACGCGCCGGATTAAAGAAATGCGTCCCGCAAAAATGCTGCTGGAAATCGTCGCTTCGGCCTTCGCTCATAAAATGGATCGGGATACCCGAAGTGTTCGATGTAATCAAAGTACCCGGTTTCCTATACTTTTCAATCTGTTCAAAGACCGATTTCTTGATGTCGAGACGTTCTACGACTACTTCGATAATCCAATCGGCTTCTGAAATCTTAGCCAAATCATCGGTGGTGTTTCCCGTTGTGATGCGCGTGGCAAATTTCTGGTGGTAAATGGGCGAGGGCTTTGATTTGAGCGCGTTGGCCAAATGTTCGTTGACAATTCGGTTGCGCACGATTTTGCTGTCGAGCGTGAGTCCTTTGGCCGCTTCGGCTTCAGTAAGCTCACGTGGCAAAATGTCGAGCAGCAAAACCTCCACGCCGATGTTGGCAAAATGGCAGGCGATTCCCGAACCCATGATTCCGGAGCCTATGACTGCAACTTTCTTAATGGTTCGTTTCATTGTAATTTTTCGGTTGAATTGAATATGTTTTTATCCAAGATGAGTTCATTGATTTTTTCGACCACTTCCATAAAGTTTTTAAGTTGCTCCTCGGTGACATGCTGCTTGACCTTTTCGTTGAATTTGAGTACGTTGGTACGCGAGAGTTCGCGTTTCTCCTTGCCAAATTCGGTCAGGTAAATCAGTACGCCGCGACCGTCGTTGGGGTTTTTCTTCCTGGTGATGAGCCCGCGTTCTTCCATCGATTTAAGTGTTCTTGTAAGGCTGGTGGCTTCCATACCCATTTTTGGGCCAAGCGTCGTCGATGGCGTGCCGTCTTCCTTATCCAGGCTGAGTAGCGCAAAACCCGTGGCCATCGTGGCGTCGTATTTGGCAGCCTCTTCGTTGTACATGCGCGCAACGGCTTGCCAGGTGGCGCGAAGTACGTAATCTATGGTTTTGTCCTTCATGTTTTTCGCAATCGATTGAGCCAAAGATAATAAAAAATACTATGCGCGCATAACAAATAATTGAAATTTTTACGTTAAAGTTTTTGGGTGATGTGCTAAGGCACTGAGGTTCTGAGGAGCTGAGGTTTTAGGGCGTTTCCCTGCGGGCAGTCGGCTTGGCAGCCTCGTGTCCCTTAGGGGCAGGCTGTACGCTATAGCTTTGTTCGTGCCTCACAAAGGCTGCCGCTGCCATCCTTAACGCGCTGCGCTCGCCCGAGGCATTTGGGTTTGCATTAATTGTTGCGCGAAGAGACGCTAAGAAAATACGAAAAAAATAAAACGCAGGTTGCACAAATCTCACAGATTTCTAATTTGAACTGTGAAATTTGTGCAATCTGTGTTTAAACCTTATCGAACCTTATCGTTTCTTGGTAAAATTACTCACCATATATCTTCCGGTACAAATCTTTATACTTTTCCATCACGATTTTGCGCTTCAGTTTTAAAGTAGGCGTGAGGTGGCCTTCGTTGATAGACCAAACGTCTGGTGTGAGTTCAAAGCGTTTGATTTGTTCCCAGTTCCCGAATTTCTTATTGAGTGTTTCTACTTCTTCCCTGATGCGGTCGATGACTTTTTCGTTGCACGCAATCTCGGCGTTGGTTTTACCGCAATCAATGTTGTGCAGTTTGGCCCACTCCTTTACAAATTCAAAGTTGGGCTGTATGAACGCGCCCGGCATTTTTTCGCCATCGCCAATCACCATGATTTGTTCAATGAAACGCGACTGTTTCATCGCATTTTCAAGCAATTGCGGTGCGATGTATTTCCCCCCAGAGGTCTTGAACATTTCCTTTTTACGGTCGGTGATTTTTAAGAAACCTTCGCTGTCTATTTCGCCAATGTCACCCGTATGGAAATATCCGTTCACGAGCACTTCGGCGGTTTTCTCGGGATCTTTGTAATAGCCCATCATTACGTTGGGGCCTTTGCACAAGATTTCACCGTCGGCGGCAATCTTGACCTCCACATTCTGGATGACTTTACCCACCGTACCAACCTTGAAATGGCGGTTGCGGTAATCATTTACGGCAATTACAGGCGAGGTTTCGGTAAGTCCGTAGCCTTCCATCACGTAAATTTCGGCAGCGGCAAAAATGCGCGCCAATCGCGGTTGTAACGCCGCGCTACCCGAAACCATCAGGCTTAAATTGCCTCCGAGTCCTTCTTTCCATTTGCTGAAAATCAATTTTCTCGCAATTTTCAGTTGCCATTCATACCAGGCACCATTGGCGCCGTAAGGTTCAAATCTAAGTCCCAAATCAATCGCCCAAAAAAACAGTTTGCGTTTGATTCCCGTGAGTTCGGTGCCTTTGGCGTAAATGCGATCGAATACTTTTTCAAGCAATCGGGGAACCGCGGTAATCACATTGGGCTTGGCTTCCT
Source organism: Bacteroidota bacterium (assembly GCA_029561105.1). Taxonomy (GTDB): domain Bacteria; phylum Bacteroidota; class Bacteroidia; order Flavobacteriales; family Flavobacteriaceae; genus Flavobacterium. Next base: position 28,153 of record JAKQJQ010000347.1, read on the forward strand.
TTAAATTGTCTACAAGCTTGTCAATCGATTCGGCAAAATAGACCGAAACCCCATAGTATTGGTAAATGTATAAGATCATGCGCTCGTAAATGTGGCAGATCGGGAGGAAACTCAGTGCGCGGCTTCGGCCCGCCTCAAACGGGATCCGTGGTGCGCTGTCGAGCACGTTAGAAACGATATTCTGGTGTGACAACATGACGCCTTTGGGTCTTCCGGTGGTTCCCGACGTGTAAATGATGGTCGCTAAATCTTCTGTTTTTACCGCGTCTTTTCGCGCTTCCACTTCGGTTTGGTTGCTGTTGTCGGCACCCAACTCGAGCAATTCGGCCCAGTTTTTACAACCCGGAATCTCGTCGAATGAAAAGACTTCCTTTAATTGGGGCACATTTTGCCGAATCAGGTTCACTTTGCGCAATACTTCGGTATCCGACACAAAGCAATAGATGGATTCTGAGTGATTGAGGATATACTCGTAGTCTTCCTCAGAAATCGTCGGGTAAATCGGGACATTTTGCGCGCCGGTTTGTAAAACGCCAATGTCCATGATGTTCCATTCGGTGCGATTGTTGGATGAAATCACAGCAATCTTATCGTTTTTTTGGATGCCCATACGCAACAATGCCCGTGAAATGCGATTGGCTTTTTCAAGGTATTCCCCGGTTGAGGTCTTTACCCATTTATCGCCATATTTGGTCACCAGCGCGTCCGGTATATTCGTGAACTGTTGTTGTTGGTAGTACGGAAAGTCAAAAAGGCGCGTGATCTGGGTCATTTCGTATAGCTTTATTGCCGCAAATTAAGTAATAAATAGTTATCCGACAATTTTCGCCGTTCAAATATTTCATAAAGGCAAACGTATTTGGATTGGCTTAAATTTAACGGCAGCGCACCGCGTAATTGCAATATATTTGATATTTTTGCGCACCAGTGAAACGCGACAAAATTATACTTTTACACATGCTTAAACACCTGCGCCTCAACGAATACAAGGTTTTACTCTACAGGGTTTTCCTGGCTTATGCCTTTTATTTTTTGGCGCGTATCCTGTTTTACGCCTTCAACGCTAAACTACTTAAGGTAGATAGCCTTACAGATTTGTTGCCACTTTGTTACTACGGATTGGCTTTTGATACGACAGCGATTTTGTACGTAAACCTATTATTTATCGTGCTGTCTATTTTACCGTTCCGCAAGAATGCGAGCCAGGGCTACCAGAGGTTCCTGGCCATTCTGTATTTCGTGACCAATCTCGCTGCTTACGCCACGAATTTCATAGACTTCATTTACTACCAATACACATACGCGCGTACCACAATTGTAGCGCTTAATGTCATCGAACATGAAACCAACAAGACCACACTGTTCCTGAGTTTCCTCGTCGATTTTTGGTATGTATTCCTGTTGTTTTTTGTGTGCGCCGGTTTGTGGATTTGGCTGTACCGGAAAATTGAGGTCCGATCATTTCATCCCTCAAACAAACTGCAGTATTTTGGCTTTTCTATAGTTGGATTTTTGTTTGTGGCCGCGATGATCGTGGGTGGTATCCGCGGCGGCGATTTTAGCAAAGCCACCAGGCCCATCAATATCCTCGATGCAAGCCGCCATGTCAAGAATGTAGTACATGCCGACATTGTTCTGAACACGCCGTTTGCCATCATCCGTACGTTGTTCACCAACAGTTTCCAGAAAACCAATTATCCAGACCTGACTCCTGAGTTGATCCTGCAAAAGGTGCAGCCCATCAAGCAATACCACAACAATCCACCTACCAAGCCCAATGTGGTCATTTTTATATTGGAGAGTTACGGCCGCGAGTACATCGGTGCGTTCAACAAAAAATCGGGTATTCCAGACTATAAAAGCCATGCGCCATTCATCGATTCGCTCGCGCAGCACAGTATGATTTTCACCAACGCCTATGCCAACGGAAGGCAATCCATACACGGAATGTCGTCTATTTTGGCGGGATTGCCATCGTTTAAGGACGCGTTTACCTCGTCGCCTTACCCGAGGCAGAAAATAGAATCTATTGTTTCTACGCTCGAAGGCGAAGGCTACAACACTTCGTTTTTTCACGGCGCGGCAAACGGTTCTATGGGATTCCTCGGATTCGGAAATATTTTGGGCATCGACAACTATTACGGACGCACCGAGTTTAACGATGACTCGCAGTTCGATGGATTCTGGGGTATTTGGGACGAACCGTTCCTGCAATATATGAAGAAAACCCTCGATACGAAGAAGACACCGTTTTTTGCGTCGGTGTTTACCGTGTCTTCGCACGAGCCGTACATCATCCCTGAAAAGTACAAGGACAAATTCAAGGAAGGCGGCGTGCCCATGCACAAATGCGTGGAGTACACCGATTATGCACTCAAGCGTTTCTTTGACCAAGCCAAAAAAGAACCGTGGTTCAACAACACGATTTTTGTCATGGTGGCCGATCACGCCAACCAGATTTTCTATCCCGAATACGCAAAACCCATCCAGCGCTTCGCCGTGCCGATTCTGATTTACCAACCCAATAGCAAATACGTGGGTGTCGATGAAGATTGGGCGCAGCAGATTGATATTTATCCGACGATTTTAGACATGATCGGTTACCAGAAGCCTTTTCGCAGTTGGGGCAGGAGTTTGTTTGATAAAAAAGGGATGGCGCCGTATGTGATCAATTCTACGGGGAATATCTACCAATTCATGAAAGGGAACTACATTTGTCTGTTCGACGGAAAGAACGCCATCGGGTTTTATGATAAGAACGACAAAATCCTTTTTGAGAATCTGATTGCGAGAAGAAATGCCGAAATGAATGACCTTGAACTCAGTTGCAAGGCATTCATTCAGGATTATATGGAGCGCGTCGTCGACCAGAAACTTTACGTCAAATAATTATGAAAAAGAACAAAAAAATAATTCTGGTTTTGGTTGCAGTTGTCGTGCTTTTCTTTGTCGGGAAGTATGTTTACGATATGCACATCAACCACAACTTTGAAACGATTACCGAAGGGAAAGTCTACAAGTCAGGCGTGATTCCGCCCGATGAAATTGCCGATTACGTGAATAAGTATCACATCAAGTCCATCGTCGATTTGCGTTTTCCGGGAACCGCCGATCTGGTCAACAACCCCGAATTGCCTTCAGAACTTGTCGCCGAAAAAGAAGCAGTTGGGAAAATTCCGGGCGTGAACTATTTCAACAACGGATCGGATCAGGTGCCCAATGCGCAAAACCTCGACCGATTTTTTAAAATCATGGACAATCCAGACAATTATCCGGTGTTGATCCACTGCTATCATGGCGTTGGGCGCGCCGAAATGTACTCGGCTTTGTACCGCATCGAATATGAAAACTTCAGCAATGAAGACGCGCGGCATGCGGTTCGCCCAATTATCAAATGGGGCGCTTTTGATGACGGTACGCCTAAGGGTGAATACCTGAAAGCTTATCAATCCAGAAAACAGCAGGCTGAGCAAAAGCCTTAATCATAAGTTCAGATACAAATCAGATTTACCCGTGAGCAGTAAGGCGAGATACACCATCACCGCTAAAATTTCAATCCACAGCAAAAGGTAAAAAACCAAAAACCGCCAGGTAAAGCCGGCCCATTTGTACAAGCCTCGGGTTGCGTTCCAGTACACCCATATTGGGAAAAGTATGCTGGCAAAAGTCATCACCACTTCTAAATACCCCAATATGTCAGGCATTTCATAGCTGTTGATGAAATTTAAAAGAACCACGAAAGCATTGAGGGCAAGTATGCCTGCGAGGTTGAATCCACCCAAAATCAAATGTTCAGCAAAATTGAGTTTGAGCCTTCTAAAGATCAGCATCGCATTGAGGGCGATGACCGGAACCAAACAAAGCAGGATGACCTTGATGTTCTTCTCCAGAAAAAGCAAGATGGTTTTTGAATCCTTGGTCGTTTCCTCGGTCTGCGGATGAATGTTGTTAAAATAATGCGACAATACCAAGTTTAGACCAATCAGCAGCAACGATAAATAAAACACATTGTAGTACCGAATCCGCTTGCCTTTGATGTAATCGAGCGCTGCTTGCCCGGGTCGGATAAAGACCTCTTTAATTGTAAACAAAATTCCCTTTTCGAGATGCCAAACGCCGTGTATGAGGTCGTGCGTTAAAAAATGCCCGAG
>JAKQJQ010000356.1 GCA_029561105.1 Bacteroidota bacterium
TGGAATGCTGAAGCCGGTGTAAACTGGATGAGCTAAATTAATTGTGAACGGTAAATTATCAGAAGCCAATCCTGCTTTCCGCTGTATCTTTTGCTCCGTAAACTCCGCAAAAGGATGCCGCTGCAATCAGGGCTAGGGCTACCGGGTACTATTTGTCTTTCGAAATAAAATTAAAAACATGATTACCAAAGAAGATACTTTAAGTAAAGAACAAATCATCGCCGACAGTAAAGAATTCAGTTTGTTCTCCTGGTCGGCGCAAGCCAGCGTGAACCCCATTGCCATTGAACGCGCTGAAGGCGTTTACCTGTATGAATACGGCGGCAAACGCATCATCGATTTTTCATCGGGACTCATGTCGGTCAATATCGGCCACGGCGACCAACGCGTAACCGATGCCGTGGTAGACCAGATGCAGAAAGTGAGTTTCGTCACGCCGAGCTGCACGACAGAAATCCGCGCGAAATTATCAAGGAAACTCGCCGAGATTTGCCCGGGTGATCTCAACAAAGCCTTCTATACTTTATGCGGCACTTCGTCGATAGACAACGCAATCAAACTCGCACGCTTGTACACCGGAAGGCATAAAATCATCGGGCGTTACCGCGCGTTCCACGGCGGATCCATTGGCGGCATGACCGTTGGCGGCGACCCGAGAAAACTCGCCAACGATTCGCAGCAGATGCCCAACGCGGTACATTTGGATGATCCGTATTATTTCTTTGGGATGAAAAATCTCGACGAGACGACCAAGCTCAATTTGAGTCTCGAATATGTAGAGCGCGTGATCCATCTTGAAGGAAAAACCAACATTGCAGCCTTTATCTTTGAAGGCGAAAGCGGCTCTTCGGGCTGTTTGCATTACCCGAAAGGCTACCTCAAAGGTGTCAAGGCACTCTGCGAAAAATATGGGATTTTGTTCGTAGCCGATGAAGTCATGAGCGGATTCGGGCGTACCGGCAAATGGTTTGGGTTTGAAAACCACGACGTCGTCCCCGACATGGTATGTATGGCCAAAGGATTGACCTCGTCTTACCTGCCGCTTGGCTGTTTGATGGTTTCTGACAAGATTGCCGAGAAATTCGAGAACACACCGATGATGATTGGGCTTACCTACAACGGGCATCCTGTTGCACTGGCTGCGGCACTGGCCGTCATCAATATTTACGAATCCGACCGACTCATTGAAAACACGCGTGAAATGGGTGCTTACCTAGAATCGCGGATTGAGCAAATGCGCGCGGAACATCCGAGTATGGGCACTTTCAGAAATACGGGATTATTGGGTTGCCTCGATGTTTTAAAGAATAAAGAAACCGGCGAACTTATCGCGCCTTACAACGCCGCCGGCGACGACCTCAAAATTACCAACCAGATTGCCGCCAAAGTGCGCGAACTTGGTTTGTACACGTTTGTGCGTTGGGGTTATATTTTTATCGCGCCGCCGTTGTGCGTGACCAAAGACCAGATTGATGAAGGGCTTGCCATCATTGGCGAAGCACTCAAAATCTCCGACGCCGCGCTGGTTTAAAAAATCCAAAAATGAACGCAATCGAGAAATCCAATTCGTCTTTGTACAGCGAAGACCTCGCTCCGGTGCCGCTCAGCGAGCGCAGTTGGAACACCTGGAATTATGCGGCCCTCTGGATCAGCATGA
>JAKQJQ010000361.1 GCA_029561105.1 Bacteroidota bacterium
TTATGATACTTGACGCAAGCGCAACCAGACCCGCGCCAGCCACAGCCCAGCCACTTGTCGGCGCTAAGACGGCGCCAGGTCGGCGCTAAAACAACGCAAAAACAACGCAAAAACAACGCAAAAACAACGCAAAAACAACGCAAAAACAATAAAAAAGGCGGGGTTCCCAACGGAACCCCGCCCCATGGCGCTAAAACAACGCAAAAACAACGCGAAAACAACGCTAAAACAACGCTAAAACAACGCTAAAACAACGCTAAAACAACGTGAAAACAACGCAAAAACAACGCAAAAACAACGCTAAAACAACGCGAAAACAACACTAAAACAACACTAAAACAAAATCCCCGCCAGTTGTGGCGGGGATTTTGTTGGGGGGGCTTACTCCTCCCCATCTGCTAACTCCTGGAGTAAGCGAACTATATCTTCCAGGTCACCAATGAACGTCCTCCTGTCCTCAACGAGGACGCCGTCCCCGTTGAACACCCCGACTGTGATGTCCCTGAACTGGAAGAGGAACGTACCGGCGTCGTCGGTGAAGAACATCGCCTCCCCCACCTGGAGTCCGTACCGCCGATTAATTTCCCCCGTCATCAGAATTACCTTATGCGCAAGGCTCCGGGCATCGCCGGAGCCAATCCGGCGGGCCACGAGCTTAAAAAGAATCTCTCTGAGCCTTGGGTCCACATCATCCACATCATTTGTAGTCATTTTCAAAATCCTTTCTTTTGATTTGATTTGATTTGGTTTGGTTTGAATTGATAGTCACAGTATAGCGGATTCTCGCTTTAATACTAGTGACATTTGTCACTGCTTTTTTATGTCACGTCTCTCCACTGTCCGCCAGGCAAGCCATATCAGGAACGCGCACGCCTGCGCGACCAGAACCAGCCAGAATTTATCCACCAGAATACCATATCCAGCAAGCAAAAAACATAAATACCAGCCAAAAAACAGTGAAAATTTCAAGAAAATGACACGGCTGAATTTCTTGATCATTTCAGATATTCCGCCAAAACATTTCCGAACATGGCAAACGCAGAAAGAATACCGGCAACAAACAGGGACGGAAAATCATAAAAAATTCCCAATACACATAGAGACGCAATCACAGCAAAAACAATCCGGTTATACAATGCAACGCGTCTCCAGTCCTGGACTCGTTTCCGCTTTCTTTCCATTTCATCATAAAACAAAATAATCTTTGCCCGAATGTAAATCAGGTCTGCTTTGGCGTCCGCAATCCCGCCACTTTTTCCGCATAAAACCGCGATTTCGTGAATTTGCTTTTCTGTGTCCATGCACCTCCAACGCAAAACGGGGCAGGAATACTCCTGCCCCATTTTTCCTAGAAACCACTTACTTGTCTGCCCGCCATTCAGCCCAAAGAACGGCGATGGCAATGAACAAGATTCCAGCTCCGACCAGCAAAAACCACTGGTCGGCTGCCACCGCGAAAATCCCTATCGCGATGGCGATAATCTCGCCAATCGCCGCGCACCAATCTGCCAGCCACATGATGTTTTTCCTCCTTTCTTTTAGTATATGACCGCGCCGCTCTTTTCAAGATACGCGAGCGCATTTTCATCGAATACATGAATCCCGGTGTCGTCCATCCAGCCCACCGGGCTGTCCCCCC
>JAKQJQ010000373.1 GCA_029561105.1 Bacteroidota bacterium
CTTTTGTTTTCATTTTTATGCAGCGTTAAAGGTTACAGGAACGGAATCGCAAAATTTAACATTTCACGATTATGGGCATAACTGAGAAACGCTATTTTATATTGTATTAAAAGTAGCGTATTTTTTGAAATAATTTTAAGCTGATTTTTCGGAATAAAAAAGTGCGTGCCTTTTCTCACTTATTTGCGTCTGTGTGCAAAAAAACGTCGCATGAGCTGGGAGGCTTCGTTGGCCATTACACCCTGTATTACCGCCGTTTTCGGATGCAGTTTGGTTCCCATAACCAGGTAACCGCGCTGGTCATCACGTGCGCCGAAAACCAGTTTTGAAACCTGACTCCAATACAACGCGCCGGCGCACATCTGGCAGGGCTCGACAGTGACATAAATCGTACAGTCCTTGAGGTATTTGCCGCCGAGGAAATTGGCCGCTGCGGTGATGGATTGCATTTCGGCATGTGCGGTGACATCATTCAGCAATTCGGTAAGGTTGTGACTGCGCGCGATGATTTGGTTGTTCACCACGACAACGGCTCCGATTGGAATTTCCCCTTTATCAAAAGCCGCTTCGGCTTCGTGTAAGGCTTTTTTCATGAAGTATTCGTCGGTGTAGGGATTTTCCATACGCCAAAAATACTATATTGATTAGAATTTCTGTGTACAAAAAACGACAGGCGCAAAATATCGGTAGGGTAAAAAAATCGTAGCTTTGTTTACATTTTAAAGCAATGCCAGAAGATTTACTGTCACATATCCAAAACCCTGAAGATCTACGCAAGTTATCCGAAAGCCAGTTACCGCAATTGGCGCAGGAGTTACGTGATTTCATCATCGATATCGTTTCTGTAAAAGAAGGCCATCTCGGCGCGAGTTTGGGCGTAGTAGAACTGACCATCGCCCTGCACTACGTTTTCAATACACCGCAAGATTTATTGGTTTGGGATGTGGGCCATCAGGCGTACGGGCACAAAATCCTCACCGGAAGGCGCGACCGATTTGATACCAATCGGCAACTCGGCGGGATTTCAGGATTCCCAAAAAGAAGTGAGAGCATTTATGATACTTTCGGGGTCGGACATTCCTCTACGGCGATTTCTGCAGCTTTGGGTATGGCTATGGCGTCGCAATTGAACGGAGATGCTACCCGGCAGCATATTGCGGTGGTGGGCGATGCATCGATTGCCTCGGGAATGGCCTTTGAGGGATTAAACCATGCGGGAGTTACCCATGCCAATTTGCTCGTCATCCTCAACGACAACGCCATCGGGATTGACCCGAGTGTGGGCGCGCTCAAAAACTACCTCACAGCGGTCAAGGAAGGTAAAAATCCGAAGCAAAATAATATGATCAAATCCTTGAATTTTGATTATTCGGGACCGATTGACGGCCATGATATTTTTGCTGTGATTGCAGAACTAAAAAGGCTTCAAAAAGTCAAAGGTTCAAAGTTCCTGCACGTGATTACCACCAAAGGAAAAGGTTTGCGCCAGGCGGAGGAAGACCAGGTGAAATACCATGCGCCGGGAAAATTCGACAAAACCACCGGGAAAATCCATAGCAAATCAGAGGAGAACCTGCCACCGAAATACCAGGATGTCTTCGGCTTGACCGTTTTGGATCTGGCGAGAAAAAACAAGCGAATTGTAGGTATTACACCGGCTATGCCATCAGGAAGTTCGCTCAAATTCATGATGGACGAGTTGCCCGAGCGCGCTTTTGATGTGGGCATTGCCGAACAACACGCGGTAACTTTGGCGGCCGGAATGGCCACGCAAGGCATGGTAGTTTTCTGCAACATCTATTCGACGTTCCTGCAGCGCGCGTACGACCAGGTCATCCATGATGTGGCCTTACAGGACCTACCCGTTATCTTCTGCCTCGATCGTGCGGGACTGGTAGGCGAAGATGGCGCTACACACCATGGCGTTTTTGATCTGGCCTATTTACAGTGCATCCCTAACATAATGGTTTACGCGCCTTTGAACGAGGTTGAACTGCGCAATATGTTGTATACGGCACAGCTGGGTTTGCCGCACCCAATTGCCATTCGATATCCGCGCGGCAGGGGCGTTATTTTGAATTGGAAGCGGCCTTACCGGGAAATTGCTATCGGGCGGGCCAAACGGCTTAAAAATGGTTCGAAAGCAGCAGTTTTATCCACGGGTGCGATTGGCAACAATGTGACTGCTGCTTTACAACACCTCAATAACCCCGACACTATCGCGCATTATGATTTTGCCTTTGTAAAACCTTTGGACGAAAAACTACTGCATGAAATATTTGCCGTTTTCGAGCACATCATTACAATAGAAGATGGCGCGATTAAAGGTGGTTTTGGAAACGCCATTGCCGCTTTCGGCGCTGCAAACCATTGTACCGCATCGATTCAAATGTTGGGCGTTCCAGACCGCTTTATTGAACAAGGCACGGTGGCAGAATTGCAGCAGATCTGTGGTTTGGACGTTGGTAGCATTCAATTATTGCTCGAGAAATATTTATAAAAAAAATCCAAACCTTTCGGTTTGGATTTTTTTCTTTGGGTTAAAGCCAATTAGTTTTTAACCAATTTCTGAGTGTAATTTACATTATCCCCTGAAACTTTAAGAATATATACGCCCGCTTGGAAGCTGCTTAGGTTGAGCGTTCTTTCAATGTTGAAGCGTTCGTCTGTTTGGTTGTAAACGGTTCTTCCGTTGATATCAATCACCTGGAAGTTTACTTTACCTGTATACTGGTTGATACGAACATTGTAAACACCGTTAGAAGGGTTAGGATAAACCCTGAGCATATCGTTTTTAGCAAAATGGTTCACGGCAAGCGTACAGTTTGGTCCCGCCGCCGGCTCTGTAAAATCTTCAACTTGGTCTAAGATATTGGCGATATCCAATCGGGTACCGGCATTAGAACCCGATGACGCATTGACGCCCATTCCTCTTCTGGCAAACACTTCCCATATCATACAATAGTCTGCTCCACCTGTGGTAGCCTGATCGGCTGCGATGATCGCATCCCTTGCCTGAATGAATGACGGATTACACGGTTGCAATTTCATTGCATCTAAAACCAAACGCATTACTTTATTGTTCCCGCCTGTTCCAAAATATCTATCGTCATCATAACCATACTTATTTACATACGCCCAGGTCAAATCCCATAGCGTCGCACACCAAAGCTCACCCACGTTATGTGGCTCTACTTTCACAACCAAATCAGTTGGATCGGTAAATGTAGATCCGAATTGGCTTCCGTCAGGGAAATTCCTATTGAGGAAACTAAAAGTTAGTGGGTTAACTGTCATGTCTGTAGAATACGGGAACCATCTAAGTCCGCCGCCCGTTGTTGGCTCGTTGATTGCATAAGTTCCTATTCCTCTTGGCGTGGCACCATTGTCGCCCGGTTTCATTTGCATCATCAAGGCAACCCAGTCAGACCAACCTTCACCTTGTTGTTCAGGAGCAGTCAGACAGTTTGAATTCAAAGCACCTCCTGTTAGCCTTCCTGAAATACCATGGGTATATTCGTGAGCGATGATTCCGTTGTCAAAGTCTCCGTCAGCAAAAAGATACAAATCTCCAGGAACTTCTATTTTCACATTGACCGTTTGTGTAGCCATAGCCGCAACAAGTTCATCTCCTATTTCCTTGCTGATGAAAATCGCAGGAATAGTAATTCCGAGTAAACCAGTCGAGCTCATTCTCAATCGAATTGGGTTATTAGGAACCGAATCCATAACAATTACGGCCGTTGCTCCGGCATCTTGGGCATTTTTCACTTTGTTAGAGAATAAACAACCTCCTCTCCTGATCAAGGCAATATGTCCTGAAATATCAAAAGCATTGGTAGCTGGTCCGCAAGCGCTGTTCGGGCTTTGCAACGGATCCAGTGGTGTGCTTTCGTACAACACTAAATCAGATGTGATTCCGTTTGGAGAAACCGGCACAGGAACACTATCTGTCCCTTCAAATACGTTTTGCGTCGCAGCTCTCGGGCCGGCAATTGCCGAAGGTGAATTGACCGTAATAAAGTTTGTTGGCGGGGCACCAGCAGTCCACATGAACATTTGCATTCTAGGCAAAGACCCGTCTGCAGGAGCAAAGAAATTGGCATTGTCTAATGTAGGCACCGTTTGCGACCAGCCATCTTGTGCATCGGCTTGCACAGGATCTCCAGTTGGAGTAACGCTACCACCTCTTCCGTAGTTTTGTCTCTGGAAGTTACCGCTGGCTTCGTTGAAACCATACTGATACCAAACATCGTGCATGATATTATTCATGTAGAACAAGTTGGTTACCGCTGCATTCGTGTAAGCAGTTGGTTGTAGTGTCTGTCCTACTCCGTTTACGTATTGTGGGAAATCAAAAAGCAAGGCTGAAGTACCGTCGGGTCTTACACCAATGGTGGCGTTGTTACCATCGGCATCTTCTTGCGCCAATACGTTGTTACCACGAGTATAGTTAAATTTTAAAGTTGGTGTGGTACCACCAATTGTAGAGTTGATGTCATGCCACCCATTAGGTGAAGCTACTGCCTCTCCTGGTGTTGTAATCAACTCAAACCCATGGTGTGCCGGGCTTTCGTAGTTGGCAGGAATAACCCTGTAAGTTCCAGGATTTACTACCATCGCAGAACTGCTTGCAGTATTGAAAAGCAAATCGTGGAAGTTGAATTCTGGTTTGTGGCTGTGTTTTTGGCCTCTTTTGAAACTACAGCTAACGGTCAAATCTTGTTGCAACAACACTTTCCCGTTTACCGCATCGATGCTCATATCCATGTAACGCCCATTTGGAGTAACGAATTGAAGCGACCATGCTAGGTTCAATTTGCCATTCACGATAGGTTGAAAAACCAATTTGGCGGCAATCAGGTCTTCCTGAAAGCCATCGCTCAATCTGAACGTTTTGTCATTAATCGTTTCAACAACAGAAAACGTGATTGGTTTGGTAATGCCCAATTTTGAATAGGCATTGTGTGCCGCCTGGATCACAGAAAGGCTTGGCGTGATTGCATTTACTTTTTCGGCAATGTTCTTTACAAGCCCATTTCCAACGGCGCTCAATACCTGTCCGTCCTTTACGGCCAAGTTGAACTGCGCGTTATAAATTTCAATACCGTGATACCTTTGGGCGATATAGGTACTCGTTATTTTTGTTCCGGATCCCGGAGCTTCGCTTTGAATGGCCCAATCAGAAAGATCCTGACTGGTCAAATCAAATTTAGCTTTGTTAGACTCTAAATAAGTCTGGATAAGCTGTCGGTTGGTTTGAGAATATCCGGCAACGGATAGCATCAAAATGGTTAATAATGTAATTTTTTTCATAATTTTTGTTTTTTGAAGCAACAAACATAATCAATTTTTCAATAAGTTGAATAAATGCCAAAAACATTAACAGCCTAATCCTTATAGCCCAAAATGGTGCGATAATACAGCAGCGCATTTCCATCGGTAAGCAAGGAAACAAAGTGGCAAATGTGGAGCAATCTTTCATAAACCGACTCCTTTTCATGCAGGTGTTTTTCGGGTAAAATCCGCAGCAGCAGTTTATCGTAATTGGTCGCATTGCCATTGATATTGTTATTGTAGGCCTGGATAAATTTGTCCAGCAAAGTATTGATGATCTGATAACCGGTCAATTCCTTTTCAATCACTTCGCGGCTTTGGTAAATGTTTTTGATGCTGAGCTTGATAATGTCATCCATCTGCGCCTTGTACTTGCTTTTATCGGTCAACGCATACGGAAATTTTCCCGCCAAAATAGCCTCTTCATTCGCCACAAAAACCTGAACCGCATCATTGATTAAGTTGCCAATGGCGAGCGCGCGCAAATAACTAATACGGTCTTCCCGAGTGGTCAGCGTTTTGTATTTCGCCGTATCGATGGTGTCTTTGACGAGTTTGATCAGGTATTCGAGCGCGTAATCTTCTGAGACCAAACCCAAATTGATGCCGTCCTCAAAATCAATAATCGT
>JAKQJQ010000386.1 GCA_029561105.1 Bacteroidota bacterium
AAGATACCGGCGGTAAGCGCGACTAAAAAGGCTGATTTTAAAAATGGTGTTTTCATATGTAATTTTATTATAATATTAGAAGTTAACGTAAAGGTTCAAGAAATAAGTTCTTCCGTATCCGTAGAAATATTTCGGGGCAAAAGAAGGCGTTCCGCTGGAGACATCTTGGTTGAGCGCGCGGTAGTTGGCGTTTCTCGCTTGCTCGTATCCGCCGGTTTTGTACAACTCGTCAAGCACGTTGTTGATGCTCGCGAAGAAACCAAAGGTCTTACCTGAAATTCTCCAAGACTTACCACCGGTGAGGTTCAACAGCATGAAATCATCGAATTTCTCCTGCTTGAGCAATTGGTCGCCTCTTTCCTGGGTCGCCTCAGAAAAAGCAGCACCGTTTACGTCGCTAAAGTTTCTGTAGAAATTGGCCGTTCTCAAAACTGGAGCTACATCAATGTAGTTGTTGCCCAGGTAGTTCACGTTGGCACCGATCCACCAGAATTTAGGATCGCGGTATTCCAACCCGAATGAAGCAGCAGTTTGCGGCATACCCGGTTGCTTGTAATCCTTAAGGTAAGAAGTACCCAAATTGGTGGTCGTCCCGTCATTATCGTTAGACAAGATTACCGTTGGATTGTTTGCATAAGTGTATTGCCCGTAAGCACCGCTAACAACAGCTTTCAAGGTAGAGGTAATGTTGTATTCCATACCCAATTCCAGACCAATGTTCTGTTTGTCAAGTTTGGTTACTGTTTCGGCAACGAATTCGTTGGCATCGCTTCCACCATCTAAATCTTCTCCGGTTCCTTCGGCAAAGAAGAAAGAAGTTTCGGTAGCGTTCATGATCTTAGAGAAGTAGGCGGTCAAACGTGCCTTGAATTTTGGGGCATTGATGATATAACTCACATCAGCCGATGATATCGTCTCAGAATCTACATTATTGATGTTGTTGTTCACCCTGGCATTGTTGAATACGCTGCGCATTGATGGCGCTTGACTCATGTAAACACCATTCATGTTGATGAAATGCCTGCCCGACAATTTGTAAGTCAAACCTCCTTTGAATCCAAAATTGTTGAAGCTTTTCACGTTGCTGTACCCGTAAGAGTTGTTTGGATAGAAACCGTTTCTGTACAAACCTTCTCTTTGGAATTCGGTGTGCGAGAAAGTCTGCGCTACATAGAAATCCACTTTTTTGTAAACAAACTTAAACTGTGTAAATGCGTTGTATTTGGTGGTGTACAAATTGTAGTTGTAACCAAAAGTGTCTCCTTCCTGTACCCGTCTGAAAGGGTTGTTCAGGTCAGTCTGTTGAGATTGTCCAACACCAAACAAGGTAATGTCTTCCCAATAAGCGCCGCCCAAAAGGTCAAGCATGTTCTTAAAGTTGTGCGATTTGAGTTTGGTAAAAGTACCACCGGCATTCATTGAAATATTGTCTGCAATCTGTGAGTTCAGGATTGCATTGGCCGTCCATTGCTTGTCATCGGTACGGTCTTCGTAAAGTACGTATTTGCTTTGTGAAGCCACGCGACCTGCAGGGTTTCCGTTCACGTCAAAAATACCGGTTGTGTTGGCAAGGTAAAAATTACCCCAATTGATTTGACGCTGACCGAGGAATGTAGCCATATCGGGGTTTTGCGCCGCTGCGTAATCGGGTGTGAAGATACCGCCCAATCCGCCTGGCAGATAAGCCGCAGGATTGTTTAGCGTTACGTCATCGATATTGTTGTTGTAAAGCGATGTATAGTAGCTTGGCATATTCCTGTAATAAGTAGGATCGGGGTTGTTCACGCCTTGGAAATCCAAACGGCTGTTTCCAATTTTACCAAACTGGTAAGAAGCATTAAGATTTAAGTTGGTTTTTGAAGTCAGTTTCCAGTAATCGCTAAGGATGATGATTGGCTCTTCTACTTCTTTGTACCTTGAGTTTCTTTTCTGGCCGTTGGAGTTGTAACCCCAATAAGAGTTGTATTTTTCACCGGCTATGTCGGTTACTTCTTGTGTGTTGGGAGAGTTCTTGCCGCGTTTGTTGTTCGCGTAGATTGCAGTTACGTTAAGCGAGTTGTTCTCGGTCAATTTCTTTTCAACGCTCGCAAAAAGCGAATTGGCATCGTAAGTAGTACCTTCAAAATAACCTTCCTGAGCAAAACGCCTTGAGGCCGAAACCGCGTAAGCCCATCCGTCATTGCGCATCCCAGAAGCGGTAGTTCCCATGATACGGCCTTGATAGTTGGTGTTGGTACCTGCAACCGAAACCCTTGATCCTTTTCTGTAGATCGAAGCGCGCGTATTCATTTCCTGTGTTCCGAGGATACCGCCAAAAGTGTAATCAGATGGTGCAGAACCCATGGTAAACTCCTGGTTACGCAAAGCGTCGTTGAGTCCGCCCCAGTTGCTCCACTGCGGTCTGCCATCATACAATTTGTTCATGACAATACCGTTGATCATGGTTGTTCCGTACTCGTTGTCCAGACCGCGAACCCTGAAACGTGCCTGACCCCAGTTGAATGCGGCCGTTTGTTGGAATGCGTCGCGCGATGCCTGAAGCAAGCCTGAAGTACTTTCAGAACCACTGTTGTCATCGCCGAGGTCATTATCTGTGATGGTAATCAAGGCATTCTGTTGCTCTTCGGTAATGTCAAGCTCAAGGACAATAACGCCCAGATTCACGGTTTGCCCTGCAACGATATCTACCTGCAATAGTTGCTCTTTGTAATCCACGGTTTTAATTTGTAACAATTGTTTTCCTGTGGCCACGTCTTTGATTGTGAAACCTCCGGCAGCATCGGTAAGCTGGGTGAGGCTCGTGTTCTGGATAGACACCACAACGTTTTGTAACGGCTTCTGTGTTTTTGAGTCCACCACCTTTCCGGTCACCCCGGTTGCGGTTTGCGCAAAAGCAAAAAGCACCTGCATTACAAATAAGGTACTAATAACAAGTTTTCTCATAAATAAAGATTAATTAAATTTTTGTTTTTGTGAAGCTTAATAAAAACTTAACAGCCGACAAATGTACATCTTTTAATAATAAATC
>JAKQJQ010000402.1 GCA_029561105.1 Bacteroidota bacterium
TCTGATGGGTCGATAGGCGCTTTATCTAAATGTACTTCTACATTTGCGAATGCTAGTAGCGGCACAATTGCCAATACATAAATGGCTTTTTTAATCATTTGTATTTTCATCATGATTACCCCGTTACCCTTTCTGGCACTGGTTTTGTTTTATCTTTTTTGGTGTACCACGGCATTAAGATAAAGAACGCGAAATAAACCACTGTGAAAATACGCGCCACCACGGTTGCAATATCCGCTTTACCTAACCATGCACCAAATTGACCCCATACGTTTGCAGGCACGGTTCCGAGATAACCCAACACTAAAAAGCTTACAACAAATGCTGCCAACCAGCCTTTGTAAAGATTGCCTTTATAGCGAATGGATTTAACTGGGCTTCTATCTAACCACGGCAAGAAGGCAAATGCCATCACAGACAAGCCCATTGCAGCAACCCCTGGGAATTGTGAAATACCAATCGGCGGCACTGCACGTAAAATAGAATAATATGGTGTGAAGTACCATGTTGGCGCAATATGTAACGGTGTCACTAACGGATCAGCCGGCACAAAGTTATTCGCTTCTAAGAAATACCCTCCCATTTCTGGTGCAAAGAAAATAATCGCAGCAAATACGATGAAGAACACCACCACACCCACCATGTCTTTCACTGTGTAGTAAGGATGAAAAGGAATACCATCCAGTGGAATACCCGTTTTTTTGTCTTTCAGCTTTTTAATCTCCACGCCGTCCGGGTTGTTCGAGCCCACTTCATGCAGAGCAAGAATGTGCGCCGCCACTAAACCCAAAATCACCAACGGCAGCGCAATCACGTGAAACGCAAAAAAGCGATTTAAAGTAGCGTCTGACGTTAAATAATCACCGCGCAACCACTCTGCAAGGTCTGGGCCAATAAATGGTACCGTACCAAACAAGCTGGTAATGACTTGTGCTCCCCAGTAAGACATTTGACCCCAAGGCAATAGGTAGCCAAAAAACGCCTCTCCCATCAACGCCAAGAAAATACCCACCCCAAACAACCAAATCAATTCACGCGGATTACGGTATGAGCCGTACAACAAACCACGGAACATGTGCAGGTAAATCACCACAAAAAATAGTGACGCGCCCGTTGAGTGCATATAACGAATGAGCCAACCCCACGGCACATCGCGCATAATGTATTCAACTGAAGCAAAGGC
>JAKQJQ010000014.1 GCA_029561105.1 Bacteroidota bacterium
TGTGATCCCTTACATCCTGGAAGCCTTTATTGAGCTTGGTAACGACTTACAAGAGGGCAACCCCGAACACGCAGAATTGATACACGACTTTTTGAAGCGGCGTTTTCTGCCCGCCAGGATGGTAGCGGACGCAAACAGCGAGACAATTGAACTAGCCCCTAGCACGGCGGGGTTAAGCACTACCGAAATGATGGAATACATTGACCGGGTTTGTTTGTTTGCGGCTGAATCGCTGAATGTGGCAATACCGCATCCGAACGAGCAGACTAGGATTTTTGAATAATTTTCAACCAACAAAATCTAAAAATTATGTATTGGTATAAAATACACGTCTATAATTGCGACCAAATCATTGGGAGTTTTTACACGCAAGAAAGTTCTGGTACAGCACAAGCAGTGGAAGTTGCTGAAAAATACAGCAATTGGACTAGGTTTGTTGTAGAATAATTAACCCACCCTGCCCGGTTCACGCCGGGCGCAAAACATTGAACCGTGAAACAACAAATGTC
This sequence comes from Bacteroidota bacterium, assembly GCA_029561105.1. Lineage (GTDB taxonomy): Bacteria > Bacteroidota > Bacteroidia > Flavobacteriales > Flavobacteriaceae > Flavobacterium. The sequence goes on from JAKQJQ010000014.1 coordinate 510, forward strand.
AAAAACATTGTCCTGTGGGATTACCGTGTCGGGCGAAGTACATGCGCTCGTACAACTTAGTGCAAAGTTCCAGATCAAAGCCCGTGATTTCAAACTTAACGACTCTGAGGGTTTAGCGGTTTGGATTGAAGGCGACGAATCGAAAATCAAAAACTACTTTGGCAACCGCCTTGCTGACTACAACCGTGATTTGAACAACGGGAAAAACAAACTTGTGAACGCTCCAAAAAACTGGAATCTATGAAAATTGAATACTTTAAACTTTCCGAGTTCGATGCCAAAGACGAGAACGGAAAGAAAATACCCGGCACGGGTGGCCAAATGCGGGCTTCTACTATCGAAAAATGCGACCTGCTGCGGGAATTGTACGGCAAGCCGCTGATCGTGGCCTCTGGAATCCGTACGCCTGAACGCAACAAGCAAGTAGGCGGGGTGAAAAACTCTAGCCATTTGTTAGGCTACGCAGTGGACTGGAAGAACATCACCGACACCGAATTGATTGCTTTCCTTGATGCCGCCTGGGCTGCTGATTTCCGGCGGTTTGGG
>JAKQJQ010000035.1 GCA_029561105.1 Bacteroidota bacterium
CCATGCACAATAGTCGCCGCTTTCTTCAACGGCAAACGCGCAAAATACTGCCCAAATTCATTGCTGATACGCATGTTCATCTGGTGGTCTATGAGCCACATGGCCACTTCGGCTATACGCGCGGGGAATTCCTCGTACTCAATACCGCACATCATGTCTACGTCGAGCCAGATGATCTCGCGGATGTCTAGTACGCCCTGGCCGTTCTTGTAGGTGGCGCGCAGAATCTCGATCTCGAGCAGGCGCAACTCGCGGTAGGTGATCACCAAAAAGTTGCCGCAACCACAGGCCGGATCCAGAAACCTGAGCTGGCTGATTTTCTTGTGAAACTCGGGCAACTTGTTTTTGTTGTTCCTGACGTTCTCAAATTCTTGCCAGAGATCGTCGAGGAACAATGGCTTGATGAGCTTTAAGATGTTGGTCTCGCTGGTGTAATGCGCGCCCAGGTTGCGCCGTTCTTTTGGGTTCATCACGCTCTGGAACATCGACCCAAAGATGGCAGGCGATATCTTGCTCCAGTCTATGTAGCAACATTCCAGCAGTGCCAGGCGCATCTTGGTGTCAAAGCTTGCGGTGGGCAAAACTTCCTCGAACAGCTTGCCGTTTACATAGGGGAATTGCGCGAGTTGCTCGTCGAGATTCTTGAAACGCTTGTCCTGTGGCGTGTTGAGCACCTGAAAGAGTTCCTGTATCCTGGCGGCGAGGTCTGAGCCGTCTTCGTGGGTGCGGTCTGTAATGTAATCTTGAAATTGCTGTTTGTTAAAAATGGTCGTGTCCTCGGCAAACAAACAGAACAGCAGCCGTACCAGGTAAACCTCAAGCGGATGCCCGTCGTAACCGATTTCCTTGAGGCGGTCGTGCAATTTGCCCATCAGCTCGGCGGCCTTGATGTTGGCCGGATCCTGTTCTTTGTAGACCTTTTTCTGGTAACCCAGCAGGAAGCCGAAATGCTGTACATGCTGCACGAAGTCTGCCAGGGTAAAGGTAAGGAGCGTGTCTTCTTCGAGGTCGTAAAGCCTGAATATGTTGAAATCTGAAATGAGGATGTATTTGGGCAATTCGTGCTGCTTGAGCCCATGCAGGTAGTCGCGTGCCTGGGTGTAGGCGCGGTCCAGGTTTTTGCCGCGCGATTTCATCTCTATAAGGATGGTGCCTTTCCAGAGCAGGTCTATGTAGCCGTCGCGCTCGTCGAGTTTCTTGACGCGGTGCTCAAAGGTGGCCACCTTTTTACTGTAAATGCCAAAGACATTGAAGAATTCTACCAGGAAAGGCTTGGCGTCGGCCTCTTCGTTGCTGTAGTTTTCCCATTCTTTAGAGAATTGGAGTGCGCGGTCTTTGATTTCGTTCCAGCTTAGGGTCATCTTTGGATTGGTTTGGAACAAATGTAATATTTATTGGCAAACTGCAATGGGTAATGCGCACCCGTGTGGCGTTGATGGCAACCGAACGCTGCGCGAATATCACACAAAAAGGAAATTGTTTGCAGACAGGGCCTATTGCCCATACCGCTTTTACCGCGAGGATGCAGTATTGGCATTGGGTAAACCCGCCACGCCGTTACGCAACGCGACTTCACTTTTTTGGGATTTTGCGGCGATGCGCGCTGTTGACCCGAGCGGTTTGGGGCGATTCAAGTTTAAGAAGAAAGGCAGATAATCTGGATGGCGGTTTCACCGGCGTTTCGTAGGGAATGCATTGGCCCCTTCCCTGAAGGTAAGATACAATTTTTTTGGTTTGCCTTTGTGCAGAAAAACTGCCAAACGTGTTAAATAGCGGTGGCTTTTCGCTGGTATTTTAGAGGCGCAAAAAAAATCCCAGCGATAGGTTCTTGGCCTACCGTTGGGATTTTGGTTATGTGTATGCGTGGTTACCCAACCAATTCTATTGTCTTGTATTCGCCATCAACGACTACTTTAATCATACCGTGTTTAGACAGCGCTTTGGTGGCCGCGTCCCATTTCTTGCCACTGAGTTCTGTTTTGACTTTGAGTGCGGCCAAATCCATTTTGTTGTCGCTCTGTTTGAGCAGCGACACGATGAGTTTTTCGTCGTCGGTGAGCTCAATTTGGGTTTGCTTTTTCTCGGGGCGCATTTGCGGGAAGAACAAAACTTCTTGTATTGAGGCGTTGTTGGTGAGGAACATGATCAGGCGGTCCATGCCGATACCCATTCCGGATGTTGGCGGCATACCGTATTCTAGCGCCCGAAGGAAATCCTCGTCGATGATGCCGTTGGCTTCGTCATCACCTTTTTCTGCGAGTGCCATTTGGTGCTCAAAGCGTTCGCGCTGGTCTATCGGGTCGTTGAGCTCGGAGTAGGCGTTGGCGATTTCCTTGCCGCAAACCATAAGCTCGAAACGCTCGGTGAGTTCTGGATTGTCGCGGTGCGATTTGCAGAGCGGCGACATTTCTTTTGGATAATCGGTGATGAAGGTGGGTTGGATGAAATTGCCTTCGCATTTCGCGCCGAAGATTTCGTCGATGAGTTTGCCTTTGCCCATGGTGGCGTCGACCTCGATACCCATGCTTCTGGCGGCCTCGAACAATTCTTGTTCTGATTTGCCCGAAATATCGAAACCGGTGTATTTGATGATGGCATCGGTCATGGAAACGCGGGCGTATGGCGCTTTGAAATTCACGGTGTGTTCGCCAAAAGTCGCTTGCGAAGTTCCGTTGACGGCGATAGCGCAATGTTCTAGCAAGCGTTCGCAGAAATCCATCATCCAGTGGTAATCTTTGTAGGCGACGTAGATTTCCATGGCGGTGAACTCTGGGTTGTGGGTGCGGTCCATGCCTTCGTTACGGAAGTTTTTTGAGAATTCGTAAACGCCTTCGAATCCGCCCACGATCAACCTTTTAAGATAAAGCTCATTGGCGATACGCATATATAAAGGAATGTCGAGCGAGTTGTGGTGCGTGACAAACGGACGCGCCGCTGCGCCACCAGGAATCGGCTGGAGAACGGGTGTTTCAACTTCTAAATAGCCTTTGTCATTGAAGAAACCGCGCATCGCGTTGAACAATTTGGTGCGTTTGATAAAGGTTTCTTTCACATGGTCGTTAACGGTCAAATCGACGTAACGGCGGCGGTAGCGTTGCTCTGCATCGGCGAAGGCATCGTGGACTTTGCCATCGGCGTCGGTTTTAACGACGGGAAGTGGTTTTAAAGCTTTAGAGAGTACTTTGAGTTCATAAACGTGAATCGAGATTTCGCCGACTTTGGTTTTAAAAACCGTTCCGCGGATACCGATAAAATCACCAATATCGAGTAGTTTTTTGAAGACTACTTTGTACATGGTTTTGGCTTCGTCTGTAGAGATGTCGTCGCGCGTGAGGTAAAGCTGGATGCGACCTTGGGCGTCTTTGAGTTCGGCAAATGAGGCGTTGCCCATATCACGGGTAGACATTAAACGGCCGGCGAGAATCACTTCCTTGCCTTCGTACTTTTCGAAATCCTTATGGATGTCGGTGGAATAGGCGGTTGTGGTGAATTCTTGCGCAGGATAAGGCTCGATGCCCAAAGCGCGTAAATCGGTGAGTGATTTTCTACGGAGAATTTCCTGTTCGGATAGTGCCATGATGTGGTGATTTTTGAAGCGGCAAATATAGAGGATATGTTGGAGAGTTGCAAGGGATTTTGGGTTTGGGGTTTAGGGTGCAGGGTGCAAGGTTCAGGGTGCAAGGTTCAGGGTACAGGGTGCAAGGTTCAGGGTACAGGGTGCAAGGTGCAAGGTTCAGGGTACAGGGTGCAAGGTTCAGGGGACAGGGTTTGGAGATAGGAAGGCGGGAAGTACTGTTTTGAAACGGACGTTTCGGGTTTAGCCCCGATTGCAGGCGACATCCTTTTGTTTGCTTCTTTAGCAAACGAAAGATAAAGCCGAAAAGCGGGACAACAGCTGTTTTGAAAGCCGGATTTTGTGCTACTTAAAAACAATAAATTAATCGTAATTTTGGCGCATGAATAAAACGGTTTTACTTCGGGATTTGGGTTTGAAGGATTATAAGGATGCCTGGGATTATCAGGAGCAGCTTTTTTCTGGTATTGTGGATTTGAAGATTGCCAACCGCCGGGAAGAGAAATCTGACGAAACGCCGAATTACTTTTTGTTTGTGGAGCATCCGCATGTGTATACTTTGGGGAAAAGTGGGGATATGGGCAATATGCTTTTGAGTGAAAAGCAATTGGAGGCGAAAGGTGCTACTTTTTATAAGATCAACCGCGGTGGCGATATTACTTATCATGGGCCGGGACAGATTGTGGGTTATCCGATTTTGGACCTTGAAAATTTCTTTACCGATATCCATAAATATTTGCGTTTTCTTGAAGAGGCGATTATCCTGACTTTGGCGGAATACGGTTTGAAAGGCGACAGAAGTCCGGGTGAAACCGGCGTTTGGCTGGATGTGGGAACTCCGTTTGCACGTAAGATTTGTGCAATGGGTGTTCGTGCCTCGCGTTGGGTAACCATGCACGGTTTTGCTTTGAATGTGAATGCCGATCTGGGTTACTTTGACAATATTATTCCGTGTGGGATTCGCGGCAAGGCTGTGACTTCTTTAAATGTAGAACTTGGCGTGGTGAAAGTGGATGAAGCCGAAGTGAAGGCTAAAATTATAAAACACTTTTCGGATTTATTTAGTGCGAAGGTTGTGAGGATTGAAAACACCGAGGCAGCAATCTGAAATTACTTCTTATGAACCGAAATCGAGCGCGAGCTGGTCGGGCAATAATCTAAAAGACATTCTGTGGTATTTGGTGGTTCCGTACTTGCGGATGGCCTCGCGGTGCTCTGCAGTGGGGTATCCTTTGTTTTGTTTCCAGTTATACATGGGGAATTCTTCGTGGATTTTGTTCATGTAATCATCACGGTAAGTCTTAGCGAGAATCGAGGCCGCGGCGATACTCATGTATTCGGCATCGCCTTTTATGATGCAACTGTGCGGAATGCTCCCAACCTTTTTGAAGCGGTTGCCATCTACTATTATATAGGTAGGTGTAGGATTGAGTTTTTGGACACATTCCTGCATCGCTTTTATGGATGCGTTGAGTATGTTGATCTCGTCGATGACGATCGGTTCGAGATGCGTGACAGCGTAGCATACGGCGTGTTGCTCGATGATGGGACGTAGCAAATCCCGGCTTTTTTTTGAAAGTTGTTTGGAATCATTGAGCAGTTCGTGCGTAAAGCCCTCGGGTAGGATGACTGCAGCGGCGGTTACAGGACCCGCAAGGCAGCCTCGTCCGGCTTCATCGGTTCCGGTTTCGTGGAGCTGGTCTGAAAATTTGAACTTTAACATTTGTTTTATTGTTGAAAGTTTAAAAAATGAAGCAACCCGCATGGATTTCTTGAATCATTTAAAGACAAATTGGCGAAACACGCAACATTCTTTAAAACTTTTGAGAATCCAAATTTAGATATTAAGAATATATATTTGTTTATTTAAGAAATAATTATGAAGTTTGCGAAATAACTAACTCAAACAAAATTTATATGAGATCGAAGTTCAAATGGATTTTCGCGCTTTTACTAGCGTTGACAATGCAGTTTTCGTTTGCACAGGAGAAAACTGTTTCAGGTGTTGTTTCTGATGAAACAGGGCCATTGCCAGGTGCAAATATTGTCGTGAAAGGCACTAAAAAAGGAGTACAAACCGATGTGGATGGGAAATATGCTATTCAAGCCAAAGCTGGTGATGTGTTGGTATTTTCTTTTATTGGTTTGGCCGATGCTTCTGCTACTGTAGGCGCCTCTAGTACGATAAACATGGTTATGAAGTCGGGAGCTCAGGAATTGGGCGAAGTCGTTGTAACCAGCCAAGGTATTAAGAAAGAGAAGAAAGCACTTGGATACGCGGTAAACACAATTAAAGCCGAGGATTTTGCATCAAAACCTTCGACCGACGTTGCCAGAGCATTGACTGGAAAGGCGCCAGGGGTTAATATTCAACAGACTAGTGGATTGTCTGGTTCGGGAACGAACATCATTATCAGGGGTTATTCCTCGATTACGGGAAGTAACCAGCCGTTGTTTGTGGTGGATGGAGTTCCTTTCAATACAGATACGAATAGTGATGGTAATTTCCTTGAAGGGTCTACTAATGCTTCGAGCCGTTTCCTTGATTTGGATCCAAACAATATCGAAAGCATCAGTATCTTAAAAGGTTTGAGTGCGACTACTTTGTATGGATCTGCTGGTAGAAACGGAGTTATCCTCGTTACCACCAAAACAGGTAATACCAAAGATTTGAATAAAAAAATGGAGGTTACATTTGCTCAGTCTATGTACATGACCGAAATCGCCTCTTTGCCGGATTACCAGAATAGGTACGGAAACGGATTCGATAACACTTACCAAGAGGCGTTTTCAAACTGGGGGCCAGCTTTTGGAACCGTAGGTACTCAAGGTATTGACAGTGAAGGAATGGTTGAACATCCGTATGCGCAATACGGTGCTACAGTTTTTCCCGAATATTTTAATCCAGACGGAACTCCTAAGAAAGTAGCCTACAGGCCGTATAATAATGTTAGACCTTTCTTTAGCACCGGTACGGTGAACACCAGTTCTTTGAGCATTGGCGGGCGTTCAGACAATACGTCTTACAATCTTAACGTAGGTCACACGAATGACAAAGGTTTTATCGAGAACAACTCTTACAAACGTTTGAATTTAAGTGCCGGTGGTCAAACCAAGTTAACAAATGGCTTTACCGTTAGTTCTTCTGTTAGTTATGTGAAAACCGACAAAACAGCGCCTCCAACTGCTGCGGGATTTGGTTCGAACGCTTTGGCGCCGTCTGTATTCTCTAATATTTTGTACACGCCCAGGAATTTAGATTTGTTTGGGCTGCCTTATGAGAATCCGTTGAACCACGCTAGCGTCAATTACAGGTCTGATATTGCAAATCCACGATGGACTTTGAAAAATGTCGGAGATGATGAATCGGTTAGGCGTTTCTTTGGAAACTTTACCGCTAATTACGAAATCAACTCATGGTCTAATATTTCTTATCGTTTGGCATTAGATAACTATACCCAAACTAAAAAATATCATGTCAACAGAGGAAATGGACAGCCTTTCTATGATGAAGGTTATTTGAGAACGACAGTTAACGAGAATTTGGTGTTCGACCATACTTTTAGCTATAATTTCGATACGAAACTTGACAAAAACCAAAACTGGAATCTTGACGGAACCTTAGGGTTCAATCCACGTCAGGAATCGTACAAATACAACTATTTGGAGAGTACGGTTCAAACTACCTATGGTTTGTTAGAACACCAGTATTTTGAAAACCATGATGGTTATTCACAACAGCAATCGTTCAATATCGTTGGTCTTTATGCAAGTACCACACTTGGATTCAAAAAATACCTGTATTTGAACCTTCAAGGTAGAAATGATTATTTCTCTTCTTTGCAGAAAGAGAACAGGTCTTTGTTTTACCCATCGGCATCTTTGTCATTTGTACCGACCGATGCATTTTCATTCCTTAAAGGAAATAAGTATTTTAATTACATGAAACTGCGTGCAGGTTATGGTTCTTCGGCTGGATTCCCTGATCCGTATAAAACAAAAATTGGATTGCGTTCAAGGTCTAAAGTGTTTTTGAAAGAAGACGGTACGGTTATAAATACAATGGCGCCTTCTAATGAACTTGGAAATCCTAATCTGAAGCCAGAGTTGATTAAAGAATTGGAATTTGGTGTTGAAGCTAAATTCTTCGACAATAGACTCGGTATTGATTTGTCTTTGTACGATAAAAGATCAACCGACCTTATTATCGATAGACCTTTAGATCCTGCAACAGGATTTGATACAACTGCAGACAATATTGCCGAAGTAAGTAATAAAGGGATTGAGTTAGGAGTTAATCTGTCTTTAATTAGAACAAAAACAGATGGTTTAACTTGGGATGCGTCTGTTCAATTTACACAAAATGAAAATTATGTGGAAAGCCTTGGAAATGACGCCATAGAATCTATTGCAATTGCCGGTTTCACCAACTTAGGAAACTTCGCTATCGCAGGACAACCTTACGGTGTGATCATGGGTAGTGCTATTAAGAGAGACGGTAACGGAAATTACCTTGTGGGAGGTGACGGAAATTATATCCGCAATGATGAATTGACGGTTATCGGAGATCCAAACGCAGACTGGAGGTCGACCCTAAGTAGTGAAATCTCTTATAAAGGAGTTACACTTGGTGTACAATTCGAGTATCAAAAAGGAGGCGATATTTATTCAACAACTGCTGCGGCGTTATTATCCAGAGGTTTGACCGAGGATACCGACTTTGACAGGTCTGGTACTGTGGTGTTACCAGGTGTAAATCAAAATGGGAACGTGAACACGACTCAAATCGGTTTCACTCAGTATGGGTTTAACAATTCTGGATTTTTCATCAATGAGCAAGCTATTTATGATGCAACTAATTTGAGAATGAGAGAGGTTTCCTTATCCTATTCATTGCCTAAAAAGTGGTTGGAGAAAACCCCTTTTGGCAAAATATCTTTATCTGTCGTAGGGCAAAACCTATGGTTTAAAGCCTTTAATTTCCCAAAACACTTGAACTTCGATCCAGAAGTGTTGAGTTTGGGTGTAGGAAACGGGCAAGGTTTCGATTACTTAACCGGTCCAACCGCAAAACGTTATGGGTTTAACTTTAACTTAACTTTCTAAAAAATGAAAATGAAAAATAGTTTTATAAAATTGTTTCTATTTACTGCCATTCTTTTTGCAGCTAGTTGTGAGACAATAGACTTAGACCAGACTGAGGATCCGAGTGGTGTCCCCGATAATTTACTGGATCCTGTGTATGTATTTAACCATGCGCAATTAGAATTGGCTGATTTCGTTAATTCTTCGAATGCCTTTACCCAACGGGTAACAAGACAAATGGCAATGACTGGAGGTAACACTTATGACAATGCTTTTGCACCGGTGAATTTTAACAATAACTGGAACACTGCATACAGGATGTTGAATGCGATCAAAACCATGGAGCCAAATGCTGTTAAAAACAATCAGTTTTACGTGCTTGGCGCTTCTAAAGTAATTCGTGCTTATGTATTGATTACACTTACAGATATGTATGGTGATATTCCATTGACAGAGGCTTTACAGGGCAATGGGAACCTTTCCCCTAAGTTTGACAAAAGCGCCAATGTGTACAAGCAAGTTTTAACAGAACTTGACGCGGCAATTGAAATTTTGCAAAGGACTGGCAGCAACGACGAAAGGGTTCAGGATTTATATTATACATCGACATCTGGGTGGGTTAAACTAGCCAATACTTTGAAACTTAAGATGTATAATACCGCGCGTTTAGCGGGAGCTGATATTGGAGTGAACATCGGCACAGCAATGCTTGAAGTTATTGCCCAAGACAATTACATCAAAGAAATCGCAGATGATTTCGCATTTCAGTATGGAAATTCACGTTTCTCACCGAATGCCAGACATCCACTATACAATGATCAATACGAACTGGGTGGAGGTGCTTATATTGCCAACTATTATATGTGGGCGATGACAACGGAAAAGGATATTACTGTTGGAGCAAATGGCCCTTCAACTAGTGGCTTTGGCGATCCTCGAGTAAATTTCTACTTCTACAAACAAGATGCGAACCCTGCTGACGAAAATGAGTTTACACTTCCTGGAAGATCGCGTCCGGCTCATTACAGTGATCAGAAATACAGCTCATTTTTTGTCGATGGCAGATTGACTCCTTATACGACGTCTAACTGGACTGGACAAACCGGAATTCAATCTAACGGATATTGGGGCAGGGATCATGGGGATAACTCAGGAATTCCGCCAGATGACACTAAGAGAACCGTAGGTGGAATATTCCCTATTGGCGGTGCGTACGGTGTTCCCGGAACCGTTCAGACCGGTGGAGATAAAGGTGCTCTAGGAGCAGGTATTATGCCTATTTTGCTATCTTCTTACGTTCATTTCATGAAGGCCGAAGCGTTTCTTGAGTTGGGAATTGGTACCGTTGCTGATGCTAAAGCAGAAATGCTTCTCGGGATTAGCCAATCTATTGATAAGGTAATCAATTTTAAACCAAACTATCAATACGTTGCTGGGACTGCTCCTAACATGACACAGTTAAACCAACAAAAAGCGGATTATCTGGCTTACATAGGTGCTAAATTTGATGACGTTTCTCAAGCCCAGAAGTTAGAGCTGATTATTAAAGAATATTACATCGCTGCTTGGGGTAATGGTATCGAGCCTTATAACAATTACAGAAGAACCGGTTATCCGAGCAATTTCCAGCCTACCCTTGAACCAGTTTCGGGAGCTTTTTTCTACACTGCGCTATATCCTGGAGAAAGTGTGAACAACAATCCTAATGCACCGACGAATAACAGAACAAGAAAGGTGTTTTGGGATAAGGGCAATTTGCAATTACATTAATCCAATAAAAGAAAATTTATATGAAAAAAATATTTTACGTAACGACCCTTGTATTAGCATTGTTCAGTTTTTCATCATGTGAAACCGAGGATGCACGTGACCCTAGGCCGGTCATAGTAGGAGGGCAGTATGTCCGTTTGGATATTACTGATAAGATGCTGGCTTTTGAACATTTAGATGATACAAAATTTGGTGGGTTGCTTACTGCACCTAGCGGGAACGTTCAGAAATATGTTCTTAAGGTTAGAAAGAGAAACCCGGTCGGGGTTACTACCGGTAACTATGCAGAATTGTTAACGGTTAACAGTTTCCCTTACCAGTTAGAAGTTACGCCTCAAATGATAGCGACAGCTATTGGGGTGAATGTAACCGATCTTGAGAAAGGAGATACCTATGTGTTTTTTGGAGAAGCCTACGGGTTTGACGGTACCAAAACAAACTATAATAGTTTGTCGGCAACTGTAAGAGCTCAGGCAGGAATGAAACAAGCATTTAGATTTGTTACTTCACTTCAGGATGATAATGGAATTGCGGCATCGTATGAAACGTTTAACAATTATCAACTTGGGCTGTAAGTACTAATATTGACAATTTAATTTTATTAGAAATGAAAAGAATAAAACTATTATTGCTCGCTGTCTTTGCTGGGAGCACGCTTATTTCCTGCGATGATGACGACGACAAATTTACGGGATCGCCGGTTGGAGTGCTTCCATTTGAAACGGTAACTGCGACAGTAAGTACCGACGCAACATTTGCATTGCCGGGTCAGGAGATTAATTTTACGGCGACGCTTCCAGAAAGTTTTAGAGCTGTTGTAATGGATACTGTTACTGTACAGGCAACAATATACTCAATGGGAGGAGGCGTGAGGAACGCATCTGTAGACATTTTGCCTGGGTCAAATTCTGGGACTGAGAAAATTTCTGTGCCCGGCGGAGGAGGTACTTTCGATTTGAATTTCGATATGAAGTTAACCGCAATTAACTTGAAAAGAGTTGTTCCGGGTAAGCATTATCTATTGACTTCTAATACGATTAATGTCGCTTCAGGTAGCACAGGTGTTCCAACCACTAACGATAAGAGGCTTAAAATTTCTATTGATTGGGAAAATAAGACCATAGTTCGCAAAGTGAGGGTGAAGGCAGAGAGAATTGGACTAACCACAGTTACACTTTTAGGAACTGGTGGTAGCGGAACTCTTAGGGTTAATGGCAATGCATTTCCTGTCCCGTTCAGTACAGACTTAGCGACTACGGCTGCAAATTTTGTTACGGCTCAGTCTGCAGCATTGTCGGCATTGGGCGTCACGGCGACATCGGTGGGAACCGATTTGTACCTTAGCTACTCCGGCACGTCACCATTGGTTACTTTTACAAATGGGGGTGTGAGGGCATTTGTGTATGGCGAAGCATATGTGGGGTCTGTTACAGATTGGCCTAAAACGTATTTCCTTTCAGCATCGAAGTTAGGTACCACTTCCGAAGGAATAAGTACATCATCGGTTCCAGTAACTACGCCGAACCCAATTTATACACCTTCTCCATACGCATACAATCCGGGAACTTATGCTTTTAAGATTGGTGTGGTTCAGGCGGCAGATTTAGAAGCTCCTTCGGTAGATTTGAAATACAGGATTGTCGTGAAATTTCCAAATGGCGAAACTAAAATTTACAACGGAGTGTACAACGCCATGTCTGTAGCTTCTGGATTTAAAACCGTATTGGCTGTGACAAAAACCGGTACCGGTGATAGTGTAACCTATTCTGATCCCGTGTTTACACCTTAAACTGAAAATCATCAATTCAGCAATAAAAAGGAAGAATATCTGTGGTTATCTCGCAGATATTCTTCTTTTAATATTATCTCCTCCGAAATTTTAAGAGTCTTTTTTTGATTTTCAATATTTATCTGATTACATTTGTTCAACTTTATTAAAACTTAATTTATTATGAAAAAACAATTACTATTATTTCTTGTGTTTTTGACAGGTGCGACAGGGATGAATGCACAGGTTTTTTGGTCAGAGGTCGCTACAGGCTTCACGGCTGCGAGTAGAGGTATTAACCAAGTTTCTTATGCCGATGCCAACAATATTTGGTGTACTGCTTATGACGGTATTACCACAACTAACGTAATTAGAGAGTATACCCGTTCGAACGACGGTGGTGATACTTGGACACCAGGGGTGATCAATCTTGGATCTACAACTCTTGGAATTGGATGTATAGCTGGTACTTCGGGAACGGATGCTTATGTGGCTGCATTCCCTGATACTGGAGGCTTAGGCGGTATCTGGAAAACTGCCAATGGCGGAACTACTTGGACTAAGCAAGCTACGGCTTCGTTTAACGCCACAGCTTCATTTACAAATGTTGTTTATTTCTGGGATGCTAACAACGGTTTCTGCATGGGAGATCCTGATACTCCAACTACATTTGAGATTTACACAACTACCAATGGCGGAACCAACTGGGTTAGAGTATCTGCATCTAACGTGCCAGTACCGTTGGATGGTGAATATGGTTATACCAGAAGTTTTGCTGCCAATGGAAATGCTATTTGGTTTGGAACAAACAAAGGTAGAATGTACAGATCATTTGACAAAGGTTTGACTTGGGCTGTGTCTCAAACGCCAATCGCTGATATGCAAACCGGAAATTACGCGTTCGCGGATTTAAACAATGGGTTATTGATTACAGATGACTGGCAGTTTTTTAGAACTACCGATAGCGGAGCTACTTGGGTTTCTGAATTTCCAATAGGAACATACAGAAATGCGGCGGTAACCAATGTGCCTGGAGTAAATGGATGTGCTTATGTTTCTCTTGGAGAAGATATTGATTTAGGAGAAAGAGGCTCTTCGTACACTACAGACGGAGGATTGAACTGGATCGATGTAAACGGCCAGGACGATACTAACGCTGACAACGGAAGTGATGTTTCATTCTTTGACGGAGGTCACGGTTTGGCTGCAGGTTTCAACACTTCATCTACTGTTGGAGGCGCCTTTAAATATGTTGGGTCTGCTTCATTGTTCGACTGTACTTTAGCAACTACAAGCTACACAACTGCGAAAACTTTTACCGCTTCTCCAAACCCAACTTCTGGCGTATTGAACCTAAACGGAAAGTCAATTAGCAATGTAACGGTTTATGATGCGGTCGGTAAGGAAGTAGCTAACAAAAACTACAGCGCTTTAAGCAACGTAACTTTCGACCTTTCATCATTCAACAATGGCGTATATATGGTTAAAGTAACTAACGCTGCTGGTAAATCAGATACCATCAAAGTGGTGAAACAATAACACAGTATTTTATACTTAAACAAAACCATCCCTTGCGGATGGTTTTTTGTTTTTAGGCTGTTTATAAAATCATAAGTTTTAGTGCTATCAATAACTATTTACAAACAAATGGTTATTTTTGTCGCTTATATTTCCAGTCTATGAGAATCGCATTTTCGGTTTTATCCCTGCTTTTTACAGTTTTCGTTTTTTCGCAGGAGAAGCCCGCCAAGGAGAAACCAAAAACCTTTGTGAAGACTGCCGAGCAGAAAGCAAAAGAAAAGGCCAGAAAGGCGCCTATTTCGTCTTACAAGATATTTACCATCGAGCGCGACACGACTTATGTAGACACCTCATTAACCATTCAGGATGAGTACGAATACAATTACCTTCGGCGCGACAATTTCGGCTTATTGCCATTTGTCAATGAAGGCCACACTTACAACACCATTGATTTTGGCCTCACTAAATTTACACCCTATCCCGAAATCGGTTATAAAGCCAAGCATTTCAATTATCTCGAATCCAACCAAATCAAATACTATTCGGTAGCCACACCGCTGACCGAGTTGTATTTTAAAACCGTCATGGAACAAGGCCAAAGCCTCGACGCCTTTATCACCATGAATACCTCCGAACGTTTTAACTTTTCACTTGCCTACAAAGGGTTACGGTCACTCGGGAAATACGTCAACCAACTCGCCAGCACCGGAAATTTTCGATTCACCACAAACTACCACACCAAAAGCAAAAGATACCTGGTTTACGGCCACCTAACCAGTCAGGATTTTTCCAACCAGGAAAATGGCGGGATAACCACAACAGAAGATTTTGAAAATAAGAACGAAGATTTCAAAGAGCGCCAACGGTTCGAAGTCTACCTTACCGACGCCAAATCTTATATTAAAGGGAAACGTGCGTTTGTAGACCACACCTTCAGGATCAATCCTACAGAAGGGTCCAACAACCTCTACCTTGCGCACCAGTTCAATTACGAGTACAAGTATTTCGAATACACCCAAAAAACGCTCCAATCAACCGTTGGTGCCAACAAGGTAAATCGGTTCGGCGAAGCTTATGTTTTCGGTGGTATCAACGATCAACTGCGCTACAACCGCTTATACAATAAAGTTGGCGCCATCTACGAAAACCCGCTGGGCAGGTTTCAGTTTTTTGCCGAGGATTTTCGATACAATTATTTCTACGGAACTGCCTACGTTCTCTCGGGCGTGCCAATACCAAGCCAACTCAACGATAAAATTAATAGCGTTGGCGGACAATATGACTATCAGAAAGGCAAATGGAACGCCACCCTGCTTTACTCCAATTCACTCAGCGACCAATCACTCACCAATATCGATGGTAAGGCCTCTTACCAATTCAATGACAAGAACAAACTTTCGGTGCGTTACCAAAACCTGAACAAGCTGCCCGATCACCTATACAACCTTCACCAAAGCAGTTTTATCAGCTACAACTGGCACAACAATTTCAAGAACCAAAAAATCAACTCCATCCAGGCCGAGGCGCAAACCCAATGGGGAACGGCTGCCTTGCAAATCACCAATTTCAACGACTTTCTCTATTATAGCGACGACAGCACCAACGATTCTATCCAACTCGTCACGCCCAAACAATACAACAAAAGCATCCAATACCTTTCAATCAAGGTGGGCAAGGAATTCAAGTTCTGGAAATTCGCGCTAGACAACACCGTGCTCTACCAAAAAGTAGCCCAAGATAGCCTCGTGCTCAATGTGCCTGATATCGTCACACGCAACACATTATACTTCTCCGATTACTTTTTCAAACGTGCGCTGTATCTTCAGGCAGGCGTCACGTTCAATTATTTTACGAAGTATTATATGAATGACTACAATCCGGTCATCACCGAGTTTTTCGTGCAGAACAAAAAAGAAATCGGTGATTTTGCCTACTGCGATTTCTTCATCAATATGCGTGTGCGCCAAACCCGCATTTTTGTCAAAGCCGAGCATTTCAACTCTGCCTGGGCAGGCCGCAACGAATATTTCTCGGCGCCTAACTATCCGTACCGCGACTTCCTCGTGCGTTTCGGGTTGGTCTGGAACTTCTTCCAATAATTTTTGGGCGTGCCGGCGAATCAAAACCCAATTTCATAGCAAAACCATCTCGCCGTCGGGCTATCCGCTCTATCTTTTGACTGCCTCGACTGCGCTCGGCATGACAAAAGGATGCCGCTGCTATCCCTCACGCACATCAGCATTATTCTAACCGTTCGGCCAACGTGTCTGCTGGCGCCATCGCTAAAATGCCCACTGGCTTTTTTTAATGCTCGGCGATGCTACGGCCGCCAACAAGCCTGTTCAAAATTTAAAGCCTACAATAATTCTCAATTCCCTATATTTGTCCCGCAAATCGCAATCGTAATAGTAATGAACTACTCAGAAAATATCCTAGGCACCATCGGCAATACGCCGCTTGTGAAACTCAATAAAGTAACCGCAGAAGTAGATGCACTCGTTCTGGCCAAAGTAGAAACCTTCAATCCCGGCAACTCCGTCAAAGACAGAATGGCCGTCAAGATGGTCGAAGACGCCGAAGCCGACGGACGCCTCAAACCGGGCGGCACCATCATCGAAGGAACTTCGGGAAACACAGGTATGGGCCTCGCGCTGGCTGCCATCGTTAAAGGCTATAAACTTATCTGTGTCATCACAGACAAACAATCCAAGGAAAAAATGGACATCCTGCGCGCCGTGGGCGCCAAGGTAGTTGTTTGCCCAACCGATGTAGAGCCAACCGATCCACGTTCGTACTATTCGGTTTCTAAAAGACTCGGTGAAGACACACCCAATTCGTGGTACGTGAACCAATATGATAATCCGTCCAACGCGGTGGCACATTACGAACAAACCGGCCCCGAAATCTGGAAACAAACCGAAGGAAAGATTACGCATTTCGTAGTAGGTGTAGGTACCGGCGGAACCATTTCTGGCGTGGCCAAATACCTCAAAGAGAAAAACCCGAATATTAAGATCTGGGGTGTAGATACCTACGGCTCAGTGTTCAAGAAATACCACGAAACCGGAATCTTCGACGAGAACGAAATCTATTCGTACATCACCGAAGGCATCGGCGAGGACATCCTTCCCAAAAACGTCGACTTTTCACTCATTGACGGTTTCACCAAAGTAACCGACAAAGACGCTGCAGTCTACACCAGGAAGATCGCACTCGAAGAAGGTATTTTCGTGGGTAACTCTGCAGGTTCGGCCATCAAAGGCTTGCTGCAACTCAAAGACCATTTCAAACCAGAAGACGTTGTGGTGGTTTTATTCCACGATTCGGGCAGCCGTTATGTGGGAAAGATGTTCAACGACGACTGGATGCGCGAACGCGGTTTCCTTGACGAGGAAATCACCAAAGCCGAAGACGTGATTAAAGACCACATCGATAAGCCACTTGTCATTGTGCGCACCGAAGAACTTGTCTCGCACGCCATCGAGCGCATGCGCAAATACAAAATCTCGCAGATTCCCGTGATTGACATTACTGGATTTGTGGGTTCGGTAGACGAGTCCGACTTGTTTCAAAGTTACGTGACCGATAAGAATGTCGCCGACAAACCCATCCGCGAAGTCATGGGCAAACCCTATCCCGTCGTCAAGACCGGTACGTCAATAGAAGAAGTATCCAAACTTTTTACCAAGGACAATCAAGCGGTACTCGTAGATTTGGGCAATGGCAAACACCACATCATTACCAAATACGATATCATCGGGTCGATTAAGTAATTGACAGTTTCCTTGTATCCGCGAATGCTCTCGTTAGGCTTTGGGCCTTTTCCGAGAGCATTCGCGGATTATTTTTTTAGGCTGCCCTTTCCCCCAAAGGCATTCGCAGCTTAAAATTGAAACGTTGTAATTTTAACAATAGATACAGGTTTCCTGCATTTCCGAATAACGAAAATTTATTAGGGATATCCATTTCGCCCCCTTCCCAAGAGACAAGATACGATTTTTGAAAATGCCGTCCCTGCAGAAAGACTGTAAGTAGTCCTAAAAAAGCAAATGCCATATAATTACCAGATACGAAATTATAGCTCCGATTAAATAAGTTAAAACTTAGACACAGATTCCACGGATTCCACAGATTTTCAAAACATTGTTAATCTGTGGAATCCGTGGAATCTGTGTTTACTTTATTCGTATTCCAAAACGCCGCTCACATTCCAAGCACTAAAGCTACTGCCTTCGGGTTTACCCATCGGGATGGTCACGCGAATGGCGTGTTGGCCTGCTTTTAAATCGCCCAAGGCAATCCAAACCGGATTGGTCGTCGTTCCCGGACACCAGTTGGATCGGCTGCCATCCGACGAGGATAACCCATTACCCAAATCGCCCGAAGCCGGATTGTACAACCGGTACGACCCGCAATCGGTACGCCAAGGGACAAAGGCGAATTTTTCGGCTCCATCAAGGTAGATCGTATTGATTTTTTTCAGGTATTCATCTCCGTTTTCCCAACCACCATGACCCGTTGCAATGTAGCGTAGCTTTGCATTTTTAGCATCGTTGGGCAAATCGAAAGTGACTTCGAGGCCTGTTTCTGAACCAAACATCGATCCGTATTCCTGTCCGGCCATTTCCAAAATGTTGACGGTGTTGAACAACGGCATGACTTGCCTTACGTTGGCTTCCTGCGACAATTCATCGTGGATCGTGAAATACAGGCTGGCCTTGTGTCCGCCTTTGTCGTAATTTCCGATACTCATACCTACATAGACTTCGCGGTTGCTCAAAGCCGGAATCAAATCAGAAATATCCTGCCGATATGAGACGCTGTCCTGCCATACCTTTCCCTTGAGAGGGATGTGGTTGTACTGCTTGATGCCAAACGGCGTAAAGAACCGCATTACCTCTAACAAAGGCACATAAGCCCCTTTTCTGACCATTCCTTGATATTGTTTACCGTTGCCATTTTCGTAGGCAGGAACGCTGCTTATGCCTTTGGTAAAAGCGTGCATAAAAGTAGTCCCGTCAAGCGGAAGCACGAAAACCGATCCCGTCCGATCGTAAGCGTCGCCATTGGATTGCTCGGTGACTTCGGCAAAAACACTCGAAGTCGATTTGATTTCGGGGAATCTCACTTTCCTCACTACAACGGTTCCGCCCGCAAAGCGCAAAATACTGTCGCCCGATTGTGGCGCCTCGGTAAAATTGAGGATTTCTTTTTGGAACACTTTTATTTGGGTGAAGCGGCTTTTCCACACCAAATCACGGTAAGTTAAGGCATCGACCGTCTGGTTGGTTGTAGAGACTTTTGGGAAGTTTTTCTTTTTCGAAACAGCAATCGCCGTCACCACATAGTTGTTGTTACGAACGGTTTCCAGCACGAGCCCTAGGTTTTGCCCCAAAGCCGATGGCGCCCCTTTTACTGCCAAATCGTTGGTGTACCAAATCTCAATCGTATTTGAATTGATTACTGTCCTGGCTTTTTTGCAATGGTAGCCGAGTATTTTTTTAGTGTCGGGCAACCATTCAAAAGTTTGTTTGGCTATAGAAAGGCTGTCGTTGGTTGCGATGGTTTTCGTTGGAGAAAGCGTGGCTTTTTGGATCAGCCTCAGCGTTTTTCCGCTTCTTGCTATCAATGTTTGCTCGTAAGGAAACGGTGCTTTTCCTGTATTGATTTTTTTCGAACTAACCAAAGTTTGGTAAGGATCGGTGTAAACGACAATCGTATCTTGGTCGGCAACCAATGTTCCGTTGGATTTGCGCACATATTGCACTTCGACAGCCGGGTTTTTTGATTGGGAAAAGGTGAGCATTGGTATCACCAAAAAAATTAGACCATATTTCATTTTCGGGATTTTTGTAAAGGTAGCAAACCACGTTAAAATCCTTTTGTATTTTTGAGGCCAATGTGCCAAATATGAATTTTACCGCCATCGATTTTGAAACCGCCACCATGCACCCTGAGAGTGCGTGTGCAATTGGCATCGTAACGGTCAACGAAGGCATCATTACCGATGAATATTACACGCTGATCCAGCCGCCTTACAACCACTATTCGTACCACAACATCAGGGTGCATGGCATCAATGCGTCGCAAACAGCCAATGAAAAGGACTTTCTGGGTCACTTTCCCGAAATATACAAAAGGCTGTTTGGGCGAACGATTGTGGCGCACAATGAAGCTTTCGATCGCAAAGTGCTGGTGCATACCATGAAACATTTCGGTTTGTATTATGATGAACTCGAAATTGCCGACCGTTGGGAATGTACCTGCAAGATTTACCGTTCTAAAGGATACAGGCCGGCCAATCTCAAATATTGCAGCGACCGCAACAATATTGCGCTCAATCACCACGAAGCCTTGTCGGATGCACGTGCCTGTGCCAAGTTGTATTTGCTGGCGCTTAACGGTCAGATGTCACTGCTCTAGAAATAGCACAAGTTGGTTATTTGTGTGGATTGTATGATTTTTTTTGCTACTTTAGTCGGGTATAAGCCAAATAAAATCAATATCATGAAAACACTGCAACTGATTGTTATGCCAAGTTTTACCGCAGCCGTAACATCAAATTCCGTCACCCAATTACTACGATCAAGATGAAATTACCTGCCATCATCAGGCTCAAGTATTTTTTTGAAAAGTACGGATTTCACGTTTCTTCTCGTCTGGCCGATAAGTTGGGCATGCGCGCCAACAACGTGCGGTTATTTTTCATCTACATCACTTTTGTCACCGCCGGACTTTGGTTTGGCGTCTACCTTACGCTCGCGTTCTGGATTCGGCTCAAAGACCTCATTCGGGCCAAACGCAGTTCGGTATTCGATCTTTAAACATTTTTCCTTCTAAGCCATTTCACTTTTTTACCTGCCACTTTATGAAAACCTCCAAGTTAAAATCGTACCTGCAATTTTCAAAATCCCAACGCGTGGGGCTTTTGCTCTTATTTACGCTATTAGTCATCTTTCAACTCGCTTTTTATTTTTTTGATTCGGGCGATAAAAAGCCAGACGCCGAACCAGATGAACAACAATGGCTTTCTGTACAATCGAAGATTGATACTGCTGCTGTTGCCCGGCGAAACAGTAAGCCAAAAATCTATCCTTTCAATCCCAACTTTATCAATGATTTTAAAGGCTATAAATTGGGCATGTCTGTGGCCGAGATTGACCGTTTGCTCGCTTTCAGGAAAACAAACCGTTATGTAAATTCGGCAGCCGAGTTCCAAACGGTAACCCAAGTGTCGGATTCATTGCTTGCGCAAATCGCACCCTATTTTAAATTCCCGGATTGGGTGAAAAATAAAAACAAGCGATTCTTTTCGCAGGACGACTCTTTTGAGAGGAAGGTTGTTGTGGTTAAAGATATCAATTCGGCGACCCAGGAAGATTTAAAGGCGGTTTACGGTATCGGCGATGGGCTGTCTGAGAGGATACTCAAGGAAAGGGAAAAGCTCGGAGGTTTTGTAAGCATGCAACAGATGGGCGATGTCTGGGGTTTGTCGGAACAGGTGGTAGCGAAATTGCAGACGAGTTTTAAAGTGTCGCAAATCCCCGAGGTGAAGAAGGTCAAAATTAACGAAGCCACGGTCAAAGAGCTCGTGCAATTTCCGTATTTCAGGTATGCGCTCGCCAAATCAATCGTGACCTACAGGAGCATGAATGGCGGGATTAAGGGTGTTGAGGATTTGGTAAAAATTTCGGGATTTCCTATTGATAAAATAAATATAATTGCCTTATATTTGGAATTCTAAAAAATAACCGTAAAAATGGACTTCAGTTACAACGAAACGCAATCGATGATTGCACAATCAATACGCGACTTTGCAGAGCAAAATATCAGGCCACACATCATGGAATGGGACGAAGCGCAGACTTTTCCCGTGCCGTTGTTCAAAAAACTCGGAGAGATGGGTTTTATGGGAGTTTTGGTTCCCGAGGAACTCGGCGGTTCAGGATTGGGTTATCACGAATATATTACCATTGTTGAGGAAATTTCTAAAGTAGATCCTTCTATTGGATTGTCGGTAGCGGCGCACAACTCGCTTTGCACCAACCATATTTTGACTTTTGGCAGCGACGAGCAAAAAAAGAAATGGATACCAAAACTGGCCACGGCAGAGCATATCGGTGCTTGGGGACTTACCGAGCACAATACCGGTTCTGATGCCGGTGGAATGAACACCACCGCGGTGAAGGACGGCGACCACTGGATTGTAAACGGCGCCAAGAACTTCATTACCCACGCCATTTCTGGCGACATCGCCGTAGTGATTGTGCGTACCGGTGAAAAAGGAGACTCTAAAGGGATGACCGCTTTTGTTTTTGAGAAAGGCATGCCGGGATTCTCATCGGGGAAAAAAGAAAACAAATTGGGTATGCGTGCGAGCGAAACTGCAGAACTTGTCTTTGACAACTGCCGTGTTCCCGATGCCAACAGGCTTGGCGACGTTGGTCAGGGATTCATCCAGGCGATGAAGATTCTTGACGGCGGAAGGATTTCTATCGGAGCGTTGTCACTTGGGATTGCCAAAGGCGCTTATGAAGCGGCCTTGAAATATTCGAAAGAAAGACACCAGTTTGGACAGCCCATCAGCAGTTTTCAAGGCATTGCGTTTAAGCTGGCCGATATGGCTACCGAAATCGAAGCATCAGAATTACTTTTACACAAAGCCGCTTATTGTAAGCAAACCCATCAACCTGTCACTACAATGGGCGCGATGGCCAAGATGTATTCTTCTGAGGTTTGCGTGAAAGTCTCTAACGAGGCGATACAAATACATGGCGGTTATGGTTATACCAAAGATTTTCCGGTGGAGAAATTCTATCGCGATTCTAAATTGTGTACCATCGGCGAGGGAACTACAGAAATTCAGAAGTTGGTCATTTCAAGGAATTTGCTTAAGGATTAATTTTATTTTGAATACATTCAAGGGCAAGTGTCGGTTTTTCTGACACTTGCCTTTTTTTTAACAAAATTAACAATAAGTCTAAATGGTCTGCGTTATCCAGTATCAACCAATTAAATCAATTGAAATGACAACCAAACCCTTTATTTTGGCAGGATTCGCTATGCTTTTTATTTTGGCTTCCTGCAGTAGTGATGATGCGCCGACCGCAACAATTCCCACAAATCTGAACCCGGTTTTTGACCAGTTTACGGTGGAGCATAGATACATCCAGGGCGATAATACCGAGCAGACCACTAAATTCACGACCCACAACCTGCAGGATGAAAAATTCTTCGCAGAGACATCCGAAGATTTCGTTAATGGCGTAGGACAAGGAGAAGTAACGGCACAGCGTTATTTTTATGAGAACAATCTGCTCGTGAAAAGGGCTTACGAAAACGACGAGCGCGATTTTTTCTACGATGCGCAGGGTAGGCTTATCGCAATCAACTGGCTGTATGAAAATACCCAACATTCTTACTATCGGTTTGTGCATGTGGCCGTCGATAAAGTGTATTTTGAAAGGCTTTCGCTGGCTTATGACAATCCTGCGACTACAGTCATGTCGCGTATTATTGTTGATTTTGATGCGAATGATAACATTGTTAAGGCAGGAAATGATCTGGGTTTAGACGGCACAACAGACAATTACAATACTTTTGATTACGATGCGGCTAACAATCTTAAAACCATCCATAAATCTGATGGCAGCACCATTAACATCGCCTATTCTTTGGTCAGGGACAATTTTGCGCAAATTGCCTTTAATACTTATGGCAAGAGAAACCTAATGATATACCAGGCCGAAAGCTATGCGACTAGCAGGTTGCAAGATTTGAGGCAATCGCCCAACTTGCGCGACACCGATACCCAGGATGCACTTATTGAAACACTGGCGCTGCCGTATTATTTCAGGAAGACGCAAACTATTGGAAGTTTAAAAACCATCACTACTTTTTACTTTGATTAAATGGACGGGTAGTGGTTTTGCAGTTGCCAGTACGGGGAATGTACATGCGTTGGGTTATTGATTGATGCCCGCGTGAAGGATGGAAGCGGTATCCTTTTGTTTCGCTTCTTTAGCGGACAAAAGATATAGCGGACAGCCTGACGGCACAAAGTGTTCGGCAATTGCAGGAGGTGGATTGCCGGCACGCCAAAAAAAAAGATCGCTACGCTGAAAGAGGAAAGGCCACTATATGATAAGAGATTTGCGATGCAGATAATTTTTTGTCTTTTTTCTTGTTTCTTTCCTCTTTTTTCACTTACCTTTGCGGCCTTAACGAGAGGAGGTGTCTATATTATGTTAATTATACCAATTAAAGACGGAGAAAATATCGATAGAGCATTGAAGCGCTATAAGAGAAAATTTGACAAAACAGGAACTGTTCGTCAGTTGCGTGCACGTCAGGCTTTCATCAAACCTTCTGTTACAAACAGGATGAAAATCCAGAAAGCGGCTTACATCCAGAACATGCGAGACAATTTGGAGAACTAATCTCTGCTTGATCACATATAGGAACCGTTAGCATAATGCTAACGGTTTTTTTTTTTGCTTGTTACGGAGACTATTACCGGAGGATAATTTTTTGGGTTTCGGGTTTTTCTTCGGTGTCCAGGGAACGAAGCCTATAAGGCAGTTGCTTTTTAGGGATTATTATTCCTTCACGAATTTGCCGCTCCATTTTCCGTAATTGGTGTCTAGTGCAACAATGTAAATGCCTTTTTGTAAATAAGTTACGTCTATATTTTCGATGCCATTGTAATTGCTGTTGCTGTTTTGCGCTACAACGATCTGACCAAGCGAATTAAGTATTGTGATTTTAGACACATTTACCACTAGATCTTCTGTAGATTTAATATTTAGTGTATTTCGAGTCGGGTTGGGAAAGAGGACCAATTTACCGCTCGTATCAGGACTGAAATCTTGATTGCTTAGAACGTTATTTGTAAGTCTGATTAGACCGAAATCTCTATTAAGCCCAGTATTTGTAGTACAAGCTACAACGATTTTATTGTCGGATTGCAATGCAACGCTGAAAGCTTCGTCATAGCTGTCAAAAAAAGAGGTTTCAATAATGCCATTGGTGCCAAAATTTGTATCATTACCACCCTCAAAATTAAAACGGCTAACAACTACATTATAGGTTTCAGGTGTCGGATTTGCCTGATTCTGCTCCTGTTTGGTTAGGGCAACAACAAATTTACCATCAGGTTGCATGGCTACTGATTGAACAATATTATATACGTTATCCATTGACGATGTAGCAACTCCATCTGCACTATAATTTGAATCTAGATTTCCATTTGTATCATAGCAAGCTACCAAAAATTCGGAAGAGTCAACTTGATTTACCGGGTCATAGCCAGTAGTGTTACCGGTAACATAAATTTTCCCATCGTTTCTTAAGAAAATCCCATTTGCAAAACAACTGTTTTCAAAAACATTCAAACCATTCACATAAGAAGTATCGATACTTCCATCGCTATGATATCGAATTTTATAAAAACCAATTTTACCTTCCTGATTGGGAACGCAAGCAACTACTACAATTTTATCGTCTGATTGCAGTGTCGAATATATAGATCCATTTATAAACCCATCAAGATTGACCAATAAGTTATTTTGGAAAGTTGCATCTAAGGAACCATCATTATTTAACCTTTTTAAATTTAGGAGTGGATTATCTTGTGCGTCAAAAACTTGTGAAGCAATAATGATTTTTCCGTCAGATAAGGGAAGTATAGCAGTTAAATAGCCCAGCATTGTTTTACCATTGTCACCGAAGGTCGTATCAAGACTACCGTCGTTATTGTATCTGATTAGAAAATATTCGTAAAAGGAATTTCCAATAGTTATCGTTTCACAGGAAACTAAAATTTTACCATCTTGCTGTAATGCTGCATTTTTAATTATACAGTAATCTTGTCCTAAATCACTTGCTACTTTACCATCAGTGCCAAATGTAGTGTCTAAGCTACCATCGGTATTCGTTCTGGACATTACAATGATTTCTTTTGCAAGCGTGCTCATTGTAACTGTTTTTCTAGTACCTATTGTTATGGTCTTATCATTAGGTTGAATTAGTAGTTTTGCACATAAATCATTAGAGGAATCGAATTTTGATGCGATGATGCCATCGTTGTCAAACGAGATATCAGGGACACCGTTTTCTAAATAACGCACTACATTAAATTCATTTCCGAGAAAAGGCGTAAAGGCATAAGAATGTCCGACTACAATGATTTTTTGATCCGGTTGCAATGCAATACCCAAAGCCGTATTAACATCTTGGATCAATAATTCGGATTTCCCATTATTGCCAAATGAAGTGTCATCACTACCAGAAGCATTGTATTTTCTTACTACAAATTCAAAACTATTTCCAGTTTCAGTGGTGACTAAAAATTTACCATCGGGTTGTTGTATAATTGTGTTGAAATTAATATATGTTCCAGAAGCATCATCAAATGGGTTGTTTACTATTCCATCATCGTCAAAGCTGGTATCTAAGCTGCCGTTTGTATTGTATCTTGCAATCGAGAAAAAATATTCTTGAGGAAACATTGAAGTATATGAACCTCCAGCCACTATAATTTTTCCATCAGCTTGCACGCTAAGGTATTTTACATAACTTTTTAATCCAATTCCCAGAGAGGTAATCACTTTTCCATCACCATCAAAAGTGGTATCTAAATCCCCATTTGTAGTGTATCTGGCGATCGCAAATTTATCGTTATAACTATTTCCTGCAACAATAACTTTTCCATCTGGTTGTAAAGTAATTGCAAAAGCGGCATTGTAACCAAAGCCAAAATCGGTAGTAATAGTGCCGTTTGTGCCAAAAGTATTATCTAATGTTCCGTCTTGATTATAACGTTCGGCCCTGAAATAAGAGGAATCGACTTGTCCAAAAGAATTATAATGATCTTGTTTATACGCTGTAATTATTTTAGAATCGGGTTGAATTGCAAATGATGAAAACACGGTCGTGAAAATTAGTGTACCATTATTTCCAAAGCTTGTATCTACACTTCCATTGGTGTTGAATCTAACAAAAAAAAGCGATGCAGCTCCTCCAATTAAAGCTAAAATCTTTCCATCTGGTTGTAATACGAGTTTACTAACACCAGTGTTGATCTCGTTTGAGTTATACACTACATTATAATTATAAGAAACGATACCTTCATTTCCAAAAGTACTATCAGTAGTGCCGTCATTATTATATCGTATCAATACAGCATTATTGGTGTCGGTCCTGTAAAGGTTTTTTGGGTTAGCACTGTAAGCGCTTCCTCCAACAATAATTTTACCGTCAGGTTGTGTCACTACTGCGTTTGCTTTTGCATTCGTGTCTCCAAAGCCGGTATGTGTTTTACCATTGTTGCCAAAACCATTGTCGAAATCTACAGTTTGTGACCATATAAACGTGGATTTTAAGAGTATTAATAGTAACGTAACTTTCGTCCTCATGATAGTATTTTAAGTTTGATTGCGTTCGATTTGATTGACATGATTTCAAAAAAAAACCTTTGTCAAAGTTTATGGCTTTGACAAAGGTGGTATTAATTACAATTTATTTAATAATTATTTGTCTTGTTTCTTGTTTTCCGTCCACGCGTAAAACAACAAAATAGGTTCCTTCTTTCAATCCTCCCTTTTCAATTTTGTTATCTCCTTTTTGTAAAGAATAGGTTTGAATCCGGTTGCCAGAAAAATCTGTTAATACGGCATTGGCACTTATTTCGAAATCAGTAACCTTAATAACAAAATTTCCACTATTTGGATTAGGGCTTATAGTAACATTTTTAATGACATCATCATTCACATTGTTACCGGTTGCCTGACGTTGTGTATAAGTACCGATTGATGTAGCACAAACTTGAGCGCCTCCAACCAAAGTTGCACAAACAGCTGTTACAGTGGTTCCTGAACCTGAAAGTGTTAAAATATTATTTACACCTTGAGGTATTCCTAAACCAACATTTGCCGGACTGTTAGAAACTGTAACTGTGCCTGATGTAGGGAATGGTGCTTGATAATTAGTTGTAACACCACCCGCGGTAACTTGCCATGATAATACATTGTTACAAGTAGGATTTACAAGATATTGATCAGGAAAACCAGCCAGGAAATTAGTTTGCACACCAACGTAGTTTATAACTTTAGTCACAGCAGTGCTATTGCAACTATTGGTGCCAACAGCAGTTACAGACAAAGTAGAACTTGTGCCAGTACCATTAAAAATTAAGGTAGGATTAGATGAAGTATTAGACGCGGCTAAAGGGTTTGCGAAACTAACTCCAGCCGGTAATGTCCAGGTGTAAGTTCCTGTTCCACCTGGTGGGCTTACACTTACGGTTGTTACTTGATTCGTGGCACTTTTAGTAAGGCACGAAGGAGTTGTAGCATCAAAAGTAGGGGCGGCAGGTTTGATATTGATCACTTTTGAAATAAAAGTTGTTGCACAATTCGCACTGCTAGACTTTACATTCAATAAAAATGAGCCAGCGGCAGCACCTGTAGTATTCAGGGTTACCGTTTGTGTATTGCTGTTTTGCAATTGAACTCCCGGAATGGTAATCGGGGTAAGTGGTGCAGCAGTACCCACTGCTGTTAAATACCAAGTTACCCCATTGGAGTTTGTTGGGGATATAGTATATAAATTACCAGAAGAGGTAGAATCTAAACAGAAAGTTGTAGTGCCATTTCCTGCAACAATGTTCAAAGGCGCGTTAATGTTTCGGTCTATTTGATATTTAAAAATAACAGGATCACATGTTCCAGTTATTGTCAATGTCAATTCGCCTGGATTGTTGTTTCCCGCGGTATTAACGGTTAAAGTAGTTAGGCCGGTAGATGGAGTGTTGGGAACAGGTGTAAATGCGGTTGCAGAACCCGTCACACCATCAACCCAACCTGTATTGGCTGCCGTCCAAGTATAGACTTGTGGGAGTACAACATTAGGATATACTATGGTAAAAGTTGCCGGTGCTGCTGTAGTTCCTGAAGCCACACAAGTAGGTGGTGGGGTAGTGTAGGTAGGTGCTACCGGTGCTACAATAAGTGATTTTGAAACACAAGTAGTATGAGTTCCTGTCGGCGTGTTAAGAAAAAACGAGGGTCCGCCATCTACATTGACCGTTGTTGGGTTTACCCTTCCGTAACAACATTGTAAAGTTATTGGGGAAACCGTTGGTCCTGTTTTAAAAGTGATCGAGCTACCATCGGCAGAAGTATAAAAATCAGGATTGTTATTTTGATAGTAAGCTGCAGGTATTCCGCTCCAATAGTAGCTGTCAAAACCAATGGCGTCATTGGCATTATCACTTACAATTTTATCAACGGAGTAAGTGTAAACCGTATTGGGCTTCAAACAAGTAGGGCCCACAATA
The DNA here is from genome assembly GCA_029561105.1 of Bacteroidota bacterium. Taxonomy (GTDB): domain Bacteria; phylum Bacteroidota; class Bacteroidia; order Flavobacteriales; family Flavobacteriaceae; genus Flavobacterium. The sequence continues at coordinate 29,056 of JAKQJQ010000035.1, forward strand.
GCCGGTACAGTAGAATTTGGTGCTGAATTGACAAACCTTTTACACACATCAAAGTACATAGATTTGCCACAAGTTCCTTCAGCCCAACTTACAGTAACCCTTCCATTACTCCTTGCCCAATCTTTATTGGAAGGCGCAAGATACTCCGAAGGTCTAAAAGCTTTATTGTAACTCAAAATGGCAGCCGATAATCCGGTAGTAGATTGTACAGCGGCGTTAAAATTTCCAGTTACAGTAATTGGTGTAGTACTTGGAGGTATAATTACACTTACAGATGATGTTAATACTTTATGAGTAAGATCGCCTTTTAATAACCAGCCAGCAGTTGTTACTCCTGATGGTTGATTGAATACAAAGTTCCCGCCTTGGTTGGGCGCATAAGGTGATACCAATTGTTGGTCTGGCATAGACACCAAACCGCCGTGACCTACCTTTCCACCTGCGCCAACTGTGCCGCCAGTGCCCGGTAATACTACGGTGCAATTAGATGGTACCGTTACGGTCTGCGCAAAACCAAAGTTTACGCTCAATAACACAAAAGCTACTGATAGCTGTGTTTTAAAAAAATGTTTAAAATTTTTCATAAGATAATAATTGAAATAATTTGTAATTGGGTTTTAGCAGCTGGTCTTTGATATTAGCGTGGATGAGGAGCAGCACATTCCCACGAAACCTTTCTTGAGCCTTGCCCATAGAAAATTGCTTTTGTTTTGGGTTGTTTTCATGCTTTGGATTCAGGTTCAATTAACGACGGGTAATTTCTAGAAGGTTTCGGCTTTAGCAATTGTCGCAGTCAAAGCTGGGCCGCTATTTCCTTTTGGGGTGGTAGTGGTGCCTCCAATGTCGGTAGAAGGCGTAGTGGTTGGCCCTCCGATATCGGAAATGTTAAGGATTGAAAAAACAAGAAGTGCAGCAAACAATGGAGTGAAGATTTTTTTTTCATGACACTAGTTTTTAAGAGATTGAAAAGGATTTGTATAAATTTTCCTCTCAAATTTGTCATATATTTGTGCACCAAACCATACCATAAAACAGTGATGTTTTTTGCCTATGAGCCTAAAGTCTATTATTGCAATTCTTCTTTTTTTGACTGCAGTAATGCATGCTCAGACCATGTCAAGGCGCATTGAAAAAGACATTGACCGGTATGCTTCTTATCTGGAAACAAAGCCAGAACTTGCCTTTTATTACATCAATAAAGCCTATCGCAACAGCGTCGACATTGGTAACGATTCCCTGATTGCGCGGTCGCTTTGCAATTTGGGATATTACTACTACAGCAAGGGAAACCAGGCGCAAGCTAAAGCGCATTATTTCAAGGCAATAACATATGGGCGTAGCGTGCGCTATGGTAAAATTCTATCCTATAGCTACAACCAATTGGGCATCATTGCGGCGCAAAGCGATCAATTTGACAAGGCACTTAGTTGGTATCTGGCATCCCTAAAAATGGCCAACTTGCACCATTTGCCCGAAATCAAATCACGAATCCTGCTAAACCTGGGCAACTTATACATGATCCAGGCCGACACGTTAAAAGGGATTGAGTATTATCAGCAGAATATCGCAAATGCAGAACATCATAAACTCAATAAGGAGCTGGTGCAAGGATACATCACTATGGCGCTTATCTACAGCGCTTCGGATGCAGAGAAGACGATTAAATACTATTACGACGCGCTGCGCATTGCACGCGAAGCGAATGACGACGCGACAGCCTTTATAATCCATCTCAATCTCAGCGATTTTTATCTTAATAGTCCGATGCAGGGAAGCATGGCAAAAAGCCTCGGACATCTACGTCAGGCCGCAGAAATTCAAAAGCGTTCTAACGATGAGTCGCAATTGTTTTTTGTTCATTTCAACCTGGGCGGATACTATCTTACTAAAAAGCAATACGATCTTGCATTAGAATATTACGAAAAGGCGCTGGCCTTATCGCCAACGAGCAGTACTTCGAGTCAGAAGCTCAATCTTTACAAATCCATCGCAGCCGCATACGGATATAAAAACGACTATAAAAATGCCTACTCGTATCAGGAAAAATACCGCAACCTCATGACAGTATTTTTAATCTCAACAAGAATATAGCTTTCAATGAAATCCAAACAAAGTACGAAGTCGAGAAAAAGAACCTTAGTATTGACTTGCTCTCAAAAGAAAAAACTATTGAGCGCACCAAAAGACAAATTGTAATTTCCCTGGGAATTTCACTCATTGTTCCGTTGTTACTGCTCACTTTGTTTTACCGTAAGAAGAACAAATTGCAAAAGGTCATCAACGAGAAAGAACATGAGCTGTTTGTCCAGGAACGCATCAAACTAGAAAACGAGCAGGAAATTGAGCGGGTTTTGGGGATGCTCGAAGGACAAGCCATTGAACGTGATCGTATTGCAGGTGAAATACACGATGGTGTCGGCGGAGATTTGGCAGGGATTAAATTGAATCTTTCCAAAATCAACGCCTCACTCCACAACGAACAAATTGATGGGGTTATTCAAAGGCTCACCGGGTTGTTTCAGGAATTGCGAAGCATCTCCCACAACTTGAGCAGCCATTTTTTGAAAGACAGGGATTTCTATGTCGTGCTCGCCGAGCTGGAGCAAGAATATCGCGCAAGGAATGAATTTGCGTTAGAAATTGTAGTGTATCCTCGTGAGGCGTTCAAAGAGGTGTCTGAAACATTCAAACACCAACTGTACCGCATCATTCAGGAGTTATTGACCAACGCTTCAAAACACGCCAAAGCCCAAAAAGTAGGTCTGAACATAACGCGCCATGACGATTTCTTTAATATTATCGTAGAAGACGACAGCATTGGGTTTGGCCAGATCCAACATTCGGGCATCGGACTTAAGAACATCCGCGACCGCATCAAATCATTGCAAGGCACGATTTCTATAGAGTCGCAACCCAACAACGGAAGTTTTATAACAATTGATATTCCATGCAAGTAATATGATTAGTATTGGTATTGTTGATGACCATAAGATGTTTTTAGACGGATTGATTTCGGTACTTTCCAATGAACCCGATTTTGAGATCATGTTTGCAGAACACAAAGCCAAAAATGCGCTACTGAAAATCAAAGAAGGACAACCAGATATTGTTATCACCGATATTTCTATGCCCGAGATGAATGGCATAGAATTCATCAAAATCCTCAAAAAAGATTTTCCCGAAGTCAAGATTCTCGTGGTAAGTATGTTTGATAACATGCAATCACTCAAGGATATCAACGGTTTTCTACTCAAAGAAACAGACAAGAGACGACTCATTGATGCCATTTCGGGCATTGTTTTGCGCAATGAATCTCATTTTAACGGAGCGGCAAGCAGTCAGAGTGTTTTAGAATTCAACAAGTCAATCCTTAGTAAAAGGGAAAAGGAAATCATCGAACTGATTGCCAAAGAATACACCACCGACGAAATCGCGTTGCGTTTGGCTGTTAGTAAAAACACCATCGAGACCCATCGAAAGAACATATTTTTCAAGCTGCGCGTTAAAAATATCGCCGGATTGATCCATAAGGCCGTCCATTTGGGCGTAATCAAATAACGATAGTGCAAAATCATTTGGGCAAATTCGATACCTTTGGAGTTCACAGCTTTCTTATGCAAGACAATGTAGCGGCATTCCGGGATTATTTGAGCCTCGAGAAAAATTACTCGGCACACACTGTTCAGGCGTATCTGGACGATGTCTGTTTTTTTTCGGCTTATCTTCTGGCAGAATTCGATACCGATGATTTGACGGCGGTGAATTACAGCCAAATCAGGAGTTGGATTGTTTCATTGGTAGATGCGGGAATCGCTAACACTTCTGTCAACCGCAAAATATCTTCGCTGAAATCGTTTTACAAGTTTTTGCTCAAGGCCAAACAAATAGCCGCGAGTCCTTTGCTCAAGCACAAGGCTTTGAAGACGCCCAAGAAAATCCAGGTTCCGTTTTCTGAGAAGGAACTTGATGCGGTGTTGCATCAAATTCATTACCCCGATGGCTTTGACGGACTGCGCGACAAGTTGGTGATTGACTTGTTTTACACTACGGGTATCAGGCGAACAGAACTCATTCATCTCAAGGTAGCCGATGTTTCGGATAACGCCATCAAAGTACTTGGCAAGCGCAACAAAGAGCGGATTATCCCGATCTTGCCAATTATTTCACAACAAATAAATACTTATCTTTTAGAAAGGGCTAATATAGAAGTGATTAAAGATGCGGCGTACTTTTTCCTGTCGCAAAAGGGCGTTAAATTGAATGATTCGTTTGTGTATCGTTTAATAAATAACTACTTTAGTAACGTCTCAGAGAAGGTGAAAAAGAGTCCGCACATCTTAAGGCATACTTTTGCAACACACCTTTTAAATAATGGGGCAGATATCAATTCCGTTAAGGAATTATTGGGGCATTCGAGTTTGGCATCGACACAGGTTTATACGCACAGTAGCCTGGCAGAACTTAAAAAGGTTTATGGGAATGCGCATCCGAGAAGCCGACAATGATTCACTTTGTTCAACCATTTAAAAATTAAATTATGAAGGTAAATGTTCATGCAGTTAATTTTACTGTCGACAGAAAGCTGGTAGATTTTATCCAGGAACGTATGGATAAATTGGAGAAATATTATGATAAGATTGTTTCATCAGAGGTTTTTTTAAAAGTAGACAATGTAAGTGAGAAGGAAAATAAGATCGCCGAGATCAAGATTCACGTTCCCGGAGACGACTTTATGGTCAAGAAACAATGCAAGAGTTTTGAGGAAGCAGTAGATCAATGTGCCGAAGCAGCCGAACGTTTATTAATGAAGAGGAAAGAAAAAATAAGAACACATATTTAATCAGAATTTTTTTTTAAAAATGTTTTGATTAAGAAACAAAATGATATACATTTGCAGTCCGTTAGAAATAGCGGACTTTTTTTATTGTGTATGCCGGTGTAGCTCAGTTGGCTAGAGCAGCTGATTTGTAATCAGCAGGTCGTGGGTTCGAGTCCCTCTATCGGCTCGGTAATTTAAGATTTTAGAAGGTGAATTTTAGAACTATTCTGAAATCCAAAATCTGAAATCAACAATAAAAAAAGGGGGAGATACTCAAGCGGCCAACGAGGGCAGACTGTAAATCTGCTGTGAGAACTTCGCAGGTTCGAATCCTGCTCTCCCCACAAGATTTTTGTTAGAGCGTATGTCGAAAGCTCGCTTTCGTAAATACGCGAAAACAAAAATCTTAGTAAGGGTTCACCCTTACGGATTACAAGCTCTGCTTGTGAATCCTAAAGGTGAGTCTGCTTTTTGAATTAAATCGAAATTCGCTTTCGTAAAGGTTTGAAAAACAAAAATTTCAGTAAAGGTTCACCTTTACGGCTCACAAGCGCTGCTTGTGAATCCTGCAAGTGAATCTGCTTTTTGAATTGCATCAAAAATTCGTTTTTGTAAAAGTGCGAAATTCAAAATTTTGGTAAGGACTCGTCTTTATACATCACAAGTAGTACTTGTTAATCGTGATTCCGAATCAAAGAATTTTATTCTAAAACTCGAATCAAAAAAGCAAAAAAATTCACTCCAGCAAAGTGAATTTCCGGATTGCAAAATCCACGTCCAAAGGGTTAAAAATCCAAGGAAAAACTGCCGGCGTAGCTCAGGGGTAGAGTGCTTCCTTGGTAAGGAAGAGGTCACGGGTTCAAATCCCGTCGTTGGCTCAATAATTTTGTGAACACTAAATAGATTATATAACTAAGATTAAAAATTAAGTAAAATGGCAAAAGAAAATTTTAACCGGAGCAAACCCCACTTGAATATCGGTACTATCGGACACGTGGATCACGGTAAAACTACACTAACTGCTGCGATCTCTAAAGTTTTAGCAGAAGCTGGTTTCTCTAAAACAGGTGCAAAATCATTCGACCAGATTGACAACGCTCCTGAAGAAAAAGAAAGAGGTATTACCATTAATACTTCACACGTTGAGTACGAAACTGCTAACCGTCACTACGCGCACGTTGACTGTCCAGGTCACGCGGATTACGTAAAGAACATGGTTACTGGTGCTGCTCAGATGGACGGCGCTATCTTGGTAGTAGCTGCTACAGACGGACCAATGCCACAAACACGTGAGCACATCCTTTTGGGTCGTCAGGTAGGTATTCCACGTATCGTTGTATTCATGAACAAAGTGGATATGGTTGACGATGCTGAGCTTTTGGAGCTTGTTGAGATGGAAATCCGCGATCTATTGTCTTTCTACGAGTACGATGGAGACAACGGGCCAGTTATCCAAGGTTCTGCTTTGGGTGGATTGAATGCTGATCCAAACTGGGTTCCTAAAATCCTTGAATTGATGGAAGCTGTTGATAGCTGGATCGAAGAGCCAGTACGTGATGTAGCTAAGCCTTTCTTGATGCCGGTTGAAGACGTATTCACCATCACAGGTCGTGGAACTGTTGCTACAGGTCGTATCGAAACTGGAGTGGCTAATACAGGAGATGCTGTTGAAATCATTGGTATGGGTGCAGACAAATTGACTTCTACAATTACTGGAGTTGAGATGTTCCGTAAAATCCTTGACCGTGGAGAAGCTGGAGATAACGTAGGTCTTCTTTTGAGAGGTATCGATAAAGCTGATATCAAAAGAGGTATGGTTATCATCAAGCCAGGATCAGTTAAGCCACACGCTAAATTCAAAGCTGAGGTTTACATCTTGAAGAAAGAAGAAGGTGGTCGTCACACGCCATTCCACAATAACTACCGTCCACAGTTCTACGTACGTACAACTGACGTAACAGGAGTTATCTCTTTGCCAGCAGGTGTGGAGATGGTTATGCCTGGGGACAACTTGACTATCGATGTAGCTTTGTTAAGCCCAATCGCGATGAGCGTTGGTCTACGTTTCGCTATCCGTGAGGGTGGACGTACAGTAGGTGCAGGTCAGGTTACTGAAATCGTAGAATAATTATTTACGAATATTTAAAAAACCAGCAGCACTTTACTGTGTTGCTGGTTTTTAATAAACGGGCGTAGTTCAAGGGTAGAATAGCGGTCTCCAAAACCGTTGATGGGGGTTCGAATCCCTCCGCCCGTGCAAAAAAATACAAGACATGAAAGTTATCAATTATATATCGGAAGCGTTTGAAGAACTCAAAACAAACGTGACCTGGCCAGAATGGGAAGAAGTGCAGCGATACACTATCGTTGTAGCTGTATTTTCAATCCTATTCGCCCTGGCTACCTGGGGTGTAGATGAGCTTTTCGCAAAAGCTTTGGCAGGATTCTTTAATTGGATGAAATCGTAAGGTGATGACAGACGTTAATATGAAAAAATGGTATGTTGTAAGGGCTGTAAGCGGACAAGAGAATAAAGTCAAAGCTTATATCGAGACCGAAATCAACAGACTCGGGATGGCAGATTACATCTCTCAGGTACTTGTTCCTACAGAAAAAGTGGTACAGGTTCGTGACGGGAAAAAGATGACCAAAGACAAAGTTTACTTTCCGGGTTATGTAATGATTGAGGCGAACCTCGCGGGTGAAATTCCTCATATTATCAAATCGATTACCGGAGTGATAGGATTTTTAGGCGAAGTAAAAGGCGGCGATCCGGTGCCTTTGCGTATGTCTGAAGTAAATCGCATGCTAGGAAAAGTCGATGAGCTTGCCGTGAAAACCGATACACATGCGATTCCTTTCAATGTCGGAGAAACAATTAAGGTTATTGATGGTCCTTTCAACGGGTTCAACGGAACAGTTGAGAAAATCAATGAAGAAAAGCGTAAGCTTGAAGTGATGGTTAAAATTTTCGGAAGAAAGACGCCACTCGAACTCAGCTTCATGCAAGTTGAAAAAGTATAATTTGTTACACTATTATAATTAACCGCAAAGGTTTGCTTCCACAAGCCGATGCACATTTTTTAAACAATGGCTAAAGAGATTAGTAAAGTAGTTAAACTACAAGTAAAGGGAGGCGCCGCGAATCCATCGCCGCCGGTTGGACCTGCTCTTGGAGCTGCCGGAGTTAACATCATGGAGTTCTGCAAACAATTTAATGCAAGAACCCAGGATAAAGCCGGTAAAGTATGCCCTGTTCAAATCACGGTATACAAAGACAAATCATTTGATTTTGTCGTAAAAACTCCACCAGCTGCCGTTCAATTGATGGATGCTGCCAAGCTGAAATCGGGTTCAGGAGAACCAAACAGAAAAAAAGTAGCAAGCGTTACTTGGGACCAAATCAAAGCAATCGCCGATGATAAAATGGTCGATTTGAATGCATTCACAATCGAGTCTGCAATGAGCATGATCGCTGGAACAGCTAGATCTATGGGTATAACTGTAAGTGGAGAATCTCCATTAAAAAAAGCGTAAGACATGGCAAAATTGACTAAAAAACAAAAGGAGGCTGCGGCTAAAATCGAAAAGAACAAACTGTACACCTTGAAAGATGCTTCTGCATTGATTAAGACAGTTGCTTCTGCGAAATTTGACGAGTCGGTCGATATCGCTGTTCGTTTGGGAGTTGATCCAAGAAAAGCGAATCAAATGGTACGTGGTGTAGTAACCTTGCCACACGGAACAGGAAAAGACGTTCGCGTTCTTGCCCTTGTAACTCCGGATAAAGAAGCCGAAGCTAAAGCTGCTGGTGCAGACCACGTAGGTTTAGACGACTACTTACAAAAAATCAAAGACGGTTGGACAGACATCGATGTCATCATCACCATGCCTGCTGTAATGGGTAAACTAGGACCTTTAGGACGTGTTCTTGGGCCACGTGGACTCATGCCAAACCCTAAAACCGGAACTGTTACTATGGATGTAGCGAAAGCTGTGGCCGAAGTAAAAGCGGGTAAAATCGACTTTAAAGTAGATAAGACAGGTATTGTTCACGCTGGTATCGGAAGAATCTCTTTCGGCGCAGAGCAAATCGTAGACAATGCACACGAGATCATTCAAACATTATTAAAACTGAAACCAACTGCAGCTAAAGGTACTTACATCAAAAGCATTCACTTGTCTAGCACAATGAGTCCTGCGATTCCTTTAGATACCAAAGCAGTATAATTAGAAATCATGACTAGAGAAGAAAAATCAAAAGTAATTGAGGACTTAACTGCACAGTTAGCTGGTACGAACGTAATCTACCTTGCAGATATTTCTGGTTTGGATGCTGAAACTACTTCTAACCTAAGAAGAACTTGCTTTAAAGCAGGAATTGAATTGGCAGTAGTAAAAAACACCTTGCTTGAAAAAGCTATGGAAGCTTCTGAGAACGACTACGGCGATTTGCCAAAGACGCTCAAAGGAAACACTTCTATCCTCATCGCCGAGAACGGAAACGCTCCTGCGAAAATCATCAAAGAATTCCGCAAAAAGTCTGACAAGCCTGTATTGAAAGGCGCTTTCATTCACCAAGCGGTTTTCATTGGAGACAACCAACTCGATGCCTTGATCGCCTTGAAATCGAAAGATGAAGTGATCGGTGAAATCATCGGATTGTTACAATCTCCTGCTAAGAATGTTGTTTCTGCCCTTAAATCAGGTGGCGGAAAAATTGCAGGAATTGTTAAAACGTTGTCTGAACGTTAATAGAAAATGGCCGGACGCTCGCTCGTTCGACATTCGACATTTGACATTCGACAACCTTGCCCAAGCGCACAATAAATAAATTATATTTTACAAACTATTTAAAAACGATAGAAAAAATGGCAGATTTGAAACAATTCGCAGAACAACTAGTTAACCTTACAGTAAAAGAAGTTAACGAACTAGCTACAATTTTGAAAGATGAGTATGGTATCGAGCCTGCAGCTGCTGCTGTAGTTGCTGGTCCTGCTGCTGGTGGAGCTGGTGGAGACGCCGCTGCTGCTGAAGAGCAAACAGAATTCACCGTAGTATTGAAAGATGCTGGTGCTTCTAAATTGGCTGTAGTTAAAGCTGTAAAAGAACTTACAGGTTTAGGTCTTAAAGAAGCTAAAGATTTAGTTGACGGTGCTCCTGCAAACGTTAAAGAAGGCGT
>JAKQJQ010000094.1 GCA_029561105.1 Bacteroidota bacterium
AATTGCAACGACTACACCATCCGTAAAAACACCATTTCAAACTTCAGCCACACACTCAACCACATGATCGGCTCGGCGGTTTTCCTCAAAGGCGACAACAACCTTAACGGAAGCATCCTCGAGAACACCATCCAAAACATCAAAAACACCGGAAGCGTTATCATCCGTGGGATTGACATCGATCTGAGCAACAGCAACTCCGCGAATTTATTGATCGCCAACAATATGATTAGCGATGTCACCTCGACCGGAACCACCACCAACAACGCCAACGGCATCCTGGTTCGCAAAGGAAAAGACATCAAGATTTACCACAATTCTGTTGCGATGAACGGCAACCAAAACAACACTTCGGCGGCGCTTTGCCTCGTGGATGGTTCGGTGTTCAACATCGTCAATAACATTTTTACCAATACCAGCAACACGGGAACGCCTTATGCGGTGTATTCGGGCGTGGCCAATACGGCTTTTACCAATATCAATTACAACGATTACTATGCAAGCATTATCGGTTATTTGGGATCGGCCAAGACCACTTTGGCCGCATGGAAAACCGCTACAGGAAAGGATGCGAATTCGGTCAATGAACTTCCGGCATTTACCTCTCTTACCGATTTGCACCTGACAGCGTCCAATTGCACGCTTAACGGAAAAGGCACGCCGATCGCCGCAATTACCACCGACATCGACAACGAAACGCGCCACGCCACCGCTCCTGATATGGGCGCCGATGAATACAACTCCGAAAAATGTTGTACCTCCACCACCTGGAACGGAACCAGCTGGAGCAACAACGCGCCAAATATCAATGTAAAGGCCATCATCAACGGCAATTACACAACGACAACTGCGAACCTCAACGCTTGCGAACTCGTCGTGAATACTGGATTTACACTGACGATCACCAGCAGCCATTTTGCCAAAATCCAGAACAACATCATTGTGAACGGAAGCCTTGTGGTAGAAGACAGCGGTAGCTTGGTTCAGGTAGATGACGCCGCGACCACCACCGGATCAATTTCGGTCAAACGCAAAACGTCGCGCATGAAACTTTACGATTATACCTATTGGTCGTCACCGGTACAAGGCGTGACGCTACATGACGTTTCTCCCAATACCTTGGCCGATAAATATTTTAGCTTCAACACCGCGACCGGATTGTACGTGACTTCATTGAACGGCGTGGCAACGATGGCTCCCGGACAAGGCTACATCATTCGTGCGCCGCAAGGCTGGAGCGCCACCAACGACACCCAAGGCATTTTTACGGCGACTTTTAACGGCGTGCCCAATACGGGTGTGGTTCCGGTAACCATCCAAAGGGCCGGCAGCAACTACAATTTGATTGGGAATCCTTATCCGTCGGCGATTGATATCGATGCGTTCCTGACCGACGCCAACAACAGGAATATCGTGAACGGAACGGTTTACGTTTGGACACACAATACCGCAATCAGCAGCACCATTCCAGGGAATTACGTTTACAATTATACAAGTGATGATTTCGCGGCTTACAATTTAACCGGCGGTGTAAAAACCGCGACGGCTGCTATTTCTGGCGGTGTGGTTCCCAATGGGAAAATTGCATCGGGACAAGGTTTCTTTATTGAGGCGAATCCGGCTTTGGCGGCAGGCAGCTACACCGCAAATTTCAACAACAGCATGCGCCTTACCGGCAGCAACAGCCAATTTTTCAGGACGCGCCCGAGTGACCCGATCGACCACGCTCCGATTGAAAAAAACCGCATCTGGATGAGTATCTCGAACACCGAAGGCGGCTACAACGAAACACTCTTGGGTTATATCACTGGCGCCACCAATGACAACGACAATTTATACGATGGTAAAACCTTTGGCAGCAACAATGCGCTGTCGTTGTACTCCTTGATTGGTAACGACAAATACACTATTCAGGGCAGGGCTTTGCCTTTTACCGATTCGGACGTGGTGGCGTTGGGATACAAAAC
>JAKQJQ010000138.1 GCA_029561105.1 Bacteroidota bacterium
AACCTTGGCGGATTCTCGAATGTATCGTTTGAACACGATGGCAAGCGCATCGCCTTTGACATTTCGCCGGTGAACACGGTACTTAATTTTTATGCGAACAGGCTCGGATTCGATTATGACGATCGGGGTACCATCGCGCAAAGCGGAAAAATAAACAACGTTCTTTTAACCCAGCTCAACGCGCTCGATTTCTACCAAAAAACCTTCCCGAAATCATTGGGTTTTGAATTCGTCAAGCAAACCGTATTGCCTTTGGCAGAACAGTTTGACATTGCCATCGAAGATAAAATGCGAACTTTCTGCGAACACATCGCGCAGCAAACAGCAAAGGCTTTGCCCGAGAAAAACAAAAGCATGCTGGTTACCGGCGGAGGTGCCTACCACGATTTTCTGATTGGCCAGATCCAACACCTATTGCCGCAGACGCACATCATTATTCCCGATGCGAAGTTGCTCGAATTTAAAGAAGCGCTCATTTTTGGACTACTCGGGGTTTTAAAACTGCGTGGCGAAATCAATGTGCTCTCGAGCGTCACCGGCGCAAAACACGACCATAGCAGCGGAAAAATCTACGGTTAATTAACCGGCTCAGTCTTGGCTTCTTCTGCATTGATTTTAATCGCGGCAATGCGGTGAGCGCAATTTTCCTTTTCCCGCCCACAATCCGTGAAACCAAACCGTACACCGTATCATTTTTGATATAGACCGTATCAAAGTACATTGTGGCGCTTCCGCCCGACAATTTCGCAATCTTGAAATTGATGTTCTTGCCGCCATACAGCCATACTTCATTGCCATTTTTATCGATGCATTTTATTTTTTCAATCCCGTTGGAATCGTAGCCCAATCCTACAGAACTCTCGTTGTGCTCGCGCTCAATAGATTGGTTTTGCTGCAATTGGTTTACAAAACTTTCTTTCGAAACGGTATAACTCGAGCAGCCTGTAACAACCAACGCTGCAAAAACACCTAAAAATAGAATCTTTCTCGTGTTTTTATTTTTGACTAAAGATACAATCTAAAGCAAAAATCCCAGCATTCCTTTTTTATATTTGCAGCACCAAACCCGAGGCACAGACAAACCGCTTTAGCAAACCAGCGAAGCGAACGATATGCAGTGCAGCGGAATAAAAACCAAATAGCCAAAAATGAAAGACTTACTCAAAAAATTCGAAAACAAGGAACCCGAAATCGTATTCAACTGGAAGGATGCCGAAACCGAAGCCGAAGGCTGGACGGTCATCAACTCGCTTCGCGGCGGCGCTGCAGGCGGCGGAACCCGTATGCGCAAAGGACTTGACATGAATGAAGTGCTTTCATTGGCCAAAACGATGGAGGTTAAATTCTCGGTTTCAGGGCCGGCGATTGGCGGTGCCAAATCCGGGATCAACTTTGACCCGAACGACCCGCGCAAAAAAGGCGTGTTGCAACGTTGGTACAAAGCGGTTTCTCCGCTACTTAAAAGTTATTACGGAACCGGCGGCGATCTCAATGTCGATGAAATCCACGAAGTGATCCCAATGACCGAGGAATGTGGTGTCTGGCACCCGCAGGAAGGTGTTTTTAACGGGCATTTCAAACCATCCGAAGCCGATAAGATCAACCGCATCGGGCAGTTGCGCCAAGGCGTCGTGAAAGTGATCGAAAACCCTAATTTTTCGCCCGACGT
>JAKQJQ010000226.1 GCA_029561105.1 Bacteroidota bacterium
ATAAATTGGTTGTTAACCAGGCATTTTTCGTTAAACCGCTTTTCCTCGTTTGCCATGATGCAAAAAGCAAAAGTTGTCGATAGGTATTCAACGAATTGTTAACCAGTTGAATAGTTGTTGAACAGGAGTTTTGTTTATGGAACAGCTGAAAATCAATCAAGTTGCTCAGGAACTTGGTGTTACTCCAGCCGGAGTTTATAAACGGTTGAAAACAGATTTTCAACTCGTTGAAAAGTATGTCGTTAAAGAAAAAAACACGACTCTGATAACCAGGGAAGGCGTTGAAGTATTAAGAACGTTGATGCAAAAGACGCCCCAGGTCAGTGATTCAACCAGTTTACAACCGGTTGAAAACCAGACAATCAAGTATCTGCAGGATTTGGTCATCAACCAGCAGAAAACAATTGATAATCTTATTGCTTCTCAAAATGAACAGCGGCAGAGAACTGACACTATCATCATGAAGCTGACTCACGATCTTGAGGCCACGCGGAAATCAGCTCTGGCCATCGAGGCGAAGGTTGATGCTCTGGCGAAGAAGCCGGAAAACGATAAAATTGCGGAAGCTTTGAGCAAGATGGTTCCGGAGGTTAAAGCCTGGGAGCCGGCGCCGAAGAAGAAGCCGCAGTATTCGTTTCTGCAGAAGTTCTGGTATGAGCTGATTGATCCGGTTAAGTTAAGAGCTTATTGAGGAAATTGCAAATGGCGGTCATTTTTGCGTTGTTTTTGGTTTTATGGGCGTGGGGTCGATTTGAAATATTTGCGTTGCGTACAGGGCACGGGAATGGGTCTAAAATCGATTTTTTATTTGACGGTTATTTTGGTGTAGCCGGGTACTCTCGAGTGGGCAGAAATTTTGAAATGCGCTTCCAGACGATAAAGTTTGGAAGAGGTTTACAGAATTTTTTAGACTTTTGCATCGCGAAGCCGGTGCAAAAGTCTTCTTGGACTGAACCGCGGGGGATTGTCGCCAATATGGAATTTTAACTGTCTTTTGCTGACCCGGCTTCAGTAAAAATGGTCAGGATTGTGGCTGGAAAGCACTTTTCGGCAAAGACGGTCTGACCTCTGCAAGGAGATGCAAGGCTTTGACTGGTAATTTGTTATCGACTGAAAGAGTGGGCAGAACTGTGAAATCAGGTCTGTTGGAAGTGGCAGACAGCGTGGTGTTTGCTTCATGGTGGCGACCTGGACGGTTGGCAGTAAACCCCAACCGTTATCAACACTCCGTTGCCGCAGGTATTGCAACGGAATTCCCGTTTTGCTGCCGGCTTCTCGGGGAATGCAGAGCCGGCCTTCATCCATAA
>JAKQJQ010000233.1 GCA_029561105.1 Bacteroidota bacterium
ATCTCGTGCTTACCGCTCATTCCCTTACGATAGTCACCATGCCGCGTGATGCGTTCATTGACAATCTTGAGGTGCACCTCGTTGGCGACAATCAATTCGAAAACCGGTTTGACGGCGTGTTCGGGTAGGTATTTGGCTAGGGTTTCGCTCAAGAGAATGGTGAATGATGAGTGGTGAATATTAGCACATCGTTTACGGTGTTGTTGCCGAAACCGGCAGTACTTTTCCGTTGTAAAATCGATGACCTGTAAGCGTGAAATCGAAAATATACGAAGCCATCGCCGCTGCAGAAACTGGTGCCTCGTAACCCGGGAAAGCCTCGGCGAGCATCTCGGTCTGCACCGAACCCAAAGCCAACACGTTGAAGGCAATGCCGCGGTCTTTGTACTCTTCTGACAGCAATTCTGATAAGGTAATCACCGCTCCTTTGCTCGAACTATAAGCCGAAAGCCCGGCGAATTTCATCGTGCCCTGCACGCCGCCCATTGAGGAAATGGTCACCACGTGGCTGCCTTTTGGCAAATACGGCAACGCGATTTGTGTGAGCGCGGCCACCGCAAAGACATTGACCTTGTAGATGTTTTCAAAATCAGCAACGGTGGTTTCGGAGAATGGCCTGAGTAGCAGTGCGCCAGCGTTGTGTACGATGGCATCGACTGATTTCCAGCTCGTCGAGAGGAAATCGGCCACTTGTTGCAGGTCTTGGGTTTGCGATAAATCGACCGAAAGGCAACTGATGTTTTCGTGTTGCATCAATACCTGTGGAATTTTTCTGGAAAGCGCCAGCACCTCATGTCCTGCGTTGGCCAATTGTAAGGCGAGCTCATAGCCGATGCCGCGTGAAGTCCCTGTAACGATAATCCTTTTCAAATCTTTTTTTGGTAAAAATAAAAAAAAAAGGCGTCCCTTTTGAGACGCCTTTTAAACTTAACTAAAACAGTAAAAAATTGAAAAACCGATGGCCGTGTAAAGCGCCGCCATTAAAATTTCGAGACGGTATTTCGTTAGGATAAAAAGCACATATTTCATATCATACGTTTTCTGTCCACGGCCTATATTGCATGATTAGCTTCTTATTTCTTGGCAGCTGCAGCTAAATTTTCTGGCTTGGCCGCAATGGCTACTCCAGGCAATTTGATAGGTGCTCCGATTTGCGCC
>JAKQJQ010000293.1 GCA_029561105.1 Bacteroidota bacterium
CAGTGAATTGGTGCCTAGTGACGTATTGAATTGAGCAATAGAACCTGCGTGGGTATTGTTTCTTTTAAACATCACATCGGCGTTATTGGTAGATCCTAAAAAGTTGGTTGCGGCATTCACGTTATTTCCGGTGAGCGACCACGAAAACGTATTGGGATTCTGCCAGGTTCCCACGCCGTTGGCATCCGAGCGTAAGACATGTCCGTTTGCTTGGGTTCCGTCTTCAATCCGGATGGCGCCCGAGGTGGGTTTGGCAATATGAAGTTTTGTTGACGGCGCATTAGTGCCAAAACCCACATCACCGCCATTAGCAGGCACAATAATGGCGTGATTTGTAGCACCGCCTGAGGCAGAAAAGATACCGCCGGTTTTTGTCCCAAAAGGATCAGTTCCCTCAGAAGCCACTATGATTCCGATATTAGAACTGGCATTTCCCCTAAAAA
This sequence comes from Bacteroidota bacterium, assembly GCA_029561105.1. Lineage (GTDB taxonomy): Bacteria > Bacteroidota > Bacteroidia > Flavobacteriales > Flavobacteriaceae > Flavobacterium. The sequence goes on from JAKQJQ010000293.1 coordinate 444, forward strand.
CCCCGGCCACATATTGATCGGTATAAACATCAAACGCAGATCCATAATTCACCAGCGGACCGTAACGGCCAATTTTGACTTGACCGGTGATGTTGTTAATTCTCATCCTTTCAATATTGTTGGTGCCGAAAACAATGGCTTGGTCGTCGGTTGTTCCGATGAAATTTTCTGTACTGGCTATGGTTGTGGTTCCGTAGAGAGCAGGGAATGGCGGCGCAGTAATTCCGGTATTTCCATTTAAAGACCAGGAAATCGTATTCGGATTTCTCCAGGTCCCGACACCATTGGCATCAGAAGTGAGGATATTTCCGTTGGCTTGCGTCCCATCTTCGATTCTTATTGCGCCAGAAGTTGCATTGACAATGTGAAGTTTAGCCAATGGATTGTTTGTGCCAATCCCAACTTCACCGTCGGCATCGATACGCACTCTTTCAGGAATATTTGTAGCGAGTAATGCATTGGCAGTGGTGTTGGCAATGTTTGAGGTATGAAATGTCAATCCGCCACTGCCTTGATCGGTATTGATTATAGAAGGAAATCCGTTTGGAGCCATCGCTCTTTGTCCGCCGTTGTAATAGCAGTTGAAATACAAACCAGGCCAATCGGCAACCATCGAAATCCCTTGTGATGCGGTTCCGCCACGAAAAAGAGCAGTGGTGTTTCCAGTCATGCCATTCACTTGAAATCGCGCTAAGGTTGGGTTAACAGTTCCGATACCTACACTGCCTCCGGGCACTATTGACATATCGGCGTTGGTGTTGACAGAAGCACCGAACAGAATTTTTCCGGCACCAAAATTTTTAACTGCCATATCACCATCTAAAGCATCCAAAAAGAAACTTGCGGCTTTGCATGCGCCCAGTTACGCATATTCAAAGGTCCTTCCTAAAGACAGATAAGCCAGATCGGCATTATTGCCACTTAGTATTTGCAATCCAATTTCATTGTTGGGCGCAACGATGTCTAGTTTTTTGGTGGGATTGGCAGTTCCTATTCCGATATTTCCAGTGGTGCTTTTTATGCGAAATCGCTCGGTATTATTGGTGCCGATGACTACATCATTATTGTCTTTGGTGCCGACAAAGTTTTCTGTAGCTGCGATAGTTGAGGTTCCGTAGGTTAAGGGATTTGCGGGAGTTGAAATTCCGGTATTGCCATTTAGACTCCAATTGGGTAAACCACTGATTGACATCCATCTGGCACCATTCCAGTAATAAAAACCACCATCAACATTATTTGGTGCAGTACCAGAAGGAGCAAGGTTGTAGACCAATGTGGAGTTTGTCAAAGCACCACCAGCCGGATTAATAACAGTTACAACATCTAAAGCATCTGTTAGCTGAACTCTGGGAATTAGAACACCGTTATTGGTCGATTGAATATCTAGTGCTGCATTGGGCGTTGTGGTATTGAGGCCAACTTGTGCAAACGACAGGACGGGAAAAAGAAGCAAAAGCAACAGTTGGTTTTTCATGCTATTTTTTTTTAAACGTGGTTTTCTTGATTAATTTGTTTTGATGGACAATGTTGAGCTCATAGTCGCCTTTGTCCATTTGGTTGACATTGATGATGATTTTTTGCGAAGGCAAGGCCTCAATTTTTGATTCGTATTTTATTTTTTTCTGGGGCATCATCAGCAAACGAATTAAAATACAGTCATTAAAATAGTCACCGAGTGGCCGCTGTCGCCACCATTTTGCGGCGGGTTGGTGTAAGGGGTAAAGTTCAATATCTTGTTCCTGTCGGTACCGGTAAACCCCGGAATGTTGGGCAGACTATTGGTCATTCTGGCCATAGGCGTGGTGGGACTCAACTGGATGCTCGGGTAATAGGTGGCAAAATCGTTCATCTTATGCGCCGTTTTCAAATTAGAATTCGAGACGAAACCGGTACGATGCTGCGCCACCGCAGATTGGCCGCAAACAAACGTTACAGCAATCCCTGCGGTGCGTTCGCGATTGATTAAGGATTCTTGGTAAGGCTGTGTATACGATTGATCAAAAACATACGGGCTCACACAATTGGGCAGGCTGCTGTCACTCGCGCTCGAACGTGTAAAGACGACGGCTTCGAGTCTGTTGATCATGCTCAGGTCTACATCGTTCTGAATGACCACATTGCAGTATGTCGTACCTCCACCGGGTCTGTTCTCGAACATTTTTAACTTAACCGACCCAAATATTTTGCGACAATCATTGTTGTGGACATTTGTTTTAAAACCTTGAAACTGTACCCGCATAAAGGTCGCGACTTCGGCCTTGATTGTCAATGCGCAAACTGCATATAAAGTGAGGCTGGTACGGTTTCCATAAACCATCACTTCGTCATTGAATTCGTTGCAAGTATTGATGTAGGCTACATAGCCAGGCTGTACCTTAACCGAAATCGTCTTGTAACCCGGTGTGTTGGGAATGGGCAAATTGATGGTGTTGTTGGCGCCGGTAACGGTTGTTACGGTGCCGCCATAATTGGCTTGGGTGTAGATTTCAACCCAAGGATCCACACAGGTCTCTGTATTGGATTTAATTTCGGGATTGGTTTTGGCAAACGTGCTTAAAAAGCAAAGCAATAATGCAGTGAGTAGTACTGATTTTTTCATAAGGTGATTGTTAGTTTGGTTGAACGAAACAAATCTCCAACAAACACGCTCACACCACTATGAATCCTGTAACAATTCTTATGACAGATGTAACAAAGCGTTACAGCGCAGTAAAATCAAGCGATACAGCAATAAGTTTATTTTTTACCGAGGCAATCGCTTGGCGTAGACCCAAACCGCTCCCGGAAACATTTCGAGAAATATGATACGTCATTAAAGCCAACGGCGTAGGCAATTTCAGATATATTGCCGTTGCTTTTTTTGAGTAATGCTGCCGCCATCTTTAGCCTTTCGTTTCTTATAAATTCTGTTGCCGAAACGCCCAATAGCGATTTGAGTTTCCGATGCAGTTGCATACGGCTCATTCCCGCGGCTGCAGCAAAGTTTTCTGAAGAGAAATCAGGGTTGGACAGTTCCTTATCTAAAATAACCTGCAGTTTCTCTATGAATTTCTCGTCGACGGCATTGATCACGATATCAACCGGTCGTAAAACCAATTCCTGGCTGTATCGTTGGTGTAGTTTTTTACGTTCGCCAATCAGTTGGTTTACCGTAGCTTTCACAATTGCATTGTTAAACGGTTTGGTCAGGTAAGCATCGGCGGTACTTTTTAAACCTTCAAGATGTGCTTCGTCTGACGTTTTTGCGGTCAATAACGCTACCGGGATAAATGACGTTAATTCGTTGTCTTTTATTTGTCGGGTGAATTCAAATCCGTCCATTTTAGGCATCATTACATCCGAAAGGATGCAATCGGGAATTTCTTTCTGTGCCAGTTGCAACCCCTTTTCACCATCATAGGCTTCGAGAACTTGGTAGCCTGTCTTGAAAATATCCTTTAGCAGCGAACGAATTTCGGCATTGTCATCTACAATCAATAAGACGGGAAGCTCGGTTTTGGGATCGATGGCGTTTTTAATAATTGGCATTTCCGGTTCTGAAGCAATCACAACCGCATTTTCATGGTTCATGGCCAGCGGTAAATTCACAGAAAACGATAGTTCGTCATTTTCTAATGAAGTGGTAAAGGTTCCTTGGTACAATTCAACCAATTCTTTGACCAATGCCAAGCCAATCCCAACGCCAGGATCGGCTTCGTTTTTTTGATAGAAACGCTCGAGTAATTTTGGTAAATCTTCCTTTTTGACATCGGTTCCGGTATTAGAAACTACGAGTTTAAGGTGCAGATTTTCTACTGATGCTGTAAAAGCAATCGCTTCGTTTGGTGGTGCGTACTTGAAGGCATTCGATACTAAATTGGTTACAATTTTTTCAATAACGTCTTTGTCGAATAGATTATTTTCAAGTGTTTTCTGGATATTTGCCGTAAAATGAATCCCTTTTTCCTTCGATTGAAACGCAAAGGACTCTATAATTGAGGCCAAAAACGAACTGATGTTTCCTTCTTTTAAAATAAGTTTTACGTTGCCGCTGTCTATTTTAGAGAGCTCAAGCAATTGATCGACCAGCTCCAGCATTCTATCGGCGTTGGCATCAATAAGCCGAAGTTTGCTTTTCTGGTTTTCGTCTTTAATGTCCGTTTGTAAACTTTGAACAGGGCTTTTAATCAGGGTCAATGGTGTCCTGAATTCGTGTGAGATATTAGCAAAGAAACGCGACTTGATCGTATTGAGGTTCTCAGAAATGTACTTTTCTTTTTCCAGTTGTAAGGTTTTGATGTACAGCGCATAACTCAAAAATAAAATTTGAGCCAGTGTCCCTATTAAGATGGATAGGTTGGTTTTGATGTATATTTTATAGTGGTCTAAATCGAATATTTTTCGGCCTATAGACGCCAGAATTTCCTGAAGTAAATAAGAAAACACCAAAATTAAGCTCCCAATGAATACATATTTTATAAACGGCACTTTGATGTTTCTGTACAACTGGGATATGGCCAACAGTATAAATGCAAACGAAACAGCTTTATAATAGGAAAGCAATGATCTTGAAAATGCACTAAAACCATAAAAATGACTCCAATACGAATACGACAAATAAATTAGAACGCCGCCCGATAAAATGATGAAACTTTGAAAGGCAATTTTAAAATACGATTGCGTATTGATGAGTATCGACCGGATAAATAGGCAGTAAAAAACGATAGACAAACCATATGATATTTCTTTGATTAAATCAAAGTAAAGGATTACCGATCCAAAGAAAAAATATTGGTTGCGGTCAATTTCTACCAGAATGTAAATGAAGGTGAAGAACAAATAAAAGGAGTAGAATAAGTTGTTTTTTGTCTTGGTCCTGAAGAACACAAACAGGTTGTAAAAAAACAACATAAAAATTCCACCGCACAATAACGATAAAAGCAATCTGCTGCCATGATAATATTGATAGGCGCCTAGCAAATAATTTTCAAATGCAGCCGTGCTACTGATGTCAAACTTGGCAATCATAAATTCAAGTGTATGCACCTCTTGCCTTAAAATAATTTGCTTCTTTTGAAACGGCAACAGCTCAAACGAAAAGGAACTGAAAATCTCTTTAGAATAGCGCTCTTCACTTTTCTGTACAAACCCGATTGTTTTTGTCAAAGTGTCATTTTCAGAGAACACCCAAGCGTCTACTTCTGGCGCATTAGAGGTCCTGAACACCAAATTCAAAGTATCATTCGAGGTGTTTACCAAGTCGGCTTTCAGCCATAAAATTTTTGGGAGTTGTAATTTGTCGTCTTTGACACAATCGCAATACGGCTTCATTTTGTTTTTGAAAGCCAGTAAATTCCTTTGGTTTATTTTAAGGTCGTCGGTCAATAGGAATAAGAAATTCCCTGATACTTCAAGGTTCTGAGAACCAGAATTAATTTCAATCGGTTTTGCTTCTTTGTTTTGAGAAAATAAAATAGCCGAGTAGAAAAAGGATACAACAATTAATAATGCTCGCATTCGGATTGGCAAAAAAGATTAGTAAGTAAACTTATACAATCTTACTTACTAAAATGAATTAATACTATGAAATATGTAACAGTTTGCGTTACAATTGTTTTAGCGTGAAATTTTAAACCTGCCCTTGCAACGCCTTAATTTCATCACGCAAGCGCGCAGCCTGCATAAAGTCCAGGTCCTTTGCCGCTTTTTCCATCGCTTTTCGCTTGTCGCGGATGCGTTTCTCAATCTCAGGTTTGGTGAGGTATTCGGCTTCTTTCTCGGCAGCCTTTATGATTGAGGCACCCAGTTCCTGGTCTACCAATTTGACCTTAGTGAAGATGTTGTCGATTTTCTTATTGAGCGCCATCGGCACGACATTGTTATCGGTATTGTACTGCTGCTGTTTGTTGCGGCGGTATCCCGTATCGTCGATGGCTTTCTGCATGCTATCGGTAATTTTATCGGCGTACAGGATGGCCTTTCCGTTGAGGTTGCGCGCGGCACGGCCAATAGTCTGGATCAGTGAGCGGTGGTTCCTTAGAAATCCTTCCTTGTCGGCATCGAGTATGGCTACGAGCGAAACTTCGGGCAAATCCAATCCTTCGCGCAACAGGTTCACCCCAATGAGCACGTCAAAAATGCCTTTTCGCAAATCCTGCATGATTTCGATACGTTCCAGCGTATCCACTTCCGAATGGATGTATCGGCAACGGATGTTCACTTTGGTCAAATATTTCGCAAGTTCCTCGGCCATGCGTTTGGTGAGCGTCGTCACCAGAACCCGCTCGTCGATTTCGGCGCGCAGCTGGATTTCCTCGATCAAATCGTCAATCTGGTTCAAACTCGGCCGCACTTCAATCAACGGATCCAAAAGTCCCGTAGGGCGGATGACCTGCTCCACGTAAACCCCGTCGCTTTTCTGCAGCTCATAATCGGCTGGTGTTGCCGAGACGTAAATCACCTGGTTTTGCATCGCTTCCCATTCCTCGAATTTGAGCGGTCGGTTGTCCATCGCCGCGGGCAGACGGAATCCGTATTCCACGAGATTTTCCTTACGGCTGCGGTCACCGCCGTACATCGCATGCACTTGTGAAACCGTGACGTGGCTTTCGTCCACGACCATGAGGTAATCCTTGGGGAAGTAATCGAGTAGGCAGAATGGGCGCGTGCCGGGCAAACGTCCGTCGAGATAGCGCGAATAATTTTCAATTCCCGAGCAATAGCCCAGTTCGCGAATCATTTCCAAATCGAAATTGGTGCGTTCCTCCAACCGCTTGGCCTCTAGGTTTTTGCCGATTTCATTGAAATAAGTGACCTGTTTAACAAGGTCTTGTTGGATTTCCCAGATCGCGTTTTGCAAGACTTCGGGCGAGGTCACAAACATATTGGCAGGATACAGGTTGAGCTTGTTGAATTTCTCGATGACTTGTGCAGTCTTGAGGTCAAAGCTTTCCACTTCCTCGATTTCATCGCCAAAAAAATGGATGCGGAAACCGTTGTCGGCATAACTCGGATAGACTTCCACCGTATCGCCTTTGATCCTGAAACTACCGGGAACAAAATCGGCTTCGGTACGCGAATACAGACTCTGCACGAGTTGGTGCAGCAATTTGGTCCGCGAAATCACCTGGCCTTTATTGACGGGAATGATGTTTTTCTGGAATTCGTTCGGGTTCCCGATTCCATACAAACACGACACCGACGCCACCACCAATACATCGCGGCGTCCCGAAAGCAGTGCCGCCGTGGTGCTCATTCTCATCTTTTCAAGCTCGTCGTTGATCGACAGATCCTTTTCGATGAATACGCCGGTTACCGGCATGAATGCCTCGGGTTGGTAATAGTCGTAATACGAGACGAAATATTCCACGGCATTGTTCGGGAAGAATTGCTTGAACTCGGCATACAATTGCGCCGCGAGCGTTTTATTATGGGCGAGTACAAGCGTTGGGCGTTGCACTTCCTGGATCACGTTGGCCACGGTAAAGGTTTTCCCAGAACCGGTCACCCCAAGCAACGTCTGGTACTTGTCGCCATCTTCTATGCCTTGTGCTAATTTCTGGATGGCCTGCGGCTGGTCGCCGGTGGGCTTGTAATCGGATACAACTTGGAAATTCATCTCGAAAATTTGAATCGTAAAGTTACAAAGTTAAACCACAAAAAAAGTTTCCGAAAACTTAAAATTGCCAATCTTTCTGTTGCGATTCCGAGAGAAAAGTCCAGGCAACAATACGGCTGGTTTTTTGCCCTTGCGCCATGTCGATGGTCTTGATTTGCGCGGCTTCGACCTTTTTCAAGGTTTTGTAAATAGATGGCAAATTGTCTTTCTTGGAAACCAAGGTCGTAAACCACAACACCTGTTTTTGGTATTTCACACTTTCGTAAATCATTTGGGTAATGAGGCCGATCTCGCCGCCATCGCACCAAAGTTCAGCATTTTGTCCACCAAAATTGAGCACCGGATTTTTGGTCTTCGTATTTTGTAGGTTATTCACTTTGCGGGTGCTGCTTTTGGTCGCTTCCTGTTGCGAGGCATGAAACGGTGGATTGCAGATCGTGAACGCAAAGCGGTCTTTTGGCGTGATGATGTTTTTGAAAATGAAACGCGGTTCAACCTGCAATTGCAAGCTTACCGATTCCATGAGTTTGCCATTTGCCGCAATGATCTTTTTACAATTCTGTAAAGCGTTCTCATCGAT
>JAKQJQ010000303.1 GCA_029561105.1 Bacteroidota bacterium
AAAATCATCGACGGTACCAACAAGATCAAACTCACAGACCACAACATGGGCGGCATGGGTGCTATGATTATGTCGGGCGATGCGCTACCGTTGGTTACCGCCAACTTATCTGCGATGTTTTCTGTAGACCACGTACACAACGACTAGAAGCCAATCCTGCTGTACATTGCAAGTCCTCGCGGCAAAAGGCGTTTTTGCAAACCGTAAAACGGGCTTCCGTTGGTCGCCGTTTCCCGGTAGCAAAAACAGCCTTTTGCTGCTGCGGGCTTTCCATTGCCATCAGGGCTAAAACACCTACGTCATGAAATCAATATTCGTTTTACTTTTGACCTTCACCCTGCTTTTGGGTTGTTCCAAAGGCGACGATGAATCTTCGGCATACGTTGATATTCCCATCCAGCTCAAGACACCATCCAACTTTCCTCCGATGGCGTACGACCTGGAGAACAATCCCGTCACGCTCAAGGGTTTTGAACTCGGAAAAAAACTGTTTTACGATGGCCGACTGTCGTCAGACGGCACCATTTCCTGCGGATTTTGCCACGAGCAACGCCACGCCTTCACCCACCACGGGCACACCGTAAGCCAAGGCGTAGATGGTCAAACCGGTACACGCAACACGCCTGCTATACAGAACCTCGCGTTCCAGCGCACTTTTATGTATGACGGCGCCACCGACCATCTCAACCTGCAACCGCTTATTCCGCTCACGAGCGAAATAGAAATGAACGGCAACCTCACGCAAATCGTCGCGATGATGAAAGCCGATCCCGAATACCAGAAATTGTTTGCCGCCGCTTTTCCCGGCAAACCCATCAATACCGAGCAAATGCTCAATGCCATGGCGCAGTTTATGGCCATGGTGGTCTCGTCTAACTCTCGGTTCGACCATTTCCGCAGGAACGAAGCCGGAGGAACGTTAAGCACAGAAGAACAGCAAGGCTACGCCATTTTCAACCAGAAATGCGCCTCGTGCCACGCCACCGACCTGTTCACAGACGATTCGTTTCGCAACAATGGGCTCGCCGTGAATCCGCAAGTCAATGACATTGGGCGTTACCGCGTGACGTTGAATGAAAATGACCGCTATAAGTTTAAGGTACCCAGTTTGCGAAATATAGAAAAGACCGCACCTTACATGCACGACGGCCGATTTTTTACGTTAGAAGCGGTGCTCAACCATTACAGTTCGGGTGTCGTCGGCTCGGCCACTTTAGACGCAAGCCTAAGCAACAACGGCAACCTCGGTATTGCGCTTACCGATTCTGAGAAAGCCAAAATCATCGCCTTTTTAAAAACCCTAACAGACGAGCAGTATCTCAAGGATCCGCGCTTCGCCGAATAAAAATACAGCCAGGTTATGAAAAAAATAATGTTTCTCCTGCTGTTTGTGCTGCAGTTTGTTCATGCCACAGAAAAAGACAGTATCCATTATAGGAATCGGTTTGCACAATACCGGTTTGATTTTGACGATTGCGACGCCTGCGGCTGCTCGGCCAGTGGCGGCAGCATGGGGTTTTCGTCTATGCTCAACAGTAATTTCATCGGCATACGGTATTTCAACCAGCAATACAAAACCACCGATGGTCTGTACAGCAACTCGCCCTGGTACCGCGAAAGCTACAATACCACGCAGCTCTGGGCGCGTATCCCTGTTTATAAAAACATACAAGTATCGGCTTTGGTGCCCTACCACCACAACTCGCGCGAAACCGCAACCGCAGACCAATCGATTTCGGGTTTGGGCGATATCACGGTTTTGGCCATGTACCGGCTTTTCCAGACGCATCGCGACAGCACATTTTTGGCGCATACCTGGCAAGTGGGCGGCGGTGTGAAACTACCAACGGGCAAATACAACACCAACAACAACGGCAGTGTCAATCCGAGCTTTCAGTTGGGTACGGGCAGTTGGGATTATCTGCTCGCCACAGAATATATTGTCAGGCGAAAGCAGTTTGGGCTGAACACGATGCTCAATTATGTCATCAAGACAGAAAACAGGAAATGGTATCGCTTTGGCAACCAGTTCAATTATGCCGGGACTTTTTTCTGGCTTTATGAAAAAGGCTCGTATTCTTTTGCGCCGCAACTGGGCCTGGCGGGCGAGGTGTATGCCAGCAACCACCAATATACAAAGTTGGTTCGTGATACCTCTGGCGATATTGTTTTTGGAAAACTCGGGTTTGAACTCGGCCGAAACAACTGGTCGTTTGGCGCCAATGCCATGTTACCCATGAGCCAAAACCTCACCGGCGGCAAGGTAGATGCCCAATCGCGTTGGAGTGTCAACCTCAATTACAGTTTGTAGTCGCGCGGCATTTTAAAATTGCGGGTTTAGTTGTGCAGCAGCAATAAATAAATGGTGTAAAAGGCAACGAGCCCATTGAAGAGGATGATGTTGATGAAACCATTTTCTGATAGATTTTTATAGCATCCCATCAGCAACAGACTGCCAATCGCCGACACAGAAAGCCCTGCGACAAACCAAAGGCAAGCGCCGTTAATCCCAGAGATCAGGTATTTGGTGTAGTCTTCGGCATCCGACTTTACGGCGGTTACATTTTTAAATATAGGGCTGTAAGCCAACATGACATCGGGTTGGTTTACAAAGGCGCCCTCGAGCGAGAATGAATGGTTGTTCTGGGTAAAGAACCGGCATCCGGCGGGAATTTTACTGCGATTGAATTTGCCGCCGCCCACTTCAATGTTGCGGTAAGCCACCACCACATCGCGCGTGTTTTGTTGCGGCAGGATCCACGAATCGGCCAGGAACACGCCGGTTAAAATCGGGACGAGTAACAAGATCCTAAAAGTAATGGTGCCGTATTTTTCTTTCACGCTTTGGGCTTGGCCGGTTTTTTTGCATTGGTTTTTTTGGCTTGCTCGTTAGAGAACAAATCTGCGGTGTATTTCTCATACAACTCAAACAAGAACACCATGCGGTTGGCTTCACTGGTAAAGGCTTGGCTGCGGTAGGCGGCATCTACGGCTTTGTCTAGCTCGTTGTGCGCCTTAACCAAAACCGGCGGCATGGTGAGCGGGTTGTACAGATCGGCGAGCGAGCTATTGGGGAACTGCGCCCGCGCATCGAGTACTTTTTGCGCGGCGGTTTCAATCGCAGTGGTTTGTTTGGGTGTTGGGTTTTGCGGCCAGGGGAAGTTGTTGTAGACGATGTCTTTTGAATAGCGGAAACGACTTTCTAATCTTCCGCAAACTGTTTTAACCCATGCCATGTGCATGGTTGACATGAGAATTCCAAAGTTATATAAGGTGCCGTTTGGTATGACGTGCACTAAATTAGAAGGAATTATTTCGTCAGTTAGAAATCCCATTGGTATAAATTTTCTCCTTTCGGAAGAAACTCCCGGTATAATTATATAAGATTTCCCAAAATCGCGGATTTCCCCAAACAGCATTGGATAATTCGCCTTTTCATTGGTTTGTTTACGCACGCTTTTGATTCTGAACTCTTTCACCTTCTCAATACGCTGCATTATTTCTGGGATGTTTTTAATATCACTGGGATTAATGTCTACAAGCCATACACACCATCTTATATCATTATTTATAAATTCTTGGGAACCAACAATTTGTTTCAAAAAGTTAGTTGCACCTGGATATTTCAATAATAGTACTTTTTTTTCTTCATCCGTCATTAGTAAATGTCCACCGTCTAAAGGCATATTTCCGAAACTTATTTTTGGGACATCGCAAATAGGATTTGACATATTCCTAATCAATATATCTTTCGCATCAATCAAATACGCGTTGATATTTTTGACCTTCAATTCGTGACCTTCACCCTTAATATCGTCATATTCAAAAAGGCTTTTGTTGTTGGTGTCAAAATTGGCGAACCCGATAATCACACAATAGACGGCGGCATTTCCTTTGGCTTCATTGCTCCATTTAAAAGTGCGGTGCGCAAAATGAATTTTGATACCGTATTTTTCCATCATCTGACCCCAAAGGATACTGGTTTGCTCGCCTTGCACGATAGAGTTGGTTGACACAAAAGCAACTTTGATTTTTGTTCCTTGAATATACTTCGCCGCCTTGATATACCAAGCCGTGACATAATCTAAAACGCCACTTCCGTTAATGTTGTCAAATTCCCTAACCACCGCATCGCGTTGATTTTGGTTCATAATCTTCGAACCAATAAACGGCGGATTTCCCAAAATATACGACAGCTTATCCTTTGCAATCACATCTTCCCAATTTACATCCAAAGCATCGCCATGCACAATAGTCGCCGCTTTCTTCAACGGCAAACGCGCAAAATACTGCCCAAATTCATTGCTGATACGCATGTTCATCTGGTGGTCTATGAGCCACATGGCCACTTCGGCTATACGCGCGGGGAATTCCTCGTACTCA
>JAKQJQ010000307.1 GCA_029561105.1 Bacteroidota bacterium
CCGGATTGCTCAATGGTAATCCCGAAAAATTTCTGTTCGATTCGGGCACCAGCGCTTATGAACTGCTGACCGACAAAGCCATTTGGGAAAAACTGAAACGCCCCGATTCAGAGGTTACCGTCGAAAAATCAGAACAATCCTGGGACAAAATCCTGACCACTTACACCGCAAACTGTAACCAAAACATACTGTTGGGCGACAAACCGCTACAATTGGCCCAGGTTACCTATGTAGCGGGATTTTCACAGATGCAATATGCCATGATGAAATTCTCGGGAATGACGGGAATGCTGGGCAACAAAATATTTTTAGGCCATTGTTTGTACATTGATGGCGCCGCAAACAAAATGGGCATAGACTGATACAGTGCTATTGCACGCAATGCAGCGGGCATTTAACGATAATCGCAAAACCGTTCCTAACGATGAAAGACTATTTCAAGTTACAATGGGCCATGACCAACCGACAAATGAAAGAAGAAGGATTGGAGCCTATTTTTGGTTATATTTTAGGCCTGACAGTATTGCTACTGTTGTCTGCTTATGGATTTCAAAAGACTGCCTATGCCAAATACCTGGTTATCTTAAGTTGTCTTATTTTTCAATTAAAGCTTTCGGCAACCAACAGAACCGAGTTCTTGCGATTGACCTTTGGGGATAAAGTAAAAAAGCAACTGCGGATTGTTGAAAATTTGATCGTGAGTATTCCTTTTATCTCAATACTGGTGTACCATAATTTCATTTCAGAAAGCGGATTTTTGTTTTTAGTTGCTATTATTTTGGCGTTGTACTCGTTTCATTTGAACGTTAACCTGACAATCCCTACCCCATTTTCTAAGCGACCGTTTGAGTTTTCAACAGGTTTCAGAAAGACGTATTTCATTTTGCTGTTGGCGTACGCTTTGACAGTTGTTGCCATCGTTGTAAAGAATATGAATTTGGGCATTTTTGCGCTCTCATTGGTTTTCTTCACTGTCTTAAGCTACTTTTCTAAGCCCGAACAAGCGTATTATGTCTGGGTTCATGCCGAAACGCCCAAAATTTTTCTAAGAAACAAGTTACGCCATGCCCTAACGAACGTAACTTTCTTGACCGCCCCGATACTAATGGGTCTTTTGGTTGTTTTTTGGGAGGATTTTGAAGTGATTTTGGCTTTTTTCTTCCTCGGATTGCTGTTTATCTGGACTTTCATTCTTGCCAAATATGCAGCCTATCCCAAAGAAATGGGTCTATCGGAGGGATTCTTGATTGCATTGGCGCTGTGCTTTCCGCCATTGTTGTTGGCGATCATCCCGTTTTTTTACAACAAATCAATCAGAAAACTTAAAATAATACTCAATGATCAAAATTAACGGGTTAAGCAAATCCTACGGCGAAAACCAAGTGTTGAACAACCTTTCCTTGCAGTTTTCTGCAAGAAAAGCCTATGGGATTGTGGGTGAAAACGGAGCAGGAAAAACCACGTTTTTTAGATGTATTGTCGGCTTAGAAAGTTATTCGGGAACCATAACCGCGCACCTTACACCGCTTAAAAATCATTTGGGTTTTCTTATGACCGATCCTTTCTTTTTCTCCAAGATTACCGGAAAAGAGTACATCAGGCTGCTTTGTAATGCGCGCGGCAAAACCGATCTGGAAATTGACAGCAAAAACATTTTCGACTTACCGCTGCACCAATACGCTGCCACGTACTCTACCGGAATGAAAAAGAAATTGGCGATAACGGCTATACTGCTCCAGGAAAACAGCTATTTCATACTCGATGAACCTTTCAATGGTCTTGACATCCAAAGCAATATCATTTTAACCGAAATCATTTTGAAACTAAAGGAGCTCGACAAGATCGTATTGATCTCATCACATATCTTTTCGACCCTTAGCGACACTTGTGACGAGATACATCTCCTGAGAAAAGGACTGCCAATCCAATCGGTGCCAAAAAGTGAATTTAAAAACCTCGAGCAAGAAATGAAGCAAATCACGATAGGCGATCGCCTTGAGAAACTGCAACTCAAATAAATGTAGTGGCAGGCATGACGCGTGCCGCCATTACAGGATTTGCCTCATTCTTAAGGTTTTGGCGAATCATTTTTGTCTTGACAAAGCATGAAACCGATTCAAAAAAAAAAACACCAAAGCAGTCTATACATGAAAAAATCATTATTTAAGCAACATGCGGTTTTGGCGTGTATGGCCATTTCTGTAGCCTTGATTGTGCTGGCGAGCCAACTTTATCCCGGTGGGTCGTTACTAGACAAACATGCCGCGGGGTTTGACTGGTCTAAAAATTTCATCAGCAATTTGTTTGCGCCACAAGCGATAAACGGCTTGGCCAATCGCGGACGGGTTTGGGCGGTTGCGGGCATGGCGTTCCAATCTTTTGGATATGGCATTTTTTTCATCCGGATGGCAAAGAAAATACCCTCAAGACCGGTGTCTAAAATCTTAAAATTTATTGGCGCCGCCAACGTCCTATTCATTTTTTTGATTGCGACGCCCTTGCATGACTTGGGGACGCTATCGATTCTTTTGACGTTGATTGGCTTGTTTATCATCACTGTATTTGTCCTGAAAACGAAGCGCCATCTGCTCAAAATCGGCTGTATTATTTGCTTGATGACTTTTTACTGTTTCTTTTTCTTTTTTGGATTTGGCAATTTGATTTGGGCTGCCATACTGCAGAAAGTGTATAACCTCAGCGCAATCCTATTGGTCATAGCACTGGAGTATTTTAGCAAAGCCGAGGATTTTACACCGTTTGTTTCCCGAAAAAAAAGATAATCGAGGCCACACGGGCTGCATGCTTTTGGCCCAAAAGCGCTAAGAAAATTCTACCTGCCGATGGATCAAAACAAAAACACCAAACCAATCTCTTAAAACCAAAATAACATGAAAGCCCGCAAACCCGTTTTTTATTTACTGTTGTTTATAGCAACCTCGACCGTTTGCCCCATCGCGACCACCGCACAAGGAGTCAACAAACAAATCGAGGCACTCATCCTGGCCGAAATCAAAGATAAAAACGCACCCGGTGGCGCATTTATGGTAGCCAAAAACGGCAAACCAATCTACCAGAAAGCTTTCGGTAAAGCCAATATAGAATTGGGCGTAGACCTCGGGACCGATTTTGTGTTCCAGTTGGGATCGATGACCAAACAGTTCACCGCCATCGCCATACTCATGCTCGAGGAACAGGGCAAATTAAGCACCACCGATGTGATTGCCAAATACCTGCCCGATTATCCCAACGGACAGCACATCAGCCTGCATCATCTGCTGACGCACACTTCGGGAATCAAGGATTTTACCAAGATGAAAGCCATAAAGGATATCGCGCAAAAGGAGATGACGCCAAAAATGATGGTTGACTTTTTCAAGGATGAACCCGTAGATTTTGCGCCTGGGGAAAAATTTGAGTACAACAATTCGGGCTATGTCTTATTAGGGTACATCATTGAACTGGCCAGCGGCACAAGCTACCAGGACTTCATTGAACAGCAGATCTTCAAAAAACTGGGCATGAACGACTCTCGGTATGCCACAGACCGGCAAATCGTTCCAAAAAGGGCGTACGGCTACCAAAAAAAGGAAAACGGCTACGTAAACAAGACCGTCATAAACTTTAGCGTACCTTATGCGTCGGGCGCATTGATGGCTACATTGGATGATTTGCTCCAATGGCAAAACGGGCTCAACAATAACCTGCTGCTCAGACCCGAAAATGCCAAAAAAGCATTCACCAAATACCAACTCAACAATGGCGAAAGCTTTTCGTACGGTTACGGTTGGCATTTAAGGGACATGAAAGGCACACCTAGCCGCGAACATGGCGGAAGCGTCTTTGGCTTTAAAACCATGGCCGTTTACATTCCCGGCGCCGATATTTATGTGGCAGGCCTCACCAATTGCGATTGCAACTCACCAACAAAACTGGTGCAGGACATTGCCGCTCTGGTATTGGAAAGCAGTTCAAAAAAATAGCAAGCCAAACGGGTTTTGTTTTTTTGCTGCAAATTTCTAATTTCACCTCGCGGGAATCTTGTCTGCACGAACAGTAATCTAACAAACAACCCAATTGCAAATCCTATGAAAAGAGCTGTCCTTCCCTTCCTGATCATCTTAAACCTTGTGGTCCTTTTGGGACAAATCTGGCCCGAGGGCGCACCGCCTTTTGCGCGCATTGTAAATCTGGTCTTTCTGGTCTTGTCATTGGTTTATTTTGGAAGGGCTTTGGTGCAACGCTGATAGCACGGTTTTAAATGACGTCCCGCTTTGTTTTTCTAACTATTCACATCCTCCTTGTAAAAAAAAAATGAAATTTCTCAATTACTATTTGCTATTGATACTGGCCACCTTTAACAGTTGTTCTAATACCGCTCAAACCAAAGACCCCATTCCCATTCATGATACGCTTACAATCACGTCAAAGCCCTTGGCAGAAGTCAGAACCATAAACGTATGGCTGCCAGAATCCTACCTATCCAGCACCGATTCTTTGCCGGTAATGTATATGGCCGACGGTGGTGTAAATGAAGATTTCCCGCATATTGCCAACACCCTGGCGCAACTGATCCGGCAAAAAAAGATAAAACCCGTCATGCTGGTAGGCATAGAAAATACGCAGCGCAGAAGAGACTTAACCGGATTTACCACGGTTGCAAAAGACAAAGAGATTGCGCCGGTTGTGGGAGGATCAGAAAACTTCAGGGCCTTTATCAAAGACGAGCTCTTTCCCGAAATCAACAAACGTTACCGAACCACTAAAGAGAAAAGTATTATAGGCGAATCGGCTTCGGGCTTGTTCGTCATGGAAACTTTCTTTCTGGCACCAGAAATGTTCGACCAATACATTGCTTTTGATCCTTCCTTGTGGTGGAACAACCATTACCTGGTAAGCAGTGCAAAAAAGCATTTGGAGCAATTCCCGGCCGCGCCAAAAACGCTTTGGTTTGCAGGTTCAAAAGCAGCCGACATTTCGCCTTATACCAAAGAGCTAGCGGCTATCCTTAAGGCTTTGGATCGTCCCAATCTCAAATGGAACTACTCTGACGAACCCAAAGAGAAACACCAGACCATCTTCAGGGCAACCAAGGAAAAGGCCATTGCCTGGGCATTAAACCCCACACCATAAAAAAAACGACCCCATTTCCGGGGCCGTTTCCTGAGTTTAATTACTGCTTTGTTTTATCGTTTGATCACGCGGAGTGTTTTGACGTTTTCCCCTTGTGTAACGATAATGTTGTAGACACCCGACGGGTATTGCGCACCCAGTTCTGTCTCGCCCAACTCGGTTAGGCTAAGCGATTGGGTATCGATCAATTTTCCGATCATGTCGTAAACTTTATAGTCAACATTGTCTTCTGCAGACGTGTTGATATCGATCTTAAAGCTGCTCGCAAATGGGTTGGGTGAAGTTTTTACTTCAAACACCGTCACTGCAGTCTGTGCTTGTCTTGACGCTCCAGGCGAAGTAGTCACCGTACAAGCGCTTCCAAAATCCTGGTACACGCTGTTGAACAAAATGGCTACCCTGATTGTATACACGGTATTTGGCAATATAGGCCCCGAAAGGTTACGCAATGCGAAACGGTTCACAGGTGTATCGAAATATCTTACCGTAGCACCGTTGGTTACCTCAAAACGGTAGCCTTGTGCACCAGGTACCTGGTTGGCGTAAAGCGTAGCCCAGAAGCTGTTGATCGTGATGCCACATTGTGAGGCAATCAGGTTGGTCATTCCAGGCGTTTCTGGCGTTGTGATGTTACAAGCATCGCCGTAATCCTGCCAAGTGCTTCCGAATCTCAAGGCGACCCTTACTGTGTAAGTCGTGTTGAAAAGTGGTGCAGGCATATTGCCCATCGCAAATCGATTGAATGGCGTTTCAAAAGTCATCGGTGCATTCACGCCGTCAGACACTTCAAAACGGTAGTGATTGGCATGTGTCACTTGGTTGCAATAGATGGTTGTAGCCATGTTAGGCAATGTGATTCCGCATTGTGAAGCGATTACATTGGTCGTGGCAGGCGCGGCCGGAGTGGTTACCGTACAGGCTACACCATAGGCTTGCCAGAATCCGTTGATCTGCAACGATACGCGGATGGTGTAAGTGGTGTTGTAAGTAGCACCACCCGGAAGGCTCAACAAGCTCATACGGTTTAGCGTGGTATCGTACTCCCTTACATTGGCTCCGTTGACCACCTCAAAGCGGTAGCCGGTGGCCTGCGGATAAGTCGACGCATAGATAGTATTGGCGATGTTTGACAAGGTGCTGCCGCAAGTGTTGGGTACTATCCTGGTTACAGGACCAACCTCATCGATATTGCCGTCGCAGTTGTCATCGATTCCGTTACCCAAAACCTCTACATGCCATAAGTTGACCTGTGCATTGGTGTCGTCGCAATCTGTACCATTATTCTCGGCTACAAAGCCTGATGGAGCCGATGCACCGTAGCACATTTCTACTGCAGGAAGACCGTTGTTGTATCCGTCGTTATCCTCGTCTGTGTAAAGCAATCCGGTTCTGTAGATGGCACCATTGGTATCATCACAATCGGTATTGTTAGTGACATAATTTTCTGGCTGGCCCAAACAAGTGGTTTGTGACACAGAAGCGTCTCCATAACCGTCATTGTCGGTGTCGGCGTAATAAGTCGTATTGGTGTTCACCGTGATGGTCAAGGTCACTACTGTAGCAGTCACACATTGCCCCGAATCGGCGGTAAAGGTATACGTGGTGGTATTCATATTATCCAGCGCTGGCGACCAAGAACCACTGATGCCGTTAAGCGAAGTCGTTGGCAAAGCCGATAGTGATCCGCCTGCACAAATGCTCGCTACAGGATCAAAAGTAGGTGTAAGCACCGGATTAACATTGATTGTGAAAGTCACCGCAGTTCCTACGCAACCGTTGGCACTTGGCGTAATGCTGATGGTAGCGCTTCCGGTTATCGGTGTGAAACCAGGTACGAAAGTAACGCCTGTAGCATCAGCCAAACCAATAGCCGAACCACCCGAAATATCATAGGTTACCACTCCCGATGGTGTTCCCGACAAAATAATTGCCGGAACCGCCACACCGTTGCAGTAGTTTTGCGTAGCCGGAGCTGTTACCGTTGGGGTGGCATATACGGTTACGTTATAAGTCACAGCAGCGCCAGAGCATCCATTCAATTTAGGAGTGATGGTAATCGTTGCGCTTCCTGAAGTTGCTGTATAAGCGGCAATTTCGGTCACGTCGGTAGCATTGGCCAAACCAATAGCTGCACCACCAGAGATGTCATACGTCGCACCTGGTGTTCCTGTCAAAGCAATGGCCGCAACCGAATCACCGTTACAGTGGGTTTGGTTGCCCGGTGCAGTTACACTTGGCAAAGGATTAACCGTAACCGTAACCGCAGAAGACAAATCATTGCATCCGGTAATCGGGTCGGTAGCCACCAAAGTATAGTTGGTCGTCGCCGAAGGATTAACACTGATTGATGCATTCCCTGCAGATGGTGTTGCTGCTCCAACAGGCAAACCGTTGGTTCCGGGAGCTGTATCGGCTGTCCATGAATATAATGCTGCGAGCGGAGATGTTCCGGTCAATTTTGCGTTGTCTACGCCCCACCATCCGGTACCAAAATTCACCGAAATGGTTGTACTAAAACGGATGCGCAAGGCAGCGTTATTGACATAAGCATTCAGGTTGATGTTATCGGCCACGAAATTATTGTTGGCCCCTTGGTTAGTGGTATAAGTCTTAACGGTCGTCCAGTTGGTGTTGTCGGTAGAAACTTGTACCACATTGGTATTGGTACCGCTGTTTCCTCTGGTTAACGTATGGTTGTAGGTAAAGCTCAAGCTCGTCATGCCGTTGGTATTTACCGGTGCCGATGTCAAAGTAGAGGTTGTAGTCGCCGAGCCAAAACCAGAAGCCGAAGCCATCATGAAACGACTGGCATCCACGTTATTGGTGATGGTCGTCAATCCTACGGTACTACCGCTGTTTTTACCTGCGAAGGTTGTTCCTGTTCCTGCCGAAGCAAAAGTAGGCGTCCCGTTGAAATTGTCATCGATTGGCGCGCTGCTTAGCAAGTATGGGATGGTAGCCGATCCGGTAAGGTTCGTGCTGTTACCGTCGCAAATGGTAGCCGATCCGGTCGCAGAAACTGAAGTTGGCAATGGGCTCACTGTTACAGTTCTGGAAACAGTCGTCGAACAACCGTTAACAATATCGGTCACGGTGTAATTGATTGTGGCAGTTCCGGCAGCTATACCACTTACAAGTCCGTCGGTGACGGTGGCAACTGCTGCATTAGAAGTCCCCCAAACACCATCTGGAGTTGTACTGGCAAAAGTAGTCGTTGCGCCCTCACAAATGGCTTGCGTTCCGGTTAGTGCAGCAACTGTTGGAGCAGTCGTGTTAACCGTTACCGTTACGGTATCGGTATCGGTACAACCGGTAGTCGAATTGGTTTTGGTCATCGTATAGGTTGTCGTACTGGTAGGATTCGCCGTAGGGCTCGCCGATGTAGATGAACTCAAACCGGCTGTTGGTGTCCACGAATACGTGTGCCCCGGTAGCGCCGCCTCACCGATTCCCAAACCGGTTGGATTCAGTGTACAGGTTTTGGTGAAATCGGATCCCGCATCTGCCACAGGAGTTTCAAGGTTGACGGTGACCACAACTTGATCGGTCGCCACGCAACCGCTGGCCGTATTGGTTTTGGTTACGGTATACGTAGTGGTTATCGCCGGATTTGCCGTAGGGTTGCTAATATTGGCATTGCTCAAACCGTCTGTAGGAGACCACACGTAAGTGTTTCCAGAAACGTTGGCTTCCCCAATCGCCCTACCATTAGGGTTTGTGGTACAGGTTTTCGTGAAATCGGTACCGGCATTGACAGACAAAGTGTTGTTTACCGTGACAGTTACCGTATCGGTGTCGCTACAACCGTTCGCCGTGTCTGTTTTAGTCAACGTATAGGTTTGTGTACTGGTTGGGTTCGCGATTGGGTTACTGATGTTAGTAGCGCTCAATCCCGTTGCTGGTGACCACGAATAAGTGAATCCCGCAGCGGTTGCTTCACCGATTTGCAGGCCAGAAGTATTGGCGATACAGGTTTTGGTGAAATCGGCCCCTGCATCAGCAGTAGGCGCTGCAATATCTACAGTAACCGTAATTTGTGCTGTGGCCGAACAACCCGAAGCAGTTGTCGTTTTGGTCACAGTATACGTGGTTGTTGTTGTTGGGTTGGCCGTTGGATTGGCAACCGAAGCAGAACTTAGTCCCGCACTTGGCGACCATGAGTAGGTAAATCCTGCTACGCTAGCCTCACCGATTACTTTACCGGTTGGATTGATGCTGCAAGTTTTGGTAAAATCTGCGCCTGCTACAGCCGTTGGTGGCGTAGTATCCACTGTTACTGTTACTGACGCCTGAGCAGTACAGCCTGATGCCGTATAAGTTTTGGTCACTGTGTAAGTAGTGGTTGTAGTAGGGTTGGCAGTAGGGTTGCTTACCGTTGCCGAGCTCAATCCTTCGGTTGGGCTCCATGAATAAGT
This sequence comes from Bacteroidota bacterium, assembly GCA_029561105.1. Taxonomy (GTDB): domain Bacteria; phylum Bacteroidota; class Bacteroidia; order Flavobacteriales; family Flavobacteriaceae; genus Flavobacterium. The sequence continues at coordinate 9,546 of JAKQJQ010000307.1, forward strand.
AAAACCTGCCGCGCTAGCCTCACCAATGGCAAGACCAGAAACGTTTGTCGTACAGCCTTTAGTGAAAGGGCTACCCGCATTGGCGGTAAAAGCATAGGCGATAACGCTCACCGTATTAAATGTGCTGATCGTGCTCACGCAAGCTCCGTTACCCGCAGTTCCAGAAGATAGACCGGTAATGGTAATGGTAGTTGGCGTAGTACTAGAACTCAATGTCGATGTTGTAAAAGTTCCGGTTCCTGACGCGAAAGTCATTGAAGCGGTACGTGCAGTGGCGGTAGTTCCGCCTGTGAGGTTGTAGGTCACGGTGTAAGCTCCGTTAGGCATTGACGATGAAGTCAAAGTCACTACCGAGGCCGAAGCCGCGCAAAAAGGACCTGTAGCTGTGGTAGCCGCCGTCAAGGCATAAGTAGGGCAAGTGTAGCTTACGATGACGCGTCCTGCAGCACCGTCGCCGCCGATTTCATTGGTTCCGTCTCCGGCTCCACCGCCACCGCCTCCTGGTACAGTTCCGTCGGCGCCCCCGTTGCCAGAAGTTCCTCCGTTTCCGCCTTTTCCTCCACCGGTAGGTGCAGCCGAAGCTGTCACGGTAGTCCAGCTTGCAGGTCCCGAGGTTCCTGCAGCAGCAGTTCCGGCTGATGAACCTCCTGGCCCACCTTGTCCGGTAATACTGTCTCTACCTCTTCCTCCGGTTCCACCGTTGAATTTGGTCGCGCCTGTGCTTGCCGAAGCTGTTCCTCCCGCTCCTCCCGGACCTCCAGAACCTGAGGTTACAGAACCCCCGACACCACCTTTGGCTACTACTGTACTGGTATTGAACGAAGAGTCGCCACCGTTATTTCCGGCGCCATTGTCTCCAACACCTCCGGTACCCACAGTAACGGGGATAGTTCCCGACACCGAAACTCCAGTTGATTTGCTGTAAGCACCGCCGCCGCCGCCGCCGCCGCCGTCGCTGTTAGAAGTACTTCCACCTCCGGCGCCTCCGGCACCCCAAGCTTCTACAGTAGCTGTAGTAACACCTGCGGGAGTAACGAAACTTCCAGAAGCGTTAAATGTCGCTGTGGTTTGGGCGCTCGCACTCAAACCACAAAGGCAAAGCACCAGAAGCAGGCTGAAAGCCAGAAACTTCATGAAGTGCTTTTCACTTAATTCATTTGTAATTTTTTTCATAGGACTTTGTATTTTAATTGTTATTAGGGCTATTTTAAGAAGGCGGAATTATCGCAATTCGAGAAATTCTCCTCCCTAGAATACAACACAAAGCAAATACAGAATTGCGCTTTCAAAAAATATAGCCGACAAATTGAACGAATACTCGATAAAAAACAACAGGCTTTCCGTTAATCCATTTTAACGTGCACTTAACCGATTTTAACATTCAAAACGTTGGCGTTCAGTACGATTATGTTTATATTAAAAAAGCCCCTCCGTTTCCGGAAGGGCTTTTATGCTCAATTATTAATTACTATTTGATAATTGTTAACTATTATTTGTTATCACCTTTTAACGACACGCAAGGTTTTCATATTCTCACCTTGTGATACAATAACATTGTAAACGCCTGATGGGAAAAGGTGCCCAAGTTCTTGTGTACCCAATTCAGATACACTGATCTCTTTAGACTCAACGAGTTTTCCGATCATGTCGTAAACCTTAACCGATACGCTCTCTTCACCTGAAGTGTTGATATCCAATTTAAAGTTCTCAGCAAATGGGTTCGGGTAAGTTTTTACATCGAATACAGCCAACGGAGCGGCTGCTGTTCTTGAGAATCCTGCAGAGGCAGTCACCGTACAGGCAGGTCCGAAATTGCCATAAACGCTGTTGTACAATACCGCCACACGGATTGTGTAAACAGTGTTCGCACTTACACCTCCAGACACTTGGCCTAGGGCGAAGTTGCTCACCGCGCGGTCAACAAACCTTGTGCTCACGCCGTCAGAAACCTCAAAACGGTAACCTTGCGCATCAGGAACCTGATTGGCGTAAAGCGTAGTCCATCTGCTGCTGATAGTGATACCACACTGTGAAGCCACCAGATTGGTCACACCAGGAGTTGCAGGAGTACTCACGTTGCAAGCTGCTCCGTAATCTTCCCAGGTAGCACCGAATCTCAAGGCCACGCGGATTGAGTAAGTAGCATCGTAAGACGCACCTCCTACAAGGCTAGTCAATGAGAACCTGTTCAAGGATGAATCGAAAGTACGAACGTTAGATGTCGCAGTATCGGTAACCTCAAAACGGTATTGGTTGGCGGCAGTCACCTGGTTGCAATAGATCAAGTTGGTGATGTTGGCCAAAGTGATACCACACTGTGAAGCAATCACGTTGGTGGTTGCTGGCATTGCAGGTGTAGTGATCGTACATGGGCTTGAGTAAGACCTCCAGAAACCGTTGGTTTTAACCGCTACACGGATCGTGTAGGTGGTTCCGTAGGTAACTCCTCCAGGAAGGTTCAAAAGGCTGAATGAGTTGGTGGCCGAATCGTATGTACGTACGTTAGGGCCGTTGCTCACCTCGAAACGGTAGCCTTGCGCACCTGCAGCCTGTTGGCTGTAGATGGTAGCGGCGATGTTGCTAAGGGTAGCCCCGCACTGGGTCGGAATCAGGCTGATAGCTGGACCAACCTCGTCGATAGCACCATCACAGTTGTCATCGATTCCGTTGCCGGCAACCTCAACATGGTTGGGGTTGATCTCTGCGTTGGCATCGTCACAGTCCGTGCCGATGATAGAAGAAGTGTAACCTGAAGGATTCGCTGCGCCATAACAAAGGGTAATGGCTTCTGGGTTTCCGTTGTAATAGCCATCGTTATCGGCATCAACATAAAAACTTCCGGTTCTCCATTTGGTTGCGTCTTCTGGTGCGCAATCGGTGTTATTGGTTGCGGTCAAAGCTGGTTGCCCAGTACATGATACAACTGGGTTAGCTGGATCTCCAAATCCGTCGTTGTCGGTATCGGCATAGTAAGTGGTTCCCGCATCGACGGTAACCGATGCACTACCCGATTGTAAGTTGTTACATGCATTCGCGCTCAAAACACTTGACAAATCATAAGTATAAATGCCTGCTGTTGCTGTGGGTACCGATACCGTAACGCTATTTCCTACCGTAGTGGTAACCGTTTGGGCGCCACCGCCGTTGATGCTGTAAGTAAAGGTATACGGAGCCAAACCATTGGCTCCGGTAAAGGTAATCGATGGTGCGGCTGCATTGCGACAAACCGTTGTTGTTCCTGATACCGTAGCGGTTGGCAAAGCCACACCGGTTCCGGTAAGGTTGCTGGTCACTGGCGTATTGCTGTTGGCGGTAGTTGTACTGATGGTAATTGTCGCACTCCTGGTTCCAGCGGCACTTGGCGTAAACAATACGTCATAGGTTGCTGTGCTTCCAGCATTGACGGTTGTGGGCGCATTCAATACTGCAAATTCAGGATTGTTTGAAACCACAGTCACTCCTGTTGCGGTGGCTCCTGTATTGGTAATTGTATAGGTAATCAATGAGGCTGGAGCACCCACACACATCAATCCGTGATCTAGTGCGCCTGCTGTCACAGCCAATCCCGGTCCGGGAGGAACCAACTCACCACCTACGATAATTGGGGTTCCGCTGTAACCTGCGAAGCTGATTTGGCTGCGTTGGGCAAGTGTGAGCCCGCCTGTACCGACGATGATTTTTCCGCCTGAGGTGTTTGATTGCCCTGCGGTTCCTGCCCAGCCAGTGATGGTAAGCGTGCCGCCTGCTCCCCAGTTGAGTGCGCTGCTATTGGCGAAAGTCAAGGTGTGGTTTCCTGACCCCAAGGCGAGTGTCGAAGCCGTACTTGCATTGAGCATCATGGTGCCTACGGTATCCGAAAAACCGGTTGCGGCGCCGGTGCTGAACGTTCCGCCGGCGAAAACCATCGGGGAAACATCGGCGATACGGTTGGCCTGATCCAGACGCAAGGTTCCGCCTCTTACAATGGTACTTCCGGTATAGGTGTTACTGGCTCTTAAGGCCACCGTTCCACTATTGCTGATGAGCGAACCGGTATTGGTAACCACGCCGTTTAGCAAAATGGTTCCGAGTCCTGGATCAACAATCAAATCGCCGCCCAAGTAAATTTCGTTGGCAAACGTAGCCTGTCCGGCTCCGTTCATTCCAAGGGCACGAATAGCGCCGCCTGTATTGGGAGCCACGTAAATGGATTGCCCTACGTTGACGTTGTTGGCAGCCAGTAACGTCACATTGTTGGCTTGAGAAACATTGGCCACGTTAAGACCCAAATCAACACCTCTGTTTATCGTTGAAGTGTTTGTACCTAAACCCGCACTATTGGTCAATATAACACTTCCTTGACCTATTTTAATCTGGCCTTGGTAAGTGCTTGTTCCGCTTAAGGTAAGTGTTCCTGCTCCTGATTTACCAAATTTGGTAGCCTGATTGGTTCCTGTTTGTTGCAGGGCGCCAGTCAACGTAAAACTAGAAGACACATCGATTACAGCAGCAGAAGACGCGTTGGTAACCGTAATATTCTGTGAACGTGAGGTATTGCCCGTAACGGCTAGCGTGTTGGCCACCGCTCCGTTTCCTATAATGAGGCCACCAGATCCCAGTGCCGAATTCGCAGGAATCGTAAGTACTCCTGCGTACAAAGTCGTTGTGCCCGAAAAAGAAGTGTTGTTTCCGTTTAAGAAAACGCGCGTGTTGGGCTGGTTGGCATCGACGTTGTCCTTACCGATGTGTAACGGACGAGAGCCCGTAAGCAACCCATTAAGTGTAATGGTTCCCGCGGTATTGGTTCCGGCGATACGCAAAGCAGTGATGCTGCCGCCGGTTACATTGACGTCGCCTCCGAATGTCAATGGCCCAGCTGCCCTGGTGGTAATCCAGGCATAACGCGCACCCGAATCGGCAAAATTGAGCGGGAAATTCAGGTTTTGGTTTACCGATGCATCCGACAGTACCCAGCTTGGGCTTCCGCCGAAATCGAACAAACTGAGCGCACCGCTTCCTGAAATGGTGTACGAGACGCCGTTGTTGAAAAACAAACGCCATTGGCTCATGGCAGCATCGGCTGTGACCGAAGAACTTCCGCCATTTGTAAACTGTAGTTGGCCGTAACTGGTACCGTTGTTCCAGTTGCCGGAATTGCTCCAGTTGCCGCTGCCGGTCCAACTTGTGAAATTCTGCGAAATCACAAACAACGGCATCAATAGCAAGAAGCAATTGAGTAGTATTTTTTTCATAAAAAAGTGAGTTTAATGAGCCCTGAACCGCTTTGGCAGTGGACAGACTCTTGTTTTGACACAGTAAACATACTTATTTATAAAATACGATTTTAACAAGCCAACCAACAGCGGCAAACTATAACGTTTTCGTGTTGATAAATTGCAAATTTTTTACTTAATTAATTTGTGATTCAGCAATTTACATCCCATTAAATTCGCGAATGACCAATTGGTGTAAACAAAAAAAGCCTCCTGTTTCCAGGAGGCTTTTTATTATTTAAACCTTTTAGGCTTGACCGGCCGGCCCGAAATTTAGCGGGATCGGCGGTTGCTCGGTGTCCTTGATTTCGCCGTGGGCGACTTCAAACCGGTGGACATTCTCGGCCAGAGCCTTGACCAATCGCTTGGCGTGCTGTGGCGTCAAAACAATCCTTGACTTGACCTTCGCCTTGGGCGTACCCGGCATAATGCAGACGTAGTCGATGACAAATTCTGAAGCCGAATGGTTGATAATCGCGAGGTTGGAATAAATTCCTTCGGCGATGTTTTCATCGAGTTCGATATTGATCTGTCCTTGCTGTGGTTGCTTGTTATCACTCATGGCTTAGTAGATGTATTCTTCTTTGTTGGCCATCATCTCGTTGTAATCGTCCTTAGAACCTACGATCGTGTTGTCATACTCACGCATACCGGTTCCGGCTGGGATTCTGTGACCTACGATTACATTTTCTTTAAGTCCTTCAAGAAGATCTACTTTACCGGCGACAGCAGCCTCGTTGAGTACTTTGGTCGTTTCCTGGAACGAAGCCGCAGAGATAAACGATTTGGTCTGGAGCGATGCCCTGGTGATTCCCTGCAATACCGGCGTTGCGGTAGCGGTGATCACGTCACGTGCTGTAACAAGGTTTTTGTCGGTACGTTTGAGCAAAGAGTTCTCGTCGCGCAATTGGCGTGGCGAAATAATCTGTCCTGGTTTCAAGGCTTCTGAATCCCCAGCGTCTTCTACCACTTTCATACCGTACAAACGGTCATTTTCTGTGATAAAATCTTTGGTGTGGATGAGTTGCTCCTCAAGGAACAATGTATCTCCCGGATCCTGAACCTGAACCTTACGCATCATCTGGCGGATGACCACCTCAAAGTGCTTGTCGTTGATTTTTACCCCTTGCAGACGGTATACTTCCTGGATTTCATTGACCAAATATTGTTGAACAGCAGCCGGCCCTTGGATCCTGAGGATATCCTCTGGCGTAATGGCACCATCAGACAACGGAACACCAGCGCGCACGAAGTCATTTTCCTGTACCAAAATCTGGCTCGAAAGCTTCACAAGGTATTTCTTCACTTCGCCAAATTTCGACTCGATGATAATCTCGCGATTTCCACGCTTGATTTTACCAAAGGTTACTACACCGTCGATTTCTGATACAACAGCCGGATTCGAAGGATTACGAGCCTCTAGAAGCTCGGTAATTCTAGGAAGACCTCCGGTGATATCACCCGCTTTAGAAGAACGACGTGGAATTTTCACAAGTACTTTACCTGCTTTGATCTTCTCGCCATTCTCTACCATAAGGTGGGCACCCACCGGCAAGTTGTACGACCGGATGAGTTCGTCGCCTTTTCCGTATACCAAAAGGGTTGGGATTAATTTTTTATTTCTCGATTCTGAGATTACTTTTTCCTGGAATCCGGTTTGCTCATCAATCTCTACCTGGAACGATTGTCCTTGTTCAAGATCTTCGTAAGCGATTTTTCCGGTAAACTCGGAAACGATAACCCCGTTATACGGATCCCACTTACAGATTACCGTTCCTTTTGCAACCGCGTCTCCGTCTTTTACAAAAATGCTCGATCCGTAAGGGATGTTGTGCGTATTCAAAGTGATACCCGTTTTTTGGTCAACCAATTTGAGTTCGGTTGAACGTGAAACCACAATATCTACGGTGTTTCCATCATTGTCTTCACCTTTTACAGTTTTCAAATCCTCAATTTCAAGACGACCGTCGAAACGGGTCACGATACTTGATTCTTCAGAAATGTTACCCGCGGTACCTCCAACGTGGAATGTACGAAGCGTTAACTGTGTACCTGGCTCACCGATTGACTGTGCAGCAATAACGCCGACAGCTTCTCCTCTTTGCGTCATTTTTCCGGTCGCCAAATTACGTCCGTAGCATTTCGCGCAGATGCCTTTCATCGCCTCACAGGTCAATGGCGAACGCACTTCAATCGATTCAAGCGGTGAAGCTTCAATCGTTTTCATGATTGCCTCTGTGATTTGCTGGCCTGAGTAAACCAATACTTCAGAAGTAAGTGGGTTGATGACGTCCTGCAACGCAACGCGCCCGAGAATTCTTTCGCCCAAACCTTCTACAACCTCTTCGTTTTTCTTCAAAGCCGACACTTCGATACCACGCAAAGTACCGCAGTCGTCGATGTTGACGATAACGTCTTGCGAAACGTCGTGCAGACGACGCGTAAGGTAACCCGCATCCGCCGTTTTAAGTGCCGTATCGGCAAGTCCTTTACGTGCACCGTGGGTTGAGATGAAGTACTCAAGGATCGACAATCCTTCCTTAAAGTTAGAAAGGATCGGGTTTTCGATGATTTCTCCACCACCGGCGGTAGATTTTTTAGGTTTCGCCATCAATCCACGCATACCGGTAAGCTGACGGATCTGCTCCTTAGAACCACGCGCTCCCGAATCAAGCATCATGTACACCGAGTTGAAACCTTGCTGGTCTTCACGGATGTTTTTCATGGCTAGCTCGGTAAGCATCGCGTTGGTAGAAGTCCATACGTCGATCACCTGATTGTAACGCTCGTTGTTGGTGATGAGTCCCATGTTGTAGTTCATGGAGATTCCGTCTACCTGCTCGCGCGCATCGGCGATGAGTTCTTCTTTTCTTTCAGGGATGATGATATCACCCAAAGAGAACGACAATCCGCCTTTGAAAGCGAATTTGTAACCCATGTCTTTCATGCTGTCAAGGAACGCCGCTGTTGTTGGAACGTCGGTTACGCTTAAGATACGCCCGATGATGTCACGCAAGTTTTTCTTGGTGAGTACGTCGTTGATGTATCCGGCAGCTTCTGGAACCACTTCGTTGAACAATACACGTCCGGCGGTTGTCTGGATGATTTTCCAAACCAGTTCACCTTCTTCGTTGAAGTCTTTCGCGCGGATTTTCACCCTTGCGTTGAGCTCCAAACGGTTTTCGTTGAGAGCGATATTTACTTCTTCGGCAGAGTAAAAAGTCAGGCCTTCACCCAAAATTTTAAGCTCGGGAGTCGATAATCTTTCTTTGGTCATGTAGTACAGACCCAAAACCATATCCTGCGAAGGAACGGTAATTGGCGCACCATTGGCCGGGTTGAGGATGTTGTGTGAAGCAAGCATCAAAAGCTGCGCTTCGAGGATCGCCTCTGGACCAAGTGGCAAGTGAACCGCCATCTGGTCACCATCGAAATCCGCGTTGAAAGCCGTACAAACCAGTGGGTGCAATTGGATTGCTTTTCCTTCGATGAGTTTTGGCTGGAACGCCTGGATCCCTAAACGGTGCAAGGTAGGAGCACGGTTTAGCAATACTGGGTGTCCTTTGATGACGTTTTCAAGGATGTCCCAAACAACAGGCTCTTTTTTGTCGATGATTTTCTTGGCCGATTTTACCGTTTTCACAATTCCTCTTTCGATTAATTTACGGATAACAAACGGCTTGTAAAGTTCGGCTGCCATATCTTTAGGGATACCGCATTCGTACAATTTGAGTTCTGGTCCTACGACGATTACTGAACGCGCCGAATAATCGACACGCTTACCGAGTAAGTTTTGACGGAAACGACCTTGCTTACCTTTCAAAGAGTCAGAAAGTGACTTGAGTGGACGATTTGATTCGGTCTTCACCGCAGAGGCTTTTCTCGTGTTGTCGAAGAGTGAATCTACCGATTCCTGCAACATACGTTTCTCGTTACGCAAGATCACTTCAGGAGCTTTGATCTCCATCAATCTCTTAAGACGGTTGTTACGGATAATCACACGACGGTACAAATCATTCAAATCCGAAGTCGCGAAACGACCACCATCAAGCGGCACGAGTGGACGCAATTCTGGCGGGATTACAGGAACCACTTTCATGATCATCCACTCGGGACGGTTCTCGCGGTTTTCGTTAGACTCACGGAATGATTCTACGACCTGAAGCCTTTTCAAAGCCTCAGTCTTACGTTGTTTAGACGTTTCGTTGTTGGCCGAGTGACGCAATTCGTAGGACAACGCATCGAGGTCAATCCTCGCGAGCAAATCCATGATACACTCTGCTCCCATCTTGGCGATGAATTTGTTAGGATCCATATCGTCAAGATATTGGTTTTCCTGAGGCAAGGTGTCGAGGATATTGAGGTATTCTTCTTCTGTTAAAAAGTCGAGTCTCTTGATTTCGTCGCCGTCAGGTCCTTTGGCAATACCGGCTTGGATCACTACATATCTTTCGTAATAGATGATCATATCTAATTTCTTAGACGGCAAACCAAGGATGTACCCGATTTTGTTAGGAAGCGAACGGAAATACCAGATGTGTGCGATTGGCACCACCAAATTGATATGTCCCACACGATCACGACGTACTTTTTTCTCGGTCACCTCTACACCGCAACGGTCGCAGATGATGCCTTTATAACGGATTCTTTTGTACTTACCGCAAGCACATTCGAAATCTTTTACCGGGCCGAAAATCCTTTCGCAGAAAAGACCATCGCGCTCGGGTTTGTGGGTTCTGTAGTTGATTGTTTCGGGTTTGAGCACTTCTCCTCTTGACTCTGCAAGGATAGATTCTGGCGAGGCCAACCCAATCGAGATTTTATTGAACCTTTTTACCGGGTTTTTATCTCTGTTATTGTTATTTCTATTATTTATCATAGTGATATTATGTATAGAATTATTTTGAAAACATTAGTCGAAAGCCCAAAGTGGAAAGTCCAAAGCCGTTCGACTTTAGACTTTTCTCTTTTGACTTTATTTATTCCTCTAATCTGATGTCAAGTCCAAGACCTTTCAGTTCATGCATCAACACGTTGAATGATTCAGGCAAGCCTGGTTCTGGCATTGATTCTCCCTTAACAATTGACTCGTAAGATTTCGCTCTTCCGATGACATCATCCGATTTCACGGTCAGGATTTCACGAAGTGTGCTTGAGGCACCGTAAGCTTCGAGTGCCCAAACCTCCATCTCTCCAAAACGCTGGCCTCCAAATTGCGCCTTACCTCCAAGAGGTTGCTGCGTAATGAGTGAGTATGGACCGATAGAACGGGCGTGCATTTTATCGTCTACCATGTGCCCGAGTTTAAGCATATAAATCACACCTACCGTCGCTGGTTGGTGGAAACGCTCTCCGGTTCCTCCATCGTACAAGTACGTATGGCCAAAACGTGGGATGCCTGCTTCGTCGGTGAGTTCGTTGATCTGATCCAAAGTCGCACCGTCAAAGATTGGCGTGGCAAACTTTCGTCCCAGGTTCATACCTGCCCAACCCAGTACGGTTTCGTAAATCTGCCCGATGTTCATACGCGATGGTACACCCAGCGGGTTCAAAACGATATCAACCGGAGTTCCGTCTTCCAGGAATGGCATGTCTTCGTGACGAACGATACGCGCAACGATACCTTTGTTACCGTGACGTCCCGCCATCTTATCACCCACTTTTAGCTTGCGCTTTTTGGCGATGTAGACTTTGGCGAGTTTGAGGATTCCTGCTGGCAATTCATCTCCCACAGTAATCGTGAATTTCTCACGGCGTAAGGCGCCTTGCAGGTCGTTCAACTTGATTTTGTAATTGTGGATCAAATCGTTGACGAGTTTGTTTGTAGCGTCGTCGGCAACCCACTGCCCTTTTGAAAGGTGTGCGAAATCTTCTACCGCGTAAAGCATTTTCTGGGTGTATTTTTTACCTTTCGGCAATACTTCCTCACCCAAATCATTCATTACCCCTTGCGAAGTTTTCCCGTTTACGATTAAGAATAATTTCTCAACGAGCTTGTCTTTTAATTCAACAAACTTGGTTTCGAATTCCATTTCTAAAGCGCCCAAGGCATCTTTGTCCTGGGTACGTTTTCTTTTATCTTTTACTGCTCTTGCGAACAATTTTTTGTCAAGAACCACACCGTGTAGTGATGGAGAAGCTTTAAGTGAAGCGTCTTTTACGTCACCAGCCTTATCACCGAAGATGGCTCTGAGGAGTTTTTCTTCTGGCGTTGGATCTGATTCTCCTTTTGGTGTAATCTTTCCAATCAGGATATCGCCAGGTTTCACCTCGGCTCCAATGCGGATCATACCGTTTTCATCGAGGTCTTTGGTCGCTTCTTCAGAAACGTTCGGGATGTCGTTGGTGAGTTCTTCGTTACCCAATTTGGTATCACGAACTTCGAGTGAATAATCGTCTACGTGGATTGAGGTAAAGATGTCGTCACGTACTACTTTTTCAGAGATTACAATCGCATCCTCGAAGTTGTACCCTTTCCATGGCATGAACGCCACTTTAAGGTTTCTTCCGAGTGCCAATTCTCCGTTTTGGGTAGCATATCCTTCAGACAAAACCTGGCCGGGAATCACCCTGTCTCCTTTTCTTACGATAGGTTTCAAGTTGATAGACGTACTTTGGTTTGTTTTTCTGAATTTAATAAGGTTGTAGGTTTTCTCATCAGCCTCAAACGAAACCATTCTTTCTTCTTCAGAACGGTCATATTTAATGGTGATGATGTTGGCGTCTACGTATTCTACCACACCATGCCCTTCTGCATTGATCAAGACGCGGGAATCAGAAGCAACTTGTCTTTCAAGACCGGTTCCTACAATCGGGGCTTCAGGACGCAACAATGGTACGGCCTGACGCATCATGTTTGATCCCATCAGCGCACGGTTCGCATCATCATGCTCCAAGAAAGGAATCAGGGATGCAGAAATCGATGCAATCTGGTTTGGCGCTACGTCGGTATAATGAATTTCTGTTGGATCCACTACCGGGAAATCGCCTTCTTCACGAGCAATAACCTTGTCTGCAGTGATTTTCCCGTCGTTGGTCATTTCAATGTTCGCCTGCGCGATCATTTTGCCTTCTTCTTCTTCAGCGCTCAAATAAGTAGGTACCGAAGTCAAATCTACGGTTCCGGCCGATACTTTACGGTAAGGCGTTTCGATGAATCCCATACCGTTCACTTTGGCGTAAACACCAAGTGAAGAAATCAACCCGATGTTTGGTCCCTCAGGGGTTTCAATAGGGCACAGACGACCGTAGTGCGTATAGTGAACGTCACGAACCTCAAATCCGGCGCGCTCACGTGAAAGTCCGCCTGGCCCAAGGGCTGAAAGACGTCGTTTGTGTGTGATTTCGGCCAATGGATTGGTTTGATCCATGAACTGAGACAACTGGTTGGTTCCGAAGAACGAGTTGATGACCGACGAAAGGGTTTTGGCGTTGATCAAGTCGATCGGCGTAAATACCTCGTTATCACGAACATTCATTCTTTCGCGGATGGTTCTTGCCATACGAGCGAGTCCGATTCCGAACTGCTGAGACAATTGCTCGCCAACAGTTCTGACACGACGGTTGGATAAGTGATCGATATCATCAATCTCAGCTTTAGAGTTGATGAGTTCAATCAAATATTTCACGATGGTGATGATATCTTCTTTGGTCAAGACTTGCTTTTCCATTGGGATATCGAGACCCAGTTTTTTGTTCATTCTGTAACGACCTACGTCACCTAAGTTGTAACGTTGGTCTGAGAAGAACAATTTATCGATGATGCCACGCGCCGTTTCTTCATCAGGCGGTTCGGCATTTCTAAGTTGTCTGTATATGTGCTCTACCGCTTCTTTTTCTGAGTTGGTAGGGTCTTTTTGCAAAGTGTTGTGGATGATCGAGAAATCGGCTTGCGTGGTACTCTCCTTGTGCAACAAGATAGATTTCACGTTAGAATCGATAATCTCTTCTACGTTGTCTTTGTCTATGGTGGTATCACGGTCGAGGATGATTTCGTTACGCTCGATAGAAACTACCTCGCCTGTATCTTCATCCACGAAATCTTCGTGCCAGGTGTTCAAGACACGCGCGGCCAATTTACGTCCGATGTACTTTTTAAGTCCTGTTTTGGATACTTTGATTTCCTCAGCAAGGTCAAAGATTTCAAGGATGTCCTTGTCTCTTTCAAAACCGATCGCGCGGAATAAAGTGGTTACAGGTAATTTTTTCTTACGGTCGATATAGGCGTACATCACGCTGTTGATATCGGTCGCGAATTCAATCCATGATCCTTTGAAAGGAATCACACGGGCCGAATACAGTTTGGTTCCATTGGCATGGAATGATTGTCCGAAGAAAACACCGGGCGATCTGTGCAACTGAGACACGACCACGCGTTCAGCACCGTTGATTACGAAGGTACCGCTTGGCGTCATATAAGGAATTGTACCAAGGTAAACGTCTTGTACAATGGTTTCAAAATCTTCATGCTCGGGATCGGTACAGTACAGTTTTAGACGTGCTTTTAACGGCACACTGTAAGTCAATCCTCTCTCTATACATTCTTGAATGGTATAACGTGGCGGGTCAACAAAATAATCTAGGAATTCTAATACGAAGTTATTCCTGGTATCTGTAATTGGAAAGTTTTCCATGAAGGTGTTGTATAACCCTTCGTTGCCTCTTTCATCGGATTTGGTTTCCAGTTGGAAGAAATCCTTAAAAGATTTCACCTGAACATCTAAGAAATCCGGATAATCGGGGATGTTTTTGGTAGAGGCAAAATTCAATCTTTCGGTTTGATTTGTAATCATCAATGGACAAAATTTTGATTAAAAAAAAGTAGTTTTTGTGTAAAACACTGCTTTCTTTTTGAAACCAATACCTCTTAAAAATGAACCAAGCTCGCTCATCTTTTTCTTCGTATTGATCAAAGTTTGTGGGTATTCTTTAATGGTTTTATAATAAAATTAAGAACCAGCATTTCATTATACGAAAAATGGTTTAGGCCGTTGGACGCGTGTCCAAGGCCTAAACCTAGTTTTCAAAACTGGTTAAGCTTACTTAAGCTCTACTACAGCTCCAGCTTCTTCTAAAGATTTTTTCAAGCCTTCTGCTTCATCTTTAGTTACGCCTTCTTTAACGTTTGCAGGAGCACCGTCAACTAAATCTTTAGCTTCTTTAAGACCTAAACCTGTAAGTTCTTTTACAGCTTTAACTACAGCCAATTTAGAAGCACCAGCATCTTTCAATACTACGGTGAATTCTGTT
>JAKQJQ010000379.1 GCA_029561105.1 Bacteroidota bacterium
CGCAATATCATTTACTTGTATTTGGATCCCAAAGGTTGTAAATCCTCCAGAATTTGTAGCTGTTATGGTATAGGTCGCATTGGCTGAAACAACAGTAGGCGTTCCCGAAATTACACCGGTTGTCGTGTTTAAAGAAAGTCCTGTCGGCAATGCCGGAGCAACGCTGTAGGAATCAACCGTTCCGGTTACGGTTGGGGTCAGATTGGCAATGGTGGTGTTTTTTGTATAAACATTCGGAGAATTGTAGCTCAAGGCACTCGGCGCTGCCACGCTGGTGTTTACGGTAATCACCACGCCAAAAGTAACATTGCCTGTCGCGGTAGTACCGGTTACCGTATAGGTTGCGGTGGCGGCAACGGCTGTTGGCGTTCCCGAAATCACTCCGGTTGTGGTATTCAACGAAAGCCCGGCCGGTAACGCTGGCGCAACGCTATAGGCCGTAATCGGGTTGGCAAACGACGGATTCAGGTTGGTGATGGCTGTTCCTACATCAAATGTGTTCGGCGAAGGATAAGACAAGGCCATTTTTACGCCATCTACGGCGATGTTATTGAAAGTGACCCTGGCGCCGGTATCGGCCGTCATGTTAGGCCCGGTAAAACGCAAGCGAATTTTAAAATCGGGGTTGTTATCGGCTGTGGTAATACTTGAAAAATCGACCTCAAACAATTGAAATGAAGCGGTTAACGGAAGCGAAGTAGCAGCGAGTCCGGTTGTAATCCAAACGGGAACGCCCGAATTCACAGCATAGTCGACAGCAATTGCGCTCGCGGCACCTTCGTCGATGGCGGCAAAAGAAAATTTAATTTTTTTATAGGCGAGCGTAGAAAAGTTAAACACCATCGTATTCTGCTGTCCGCCGCTTTGAAAAGGTTGTTTGATCTGGAGCCCTTTCATGTCGGCTGCGGCAAAGGCCACATTGCCATTGGCTTCTGGCCTGTAGTTGATGGTGGTAGGGCTGTTCCGGCGTTCCATAGAAGCCTTATTTCTGTTGGGATCACCGATAGGGTAAGGATAACCCGGAAGACAGGATTGGTAGTTGATCACGCCATTTGAAGCAAGCTCGTATGTCGAATTTAGGAAAGTCAAAGGTGTATTGTTGACCATTGTTCCGTCCATCATCCAGAAATAAATAGGCACGCTGGTTTCTACCGCCGTCGGGACGAAGACTGCCGTGATCGAAAAATTGCCCGTAGGGGTAATGGTAATTTCGGGATTGGTGCTCGTTGAAGCGCCGGTCCAATGGCTAAAGGCAAAACCGGTGTTGGCGACTGCTTTGAGTTTTACGGGTATATTCCTGAAATATATTCCGGTCCACGGATACGGGTTTCCGGTAATGCCCGGCGTTCCGTCTTTCACGTCAATGGTGTTCATCTTGATGAAACCGTGGCTTGCGTCAGACACATTAAGCGTGGCGTTGACGTTGCTGGCAATGGCAAATACGCTGCGGATATGGTCGCGTTGCAATGCGGGCCGTTCGCTGGCAAAGTCGAGCTCAAAATCGATGTCGTAATTGTAGTCACCGATAGTCGCCGGAACTTTCCACCGCGCAATGTGCCCGGGAATCTCAGGGTAAATCGCAGCCTTCATCGTGTTGATTTTAGAAGTGACGCGCGCCGTTAGGAACGAGGTATTGAGCAGGTCGGCAAAACGGTTGATGAAGTAGTTTTTAAACTCGGCGTTGGTGAGCAGTTTGCGAAACACCAACGTAGACCAAGCCGGATTGATATCATCGTCATCACCGATTGTCGTCATCGTGGCCAGTGTGTTGGAATCGTAGTTCCCCGACACGAACGCAAAAGTATTGTCCATGTCATGGAACATCCACCGCCAACGGCCATCGAGTTCCTTAGGCACTGCGCTGGCGTTGTAAGAGGCTATTTTATTGCGCCAGAAATATTGGTTGTTGTTGGGCCAGTCTTCATTCTGGAAATAGATGTTGGCGATGTAATAGTCGGCCACGTTTTCGGGGTCGAGCTGCGTTTTGATGTAATCGTAATGGGCCTGGGTGGCGAGCGTATGCGAGTTGAGGTAAGTCGTCATGGCATCATAGTGATCGTCATCACCGTCCTTTACCACGGCGTCATTTTCCAGGAAATCGACCGCATCGGCATCGTAAACCCGTTTGAAGTATTCGTCGTCGAAGCGCTCTCGTATGTTAAGGATGCCCCAATATTCACCATTCACAAAGGCGATTGCGGGTTGATAGGCTTCTTTTTCGGGGAGCATTTCCTTGCACACATTCTGGTTCAAGGCATCGCGGAACATGGTACTGCGAAAATCGCCTCCAGAGTTAGAGAGCGTCAAACGCTCATAACTGGTGTAGGGCAAATCGTTGAAAAACTTGTAGTCTAAGGTGCCATCTCCGTAGTCCGACCGGGCATAAACCGTAAGCGATTTGCTTTCAAAGCGACGCGAAACACCGCCTCTGATACGCAAACCCACTTCCTGGCTCACGACTTCGTTTCCGTTAACAAAATAGCTGAAATTGGCTTTCCGCTCATCGTCGACCTCACGATAGTAATTCCCTTTCTTGCTGGCATTGGCCGATCCGTTTGGGTTGGCTGCGCGCCAGGTTTCAAAATCGACACCTGCTACATAAATCCCGTTGTTGTAGTCATAGAAACTATTTTCGTTGAGACTGATCGAAATCACCGGCAACGAAAATTTAGATGCGCCCTGTGGCGTAATGAAATACGTTTTGGTGATGGTTTTACTCGGCAGGAAACCCGGCTTGACGACTTTTACACGAACGGTAGTTCCTTTAAAAATTGGATCCGAAGGCAGGTAAGTCGGGTTATTGGCAAAGGTGGAGGACATCTTGGCCACATCATTGGGTTCTGTTGACCGATCCACAATGGCCAAAGGTGCCGCGTATTGAAATGTCTGGTAACTGTTGTTGAGCAAGGGTCCGGAACTTTGTCCCGGGAATTGGATGTATTGGTTTTTGTATTGGTAGGTGGTTCCCGACAGGTTGTTTTCATCGGGTTCGGATCCATCGAGGGTGTAAAGGATTGTTGCGCCAGCGTCCGAAGCAGAAAGCGTCAGGTTGAATCCGGCCGTAAAAAAACCGCTGTTTTGTGAAAACGATGGAGGGTTTACAAAGCCCGAGTAACCCGTTGCCGTGTTTGCCGCATTGGGTGTCGGCGTACCAAAATATACGTAAGGGCCGGTTCCGTTGGGCGATTTCCCCCAGGAAATATCGGGTTGCAGCACTGCTGCCGGTGCCGTAGAAACTGCTATCGCCGAAGTGTTGGTGAGTGTAATGATCTCGCCACTGCCGCTGATTTTCCAGTTCGTGTGCAAAGGCTGTCCGGCAACCGACCGATTTTTGTCTGAACACCATACAATCAGGTATTGGCCCGAAGCTACGGTAACGTTGGGGAAAGTCCATTTAAAAGGCAGGGCCGGATCATCGGTGAGGCCATATCCTAAAAGATTTACCGAGGCCGGACCATTGTTATACAATTCTACCCAATCTTCTTTGCTGCCGTTTTCATCTTCGATAGAATTGGTGTTGGAAGCCAGCACCTCATTGATAACGATATTCTGCGAGAAGCAATGATTTGCGAATACGCTAACAAGCGAAAAAGCCAGTAAAAATGTAATTTTTTTCATACGAAAACAGTTTAACGTATAAAGTTAGCTATTAGGCTACTAACTGAAAATATTATCGTTACATAACCCAATTACTCGATGAAACGTCGGTTTCGAAATTTTCGATTTGGCACAAAAA
Source organism: Bacteroidota bacterium (assembly GCA_029561105.1). Taxonomy (GTDB): domain Bacteria; phylum Bacteroidota; class Bacteroidia; order Flavobacteriales; family Flavobacteriaceae; genus Flavobacterium. The sequence goes on from JAKQJQ010000379.1 coordinate 3,737, forward strand.
AAAGAGATGGTATTGCTACCATCTCCTTCAAAAATTGGGTTAAATTGTTTATTTTTTGAGCACCTTTTTAGTCTCTGTTTTCCCGTCTGAGGTGAGTTGCAGTAAGTAAATTCCTTTTGGCAATTCAGACAAATATACCTGCGCATTTTGCAATGTCCCAGACTTGATTCGCTTACCCTCAATGGTGTACAGCTCATAAGCCATCGTTTTGGATTCATTGAAACCAACTACATTGATGACATCGGCGGTAGGGTTTGGGAACACCGTAAATTTAGGACCTTCATTGCTTGCAACGGCCAACGGCAATGCTGTTCCGTGTACGGCTATGTTGTTGAAGGTAATCCGGTTGCCGGCATCCGCAGTCATGTTGGTTCCGGTAAAACGCAGACGCACTTTAAAGTTGACATTGTTGCCGGCAGCGGCAATCGGTGTAAAGTCGACATTGAACAATTGAAAACCTGCCGTCAACGCCAGCGCGCTTGAAGCCAAACCAGAAGTTGTCCAAACCGGCGTTCCGGCAACGGTAGAATAATCTATTGCTATGGCAGTGGCGCCCGTAAGTTCATTCATCGCTGCAAACGAAAACTTGATATCGCGGTAACCCGAAGTCGAGAAATCGAACACCATCGTGTTTTGTAGACTTCCGTTTTGCAACGGTTCCTTGATCTGCAATCCTTTCATGTCGCTGGTGGCAAATGGCAGGTTGTTGTTGGCTTCGGGAATGTAATTGATGTCGATTGGGCTATTGCGGCGTTCCATAGAAGCTTTTCTCCAGTTTGGGTCGGCCGAGTTGAACGGATAGCCCACCAAACAAGACTCGTAGTGGATGACCCCGTCGGTCGCGCCTACTTTAAATGTAGTGTTCAAGGTTTGCAATGGCGTGTTGTTGGCCATATTGCCGTCCATCATCCAGAAATAAATCGGTTCGCTTGACGCTACCGTTTCAGGAACGAATACAGCAGTTACACTGAAATTGGTTGCCGAGGTAACAGTGATCTCAGAATTGGTGCTGGTTGAAGCGCCCGTCCAGTGGCTGAAAACAAAACCGGGATTGGCGATGGCTTTCATCGTCACAGGAATGTTCGAGAAGTAGATTCCCGTCCATGGATATGGATTCGATGTGATCCCATCGGTACCTGCTTTGACATCGATGCTGTTCATTTTGATGTAACCGTGTATCGGGTTTGAAACGTCAAGATTAGCGTTAATGTTTGACGCTATCCCGAATTTTTCGCGGATGTGAGTCCTTTGGAAAGTTGGTCGTTGGTTGGCGAAATCGGTTTGGCGCCCTAAGAAGTATTCCCAATCACCGGTGTCAAATGGCACTTCCCAACGCGAGAAATGCTCTTGAACGCTGGGTTCGAGCTGCGCCTTCATTGCATTCATTTCTGAAAGGATCCTCGAAGTCAAGAACGAGGTATTGAGCAAATCGGCAAAACGGTTGATAAACTCGGTTTTGAACCCCGGATTGTCTAACATCTTGCGTAGCAATAAAGTGGACCAAGGTGCATTGGGCCATCCTGGGCCGTTGGGTTCGGTGGCATCGGCAAGGCTGTTGAGCGCGATATTGCTGTTAGAAATCCCAAAAGTATCGTCCATGTCGTGCGCCATCCAACGCCATCTTCCGTCGTGTCCGTAGGGCGCGCCAGGTGTGTAAGGCACATTCTTCCTCCAATACATGATATTGTTCACTGGCCAGTCGGCATTTTCAAGGAAGATGTTCGAGATGAAATAATCCTTGAAACTTTCGGGGTCGATGCGTGTGGTGATGTAATCGTAATTGGCTTGTGTAGCGAGTGAGTTGTTGGTGACGTAGTCTACAATTTGGGTGTAATCGTCGTAACCGTCGTTTTCTACGAGCCAGTATTCATTTTCTAGTACCTGGATATCGGTGGTGGCGATGTTGTACACCCTTTCAAAATAATCGTCGTCTATTTTGTCCCTGAAACTAAGCAATCCCCAGTATTCGCCATTTACAAAGGTTGCCGTTGGTTGATAACCTTTAGTAGTAAAGTTGAGTGACTTGGATAGTTTTTGGCACAAGGCGTCGCGAAACATGGTCTGGTCGTAGTCGTTCCCAGAGTTGTGCATCACCAATCCCTTGAAGCTGTCAAAAGGTCGGTCACCGAAAAACTGGTAACTCATGGTATCGTCGCCATAATCGGATCTTGAATAAAGCGTCATGGATTTGTTGCGATAGGTACGCGATGATCCACCATGCACGCGCAATCCGACGTTCTGGTTCAAGACCTCAGCTCCATTAACGAAATACGAGAAGTTAACCGGTTTTTCGTTTTCGCGTCCGCGACGGAAAAAGTTGGCTACTTCACCTATGGTTGGTGCTTCCTCGGTAGGGTTGGCCACACGCCAGTTGTCGAAATCGACGCCGGCTACCAATATTCCGTCATTGTAGTCGAACAATTTATTCTCATCAATACTGATTGAAGCCACCGGCAAATCAAATCGAGAAGCACCTTGCGGTGAAATGTAGAAGGTGCGGGTAACCGTTGGGCTTTCAAGAGCGCCCGGTTTTACTACTTTAGCACGAACAACGGTTCCTTTAAAGATTGGACTTGTAGGGATATAGGTTGGTGTGAAGTCATAAGTAGTCGAGATGTTTGCTAGCTTATTCGGTAAGGCAGAACGGTCGGCAATGGCAATCGGCGCACTGTAAGGTAAAGTGGTAAAGTTCTGGTTAATTAGCGGCCCGGTGATTTGTCCGGGTAAAAACGGATATCGGTTTTTGTATTGGTAAGTGGTACCTGCCAAATTGTTTGATTTGGGCTCGGATCCGTCTAAAGTGTAAATGATAGAAGCGCCGGGAACGGCAGTTGTAATGGCGAGGTTGAAACCCGCCGTCAGGAATCCCGAATCGTGTGAGAACGTTGGCGCGGGCAATACCTCTGAGAATCCCGTACCCGAATTGGTCGCACCGGGTGTGACAGCAGAAAAGAAAACAAAAGCGCCGGTCCCGTTGGGCAGGCGGCCGTAGGAGACGTTTTGCGGCAAGGCTGCTGCGGGCGCCGAACTTACTGTCGTGTTGGCTGCATCGGTGAGCGTGATGGTCTCTCCCGACGAACTGATTTTCCAGTTGGTATGCAACGGGTTTCCGGCAACGGCACGGTTTTTATCATCGCACCACACCAGCAGGTATTGTCCGGCACCGAGGGTCACGTTGGGAAAAGTCCATTTGTGCGGGAGGGTCGCATCATCGGTGAGTCCGTAACCGTTTAAGTTGACTGCGGTTGCGCCTATGTTATAGAGCTCTACCCAATCCTGGTAGGTTCCGTCCTCATCTTGGTTGATGGTCGTATTGGAGGCCAATACTTCATTTATTACAACTTGGCTGTGAGCATTATAGATACTCAGGAACAAAAGCAATGTTATAAAAAACGGGGTAATTTTTTTCATGACTTTTTTAAAGTGTTGATTAATAAGGGCGTAAAACTAAAAAAAAAGCTTAGTATTAGCCTTAATCAAAGCTTAATATCGTTGTAGCGCAAAAAAAATAGTTAAACGACAGGAATGAAGCTGTCCTTGTCTTTAGAGAGTCATTCCAAACGTAAAGTGCGGTCACAGCATTACAAATGATAGAGTTACCACCAAAACCTTATATTTGCAATGCAGAAAATCGTCTTTGATGGAACAAAACCCTACCATATCAATCGTAAGTCCGGTATATAAAGCAGAACAGTTTATTGATAAGCTGGTGAGTGAAATCGCCAATGCAATGGATTCTCTTAAGGTTTCCTACGAGATTATTTTGGTAGATGACAGAAGCCCCGACAATTCGTGGCAATTGATGAAGGCCATTTCTCAAAAACAGGTTACCGTTAAAAGCATTCGGCTCAGTCGGAATTTCGGTCAACATCCGGCAATTATGGCAGGTCTGACTCAGGCAAAAGGCGATTGGGTTGTAGTAATGGACTGCGATTTACAAGATCAGCCAAAAGAAATAATAAAACTCTTTGAAAAGGCGCAACAAGGGTACGATGTGGTTTTGGCAAGTCGCACCAAACGTAAAGATCATTTTTTTAAACGATTGTCGTCACACCTCTACTCAAAGATCTACGGCTATTTTACTGACACTAAATACGATAATGAAATCGCAAACTTTGGCATCTACCGCAAAAATGTGATTGCTTCGATTCTGGATATTGGCGATTGCATTAAATTTTTTCCGCTTTTTGTCAATTTTGTAGGTTTTGAGTCGACATCCATTCCGGTTGAGCATGCAAAAAGGCACTCGGGCGCAAGCAGTTATAACCCGTCAAAATTGATTTCCCTTGCTTTTAACACAATCATTTCATTCTCCAACAAACCCTTGAAGATCATGGTAAATTTTGGGCTGTTTATTTCATTGTTGTCATTTGGAGTTGGAATTTATGAAATTTACATGTTCTTAACCCACCAAATAACAGTATTGGGCTATACCTCGATTATCGTCTCTATTTGGTTTTTATCTGGTGTAATAATTACCACCATTGGCGTAACCGGAATTTACATCGGAAAAGTATTCGATCAGTCTAAGAAGCGTCCGGTATTTATTATCGATCAAATAGAGCAGCAGATTCCGTCCGCAAACTAACCCACAAAACCTATATTTGTGTTTAAAAGGAAGGACTGCAAAACCCAAAAGCTATGAAAGGATATATTGGCAATGAGTTGGAATTGTTTAAACACGCGAAACATTGGAAACGATATTATGCGGGTGTGTTTGCCCATTTGCTAAAAGGTGATGTACTTGAAGTAGGCGCCGGGATTGGCGAAACCACCCATCTACTGTGCAACCCAACCCAGAATACTTGGGTTTGTGTAGAGCCCGATGTCGAACTTTCTCAACAAATTGCTAACAAGAAAAAGCAAGGTTACCTACCCGATTTTATAGAAATCGCTACTGGAACCATAGAAGATATTGCTTTCTCGAGAAAGTTCGACGCGATCATTTACATTGATGTAATCGAGCACATTGAAAAAGATGCCGAAGAACTGCAACGGGCCAGCGAGCTGCTCAAACCCGGCGGACATCTCATCGTTTTGGTGCCCGCGCACAATTTCCTGTTCTCCGAGTTCGACAGATCCATCGGACATTTTCGCAGGTACAATAAAAAAATGCTCTATAGTACAGCGCCGAAAAATCTTAAAAAGATTGATTTTCGGTATCTGGACTCGGTTGGATTGTTTGCGTCATTGGCTAACAAATGGTTTTTGAAACAAGAATATCCCGATCTCAGACAAATCCAATTTTGGGACAACTATATCATTGCGCTATCTAAAGTAGCAGACAGGATAACCTTTTTCAAGTTTGGCAAAACCGCCATCGGGATTTGGCAAAAAACAAACGAAACATGAACCAAACCAAGCATATAATTTGCCTCATACCGGTCTATAACGATTGGGATAGTTTCTCGATCCTGATGCAAAATATAGAAATTCAGTACCAGTCTTCGCCGGGCCAACAGATTACGGTGTTGGCAATTAATGACGGATCTGACGATGAATTTGACAGCGAATTTAAAAGCAGTATTCCCATTGAAGTGGTCTCACTCAAAAGCAATGTCGGTCACCAACGAGCCATTGCCATTGGTTTGCAGTACATCAATGCCGAGAAAACAGATTTTGGTTTTGTCGTGGTATTGGACAGCGATGGTGAAGATTCACCCGAGCATATCCGGGAATTGGTGGCCAAATGCGACAACAGTAGTGGTAGTAAGATCATTTTTGCGAAGCGAAAAAAAAGGCAGGAATCGGCGGGTTTTAAAATCGGGTACTTCTTTTATCGCTACAGCTTTTATATGCTAACGGGACAAAAAATCAGCTTTGGCAATTTTAGTTGCATTCCTAGAAAATTACTTCAAAAAGTGGTGCTTCAAGACAATCTTTGGAACCACTTTCGGGCAGTATCATACAATCCAGAATGCCATTCGATATGGTATTCCTGGACTGCGGAAAAAGGTATGCCGGGCAATCAAAAATGCGATTTACCAATTTGGTGTTGCAAGGCTTAAGTTCTATGTCGGTTTATTTTGACACCCTTTCGGTAAGGATATTAAAGCTGTCATTACTCGGAATTGTGGTTTGCCTGCTTTCTGTAGCTGCGGTTTTGTATGTCAAGCTTTTTACAGATGCATCTATCCCTGGTTGGGCGTCTAACCTGATACTGATCATTTTTACGATGATCCTGCAACTGTTCTCGGTAACACCGATTGTTTTGCTGATGCAACTCAGTGCGAGGAAAAATGTAAAAGCGCCGTCGGAGATAGTATATCTTGATTTTATTGCGTCTAAGACACAAATCAACCGCAGGTACTGTGACGAAAATCGCCAGATTTAATCTACTCTTTTGTCTACAAAATACCGCGGTCTGTTTTTGACTTCGAGGTAAATTTTACCGATGTATTCGCCAATGATTCCAAAGCAGAACAACTGAATGCCGCCAAGGAAGTACATAGGCAATACGGTTGAAAACCAACCGGGAACCACATGCCCGTTTAGAAGCGCTATCAACGCGTATGCAGTCATGATGATGCATCCAAAGAATATCAAAAACCCAATCGTTGTCACGAGTTTCAGCGGATAATTGCTAAACGAAGTAATGCCGTTCCAGGCAAACGCGGCCATTTTGCGAAGCGGATATTTGGATTCTCCGGCAAACCGCTCGAGGCGATCGTAATATACAATATCGTTGCTGAATCCAATGGTCGGGATGATGCCACGCAAGAACAAATTGACTTCTTTGAACTCAGACAAACCATCTAGAACGCGCCTGCTGCACAATCGGTAATCGGCGTGGTTGTATACAATATCGACTTTCATCAGAAGCATCAACTTGTAGAAAAGCAGTGCAGTATTTTTCTTAAAGAAAGTATCGGTGGTTCGTTCCCGCCTTACGCCATACACGACGTCGATGCCCGCGATAAACTTGACTATCATCTCTTCGATGACGCGTACATCATCCTGCAGATCTGCATCAATAGAAATCAATGCATCAGTTTCGTCCTTAAATGACAGGAGTCCGGCCAACAGGGCTTTTTGATGGCCCACATTTCCAGCGAGTTTCAATCCTTTGATGTATTGAAATTGGGATGACTTCTCTTCAATAAGTGCCCAAGTCTTGTCTTTACTACCGTCATCTACGAAGACGGCGAAACTTTTTTCTGAAATCATTTCCTTTGAAACCAGCGCTTTGATAATCTCATTGAGTTGGTGCGAAGTCTCACCCAATACTAATTCTTCATTATAACAAGGAGAAACAATGCCAATTACCGGTTTTTGCATCATGTGGAAAAGTTTTACAGGATTTAATTTTAAAAACCTGGTTTGCATTTATGAGTGTAGCAATTCAGTTACTACACTACTTTTTATGCAAATAGTATTTTTTTTGTTTTGGGTCGCCAAAATATTTTAATTTTGGCTGCTTTGTCACGGCAAACATAAGAATAAAAACTTATTCTGATAAACCCAATTTCAAGGGAGTACTAAAAAATCAGGGAATTTGTAACTAAATTTTATCATTGACAACCCTTAACAACAGCTATGGAAATCAATTTAAATATCAATCTCAATAACAAAAAGCTGCGTGTTGATTTCGTCATGCTGGCGATACTTCTTTTTTCGGCGATTCTGCGATTTTATCATTTGGGTTTTCAAAGTGCATGGCTCGATGAGGTAAACACATTTATAGTTACCGACCCGCAATTTTCTATGAAAGTGATGCATGACAAAATCATGGCGGTTGAAGGAACGCCGCATTTGTTTTTTCTTTTGGTTAAAATGCTTTGCATCCTTTTTGGACATACGGTGTACGTGATACGGCTTTTATCGGCGGTGGTGGGTGTGCTTTCCGTGTATTATATTTTTTTAGTAGCCGCAAGATTATTTAGCAAGAATGCGGGGTACATTGCTGCCTTATTACTTTCAGTAAGCTTTTTCCATATTGAGTATTCGCAGGAAGCACGGGCCTATTCTTTGCTGGTCTTTTTCATTATTTTCTCCTACCACAGGCTATTGCTTTTTATAGATAACAATACGTATAAGAATGCCATTGTATTGGGAATATTTGTGGGCTTGATTCCCAACGCGCATGTTTTTGGATTGTTGAACGTGGGGTCAATTTACCTAACGCTCGGTGTTGTTTTCTTACTGGCAAAAAGTAAAGCCGAAAGAATGTTATTACTTAAACAGATTGCTCTGGCGGGTGTTATTTCTCTGGTTGTATTTTTGCCGGTAGTGCAAATTATCGAGCGTCTGTCTCAGACGCAGTCTCACTGGATTCCGGCCGCGAGCTTAGCGGGAATCAAATGGGTTTTTACCGACTTGTTGGGGAAATCAGAAACGTTGAGCATTATTTTCATCGTCTTGGCTTTGATTTGCTTTATTTCCCTCACAGTGTTGCTCGTTTCAAAAAAGCAGAATGCTGAAAGCAAAAGCAAATGGAAACTAAGTGTAATTATTTTGCTGATTTGGTTTGTCTTGAATATCGCTACAATTATCATCAAGTCATACACCGGCGATGCTTCCCTGATTTTGACACGTTACTTTATTGGTGTATTGCCAGCCTTTATACTTGCTGCGGCCTTTGTGCTTTCACTGATCCCCATTAAGATTGTTCGCTTATCGGCGGTAGTTGTTCTGGTCGCTTTTTCTTTATACAACCTCATTGTCGACAAGAATTATTACAATACCGTTAACAAGGCACAGTACGACAAGCTTACGGCAGAAATCATACGACTCAATCCAGACAATCACAAAATCGTTTCTTCTTACGGATGGGTGTTAAATTATTATTTTGATAAGTCCACGAGCACAAATATTATCCCCTCAACGTTTCATGAATTCGTCACTGCAATGAAAACCGAATCGGTATCGATGAAATCATTCTGGTATTTCGATGGCAATTCCAGGCCATATGACCTGAATCAGGAAGAGCAGCAATTCCTCGACGAGCACTTCATCATGGACCAAAATCTGATCTATTTTGACACTTGGGCAAGGCACTATACCTCCAGAAATGAGCAAAAGACCCAACAGATAGCCGTAAATTCAAATGAAATTAAAATATTTATGGAAGATTTTGCCCCGCATACCCTTAACGATAAAGGAGAGCTCCTTTTGTTTGAAAATGGCTCGGTAACGTCCAAAGAAATTGCGCTACAGCCTGCAAATTATGAAATGACAATTGCCGGATTTAGTATGCCAGCAGAACCCATTAACGGACAGAATGCGCACATCAAAGTAAAGCTTAACGGCGCGGTAATCGGCGAGTTCTACCTTTCAGAAAACCAGAAAGGTACAGACAATAAAATCTCTTTCCAGTCAGATCTAACTCAAAAAGCTCGGATTATGCTGGATTTCGACAACGATATCCTATCAGATGGTAAAGACAGAAATGCTGTGATAACGGGGCTTATCATTAAAAAGAAGTAAACCAAAAACGGTAATTCTTAAAAGTTTTCGCACTTGATTGGTGCGTATAAATTTTTTTCTAAATTTGCGCATCAAAATTTAGAAAAAAATGAAAAATAAAGTTCTTGTAATCGCAACGATTTTTGCCCTTGCTTTTGTTTCTTGCAAGAAAGAAGAAAAAGCCAAAGATGGAGATGCTGCAGCTATCGCAGATCAAGTTAAAAACTTTAGGGTTGACCTGGATGTATATACAGAGAAAGACGATAATTTTTCAGTTTATTACACCGAAGACAATACCATCAACTTCACCGGTGAAAAAGCCATTTGGGCAGGCGTGAAGGGTAAACAGGATCAAAAGGTAACACTTAACTTGCCGGAAGAAGTAATCCCGACCGATGTTCGAATTGACTTTGGTTTGAAAACCGGTGATGAGCAAGGAGACGTAACGCTAAAGAACTTTAAGTTTGAATTCTTCGGAAAAACATTTGAGCGCAAAGGATCAGAGTTCTTGAACTATTTTATCAAAAACGATTCTATCCAGACCGAGATTGATGCGCAAAAAGGAACCATCACCTTTAAAAAGAACCCGAAAAGCAAAATGACGCCTTTCTATTATCCACAGCAAACCGTTATTGATGAGATTAAGAAAATGACCAACTAGTCGTTGCAATACAATACTGAGATAGCCATCAATTCCCATTGGTGGCTATTTTAATTTTAGGCCGAACTGTAGGGTATTTTAGTATATTTGGAAAAGTTTTGCCCAAAGCTTATGAAACGCGTCGCCTTCATTGTGTTTTATTGACAGGTTTGTCGCTTTCCGGAGGCAAGCAGACAATACAAAACCTTGCAATACAAAGCTGAAATCTTTATAGTTAACTAAAGAAGAACCATTGTCTGACGAACTTGAAAAGATCCTTGAATAAAAACGCTACTCCTAATCTATGAAAGCATATACCAGCGATAAAGTCAGGATAATATCTTTTATGTCGATTGTACTTGTGGTTTTCCTGCACGCCTTTAATCTGGACAACCGTCCGAATGCCGCACCATTATTTTACCGATCTTGGGTTTGGTTCGTTGAAGAAGCGATTTCTTACGGATTCACAAGGGTTGCTGTTCCGTTGTTTTTCCTGATGTCGTCGTACCTGTATTTTTTGAATACCGATGGCAGCCTTGCGGGTTTCATCGCGAAGATGAAAAAACGCGCACGAACACTTTTGATTCCGTTTTTGTTTTGGTCACTGTCAGGGATTGCCTTTTATTTGGCTTTGCAAAGCATTCCGCAGACGGCCAAATTCTTCTCCAAAGGACACATCGTCGACTTTACGGCAAGGCAATGGCTACAGACCATTTTTATCAATCCAATCCCTTACCAACTTTGGTTTGTACGCGATTTGATGGTATTGATTATACTCTCGCCGCTGCTCTACCAAGGGATCAAACATTACTGGAGATTGTTGCTCGCGTTGGCTTTCATCGGATGGATTTTGGTTCCCGATGTTTGGCAGAATTCCTCCGAGGCCTTGTTGTTTTTTATCGTCGGCGCAAGCCTAAGCGTCCACCAACCACAAAGGATTGAAAACAACTACGCCCGATTCTCAATCATTTGGATGTTTTTTTGGATGCTGCTTGTCCTGCTCAAAACTGCGCTGCAATTTGCCAATGTGCCGCAAGAATTGATTTTTGGCATCTTCAAATTGTCAGTCCTCGTAGGCGTTTTTGCCTGCTGGAGTTTCTACGATCGCTTGTTTAGAGATACCCAAAACACCAATAAGGCGCTTTTAAAACTATCGGCATTTACCTTCTTTATTTACGCCTCGCACGAGCCGGTGCTCACTGTTTTCAAGAAAGTATTGTTCGTTATCCTTGGCGAGACATTAATGGGACATTTTGAAATTTACCTCGCCGCGCCCATACTCGCCTTACTGTTTTGCCTCATCATGGGCTATTGTATAAAACGATTCGCAGCTCCGGTCTACGAACTCATAACCGGTGGCAGATAAGCCCATATCATGATCAAAGCCAAATTAGCCACGCTGCTCAACAACAGGCAAAATGCCAACTTAATTATTTATGGCTTGGGACAGGCGTTTAACCTGATTACCCCCTTACTTGTGGTGCCGCATATTGTAGGGATTTGCGGGATTGCGAATTATGGCAAGATCAGCATCGGTATGGCCATTTCGTTTTTTATTATGGTTTTCATCGATTACGGGTCGGACATTATTGGCGTAAAGGATGTGGCTGTGAACCGCGAGAACGTTCACGAACTCGAGAAAACATTCCTGACCACTTTTGCCTCGAAATTTGTTTTGCTGGTCGGTGTACTGTTTGTTTTCTCGATGCTTATTTGGATCGTGCCGTTCTTCAATACTGAAAAGGAATTGTTTTTTCTTGGACTTCCGATTCTCATAGGGCAATGCATTAACCCCACCTGGTTTTTGCAAGGCGTTGAAAACTTCAAGTGGATTACCATCCTGACGATCGTGTCCAAATTGATTTATCTTTTTGGCATCTTCTTTTTCATAAATGCGGTGCGTGATTATGTTTTTGTAAACTTATGGTGGGGCATCGGAACCGTCGCCGCCAATGGATTTGCGCTTGTTTACGTGTACCGCAAATACCGTTTTTCTTTTAGAAGGACCCAAAAGCAAGCCGTGGTGAAATTGCTTCGTGAAAATTTCCCGATGTTTTTTTCACAGATTTTCGTTTCGCTGCAGATGTATGCGCCCATCATGCTCATTGGCGTTTTTGGCAACAACCTCATGGCTGGACAATATAAGATTGTAGAACAAATCATCGTGATTTTTAAAACGTATATTTATCTGTTTTTCAATTTTGTTTATCCGCGCGTTTGTTTCTTGTGGCAGCAAAGCATCAAAGAAGCGCTCAAATTCTGGAAAACTTTCAACGGGCTTAATTTCATTTTCATTGCTTTTTCTATGGCAGTCATTTACCTGTTTTCGGAATGGTGTGTCTCGTATTTTACCAAAACCAATATCGTTGAAATCTCAGACCTGCTTCAGATTGCGGTATTGATACCTTTATTGTTGGCGATTTCTATTCCGCTCAAGCAGTTGCTTTTGGGCGACAATCAGCAAAAACTGTATGTGCGCATCACGATGGTCATGGTAATCGTTAACCTGCTTACCATGGTGTTGTTGTTGCCCAAGTATCAAATTAAAGGCGTGCTGCTTACTTTAATTGTGACCGAAGTCGTGACAATTGCGGTATACTTCTGCAACCTCAAAAGCAAAATCAATGCTTAAAAAGATGGGTTTTTTCTATTCGCCTAAAAAAGTGTATTTTTGGGAACGTTTAAAGTAATTCGGGAAATCCCCTCGTTTTTAAAATATTCAATGCAAAGGAAATGATTAAAAGCATATTTCAAAAACTACTCAATAAGTCAGGGAAAAATTACAACATAGACCCCAAAATCCCCGAAAAGCTGATTTTCTACACGCTTTGCAAAAGAGGCTTCATGATGATTCGCGGTTTTCTCAAGACCGGAAGGAAAGTTTTCGTAGGGCACCATACCAAAATTTATAACCCCGGTAATATTGTGTTCGGCCAAAGCGTCACCATTGATAATTACTGTACCATTGACGGATTTTCCTCCGAGAAAATTGTGCTCGGGCATTGCGCAAAAATTGGCGCATTTTCTACGTTAAGCTCGACAAGTCATTTTTCAAAATACGGCAAAGGCGTTAAGATGGGCAATAACTCTGCGATGGGACAATTTTGCGAAATCGGCGCGGCCGGGGGCATTGAAATCGGCAACGATGTGATTATGGGCTCGTACATCAGTTTTCATTCGGAGAACCATATTTTTCAAGACAAGGACAGGCTCATTCGGGAACAGGGTGTGACCTCCAAAGGCATAAAGATTGGGAACAACATCTGGGTGGGCGCGAAAGTGGCTTTTCTTGACGGCTGTGTTGTGGGAGACAATAGCGTTGTAGCTGCGGGAGCGGTTGTTACCGGCGTTTTTCCTGAAAATTCTATCATAGGCGGCGTTCCGGCCAAAGTCATAAAAACCATCTAGATGAGGTTTCCAAAGAGATATCTGTTTCAAATCCTGTTTTTTCTGTGTGTTGGAATTCCGTATATCGACGACTACGAACTCACTTTTTTCGTATGGATTTTCACTGCAGCAGTGAGCTTGTCACACAGCTATTCCATTGGAATCCTCAAATTCACCTCGTTTTATATCGGGATTTTCGTTCTGGCGGTGATCGCCACTTTTGCACACGACTACAAAGCATACTACATCATAAGGGATGCAACTTATTTGCTCAAGCCCATCATTGGTATCTTGATTGGCTACCAGATTTGCAGGCGTATCGATTTTAAAAATACGTTTAAGACAGTGATTTATACCGGTGTTATCATTGCACTGATTCATTACCTTGTAATTGTTTATGCGATCATTGAGAAGCATGCTTTTACCGTAAACGAAATACGCCTCAACGCCGGAATGTTTAGCGATTTCGAAGTGTATGTGTTGATCATGCTTCTTTTCCATGATAAGTTTGAACTTGATTTGACCAAAAAGCAAATCCGCTATTTTACATGGATTGTTGCCATTTCGGCATTCCTGTATATGGCCAGAACTAATTTCGTCCAATTCCTTATTTTATTTTTGGCGATGAAAGGATATTTTAAGATAAACAGAACGTCTTTAGTTGCAATTGCGGTTGCAGTAGGATTTGTCGCGATAGGTTATTCGGCCATCCTTTACATCAACCCCAAAAGGAACGGTCCTGGGATAGAAGCCTTGCTGTACAAGATAAAGGTTGCACCGGTTGAACCGTTCAAAACAAAAATCGACGTAGACAACTGGAAAGACCTTAACGACAATTACCGGTCTTATGAAAATATCAGAACCGTAAAGCAAGTGACCCGAAGCGGTTCGAAAGCCACTTATTTCGGGCTGGGTATGGGTTCACGCATTGACCTGAAACGTGAGATCTGGCTGCGCGAAAACCTGCGCTACATCTCTATATTGCACAACGGTTTTATGACAGTGTTTTTAAAGTCTGGGCTTGTAGGCGTGCTACTTTCGTTAGCCTCCATTTTGATGTTGATTCGGCAGCGCAAATCAAGCGTACCGATTTTGAGTAACATCAACCTGCTGATGGTGGGAACCGGTATTTTCATGCTCTTCTCCAATTGGGTTTTCATGGGATTTTACAACCTCATTGACAGTAAATCGATTTTGATTGGGCTGTTGATTTGCTTCAAGGAAATGGCCGTTAAAGACCAAATGGTGTCGGTAAATGAAGGAATAAGCTCATGAAAAAGTTAAATTTTTTTGTGGATTGCCACGTTTTCGACGGCGGCTTGCAAGGCACGACAACCTACCTCAAAGGATTATACGAGGAGTTGATTAAAAACCAATCCTGTGTTTTTTATCTTGCTTCATGCGATTCGGCGCACCTCAAAACTGTTTTTGGACAATTTGACAATGTGGTTTACCTAGAATACCAGAGCCACAATAAATTCGTCCGCCTCATTTATGACATTCCTAGATTGATCAAGAAATACAAGATTGATTACGCGCATTTCCAATACATCGTACCGCCTATAAAACTGTGCAAGTACATCGTTACAATTCACGATGTGTTGTTTTTAGATTTCCCGCAATATTTCCCTGCGGGATATAAAATCAAGAATAAATTTCTTTTCCGAGCCAGCGCAAAATATGCCGATGTGGTATTGACCGTTTCTCCATATTCGCAAAAGCAGATTGCTAAACATTTTAAAATTGCAGACATCACCGTCACGCCAAATGCCGTAGATCCGATTTTTCTTGAAACTTACGATAGTGAATCGGCGAGGAATGATGTGGAAACCAAATATGATATTTCCCAATATTGGCTTTTTGTAAGTCGCTGGGAACCAAGAAAGAACCATCATACGTTGCTCCGTGTTTTTGCCGAAAACAAGTACTATGAAAATTACCAACTCGTTTTTGTGGGTGAAAAAGCTTTGCCGAATAAAGCCTACGAGGATTATTATGCTGGTTTGAACGATTCGGTCAAGAGTCGCATTAAAACCCTGAATAAAATTGATCACGCGAGTTTGGTGCAATTGGTGCGTGGTGCGCGCTTATCGGTCTACCCGTCCATTGCAGAAGGTTTCGGTATTCCGCCTCTGGAATCCGCGGCAGCTGCAATTCCAACAGTCTGTTCAAATACCACCGCGATGTATGATTTTACATTTTTGGTTAATTGTCTTTTCAACCCTTTGAATCTGTCAGATATGAAAGCCAAAATAGATCACGCTTTGAAGGACAATGACATGGTTAATCAGCAAGCTTATATTCAAGAGCATTACAATTGGAAGGTGGCGGCGAA
Source organism: Bacteroidota bacterium (assembly GCA_029561105.1). GTDB lineage: Bacteria > Bacteroidota > Bacteroidia > Flavobacteriales > Flavobacteriaceae > Flavobacterium. Next base: position 19,504 of record JAKQJQ010000379.1, read on the forward strand.
TGCATTTGAGCAAGCGATATCGCGTAACCAATCGGAATAGCCTTTTTCGCAACCAATTTTTGGCGAATGTTGTCTGCTTTTTTAGGTTCGCTTAATCAAAAAAATCTTATTTTTGGCGGGTTTAAAAAAAATCCCAAAGCATCAAAATGAAGATAGCCATACTTGGAACCCGCGGCGTACCCAATTATTACGGAGGCTTTGAGCAGTTTGCCGAATTCTTTTCGGTTTACCTTGTTGAAAAAGGGCATGAAGTTTATGTCTACAATTCACACAACCACCCTTTTCAGGAAAAATTGTTCCATGGCGTACACATCCTCCATCAGAATGATCCCGAGCACAAGATGGGCACTTTTGGGCAATTCATTTACGATTACAATTGCATCATCGATTCGCGCAAGCGAAACTTTGACATCATCCTGCAATTGGGCTACACAAGCAATTCGATTTGGTTTCCGCTACTTCCCAAGAAATCGATTATCATCACCAACATGGACGGGCTCGAGTGGAAACGCACCAAATATTCGCGACCGGTACAGCAATTCCTCAAATTCGCAGAAAGGCTCGCCGCCATGTCCAGCGATTATTTGGTTTCGGATTCACTGGGTATACAGTCGTTTCTTAAAAAACAATACAAGAAAGATTCTACCTTTATCGCTTACGGCGCGCATCCGTTTGAGCATCCCAATGAGGCGCTGCTCGCACACTATGACGTTGAAAAAGGGAAATACAACATGATCATGGCGCGTTTTGAACCCGAGAACAACCTGGATATGGTGCTCGAAGGCGTTTCGCTAAACGAAGACGATAAAACAACCATCCTCGTGGTGGGCAACCACAACACCAAATACGGCGAATACCTCAAGGGTAAGTTTAAATACTTCCCGCACATTCGATTCATCGGCGGGGTTTACAACATTGATCACCTTGATAATTTGCGTTATTTCTCTAATCTTTATTTCCATGGGCATTCCGTTGGCGGAACCAATCCGTCACTCCTCGAAGCCATGGCATCAAAGGCTTTGGTGATTGCGCACGACAATGATTTCAATAAAGGCATCCTCAAGGACAATGCGTATTATTTTTCCAGTGCCGCTCAAGTCACGAACATCTTGAAAACCATCCAAAAAAATGATAACTTGCCAATGGTTGAAAGCAACTATGAAGCTATCATTAACGAATACAATTGGGAAAAAATTAATGGCGAATACCTACAATTATTTGAGGATTGCTTTGCAAAAACTCAAGCTAGAAAATAGCAAAAACCCGGCGTTTTTCTACCTCACGCTCGTGGCTTGCTGTATTCCGCTGAGCTACGGCATCAACAGCGTGGCGTTGGGCTTGCTTGTGCTGTATTCGGCCTTTACTTTTAAGAAAGCCAATTTTCGGGTAGAAAACACTTTATTGCTTCCGGTAGCATTGTTTGTGCTCATGTCGCTCTCCTTGTTCTGGACCCATGACATGCCGGGTTCACTGCGGGCGCTTTCTAAAGGATTGCCATTGCTCATTATCCCCATGTGTTTACTGATTTTACCGCCCATGACACAAAAGCAGGTGCGGGCCATCTTTAAATATTTCGCCTACGGCATGGTCGCCTTTACGATCTTTTACCTGGTTAAAAGCCTGGTTCGATATGTGCTAACGGGCAATACCGATGTGTTTTTCTACCACGAACTCGTTACCGAAGATGTCAATGCCATTCACGTCTCGACCTATGTGGTGGTCGCATTGTTTTATTTCATCACCAAAACCTCAAGGTCAACCCGTGAAATCGTTTCTATGGTTTTGCTTACGATTCTGTTAATTTTGTTGTCCTCCAAGAATATTTTAATCGTCTTTGGCCTGTTGTCTTGCTACTATTTGTGGTACTTCAATTCGCGACCAAAAGGGAAGCTGATCAAATGGGGTGTGGTGTTGTTTGTAATCTTAATCGCTGTGCTGAGCTCGCGCATCAAGCAAAGATTGTGGATTGAATTAGAATCGAATGTCACCCAAAACAGTGTCAATTACGAAATCGGTACTCCAACTGAAAAAGTATACAATGTAAGCGTGAAGGATGCCTGGACCAAAGAGACGTTTGCCAAAAACGATTATTTTCCAGGAACCGCATTTCGCGTCTACCAACTGCGGATCTTTAAAGAAATGCTCGCCGAAGACTCCGTTTTCTTTACCGGTTACGGGCTCAACGCGTCCGATTTCAGGATCAGGCAAAAGCAAATCGAGCACAATTTATTTGAAGGCTACGGCCAAAAAAATTTTCACAATGAATATGTCCAGGTTTTTGCCGAATTAGGGTTTTTTGGCTTGGTACTGTTGTTAATCATGGTGACGATTAACCTCAGAAATGCGTTAAAATCAAAAGATTTTATGCATATTTCTTTTGCAGTTCTAATGATAAGTTTATTTTTGACCGAATCATTTTTATCGAGGCAAAGGGGAATCATTTTTTTCACCATTATGTACTGTCTTTTCAACCTCGCAAAAACCAATGATCGTCCCCAAAAACAAAAAGAGCTAACATGAAAAGAATACTGATTACCGGAGCTGCGGGCTTTCTAGGATCCCATTTGTGCGACCGGTTTATTGCAGAGGGCTATTATGTAATCGGAATGGATAACCTCATTACTGGAGACCTTAAGAACATCGCCCATCTTTTCAAACACAAACATTTCGAGTTTTACCATCACGACGTCACCAAATACGTACACATTCCGGGAAATCTCGATTATATCCTGCACTTTGCCTCACCAGCCAGCCCCATCGATTACCTTAAGATTCCAATCCAAACCCTCAAAGTCGGCTCGCTCGGTACCCACAACCTTTTGGGATTGGCGCGCGTCAAGAAAGCGAGAATTTTGATTGCTTCTACGTCAGAAATCTACGGCGATCCGCTGGTGCATCCGCAAACCGAAGATTATTACGGCAACGTCAATACCATAGGTCCGCGCGGTGTGTACGACGAAGCCAAGCGATTCCAGGAATCCATCACGATGGCTTATCACACCTTTCATGGCGTTGAAACCAGAATTGTCAGGATTTTCAACACCTATGGGCCGCGTATGCGACTAAACGACGGGCGTGTCATTCCGGCCTTTATCGGGCAGGCATTGCGCGGCGAAGATTTAACCATTTTTGGCGACGGTTCTCAAACGCGTTCTTTCTGTTATGTCGATGACCAGGTAGAAGGCATCTACAGGCTACTGCATTCAGACTATGTTTATCCAGTGAACATAGGCAACCCCGATGAAATCACCATCAGGGATTTTGCCGAAGAGATTATCAAATTAACCGGCACGACACAGAAAATCGTTTACAGGCCGCTTCCTATGAATGACCCTTTACAACGGCAACCAGACACCACTCGCGCCAGAGAAATTCTGGGTTGGGAGGCCAAAGTTTCTCGGGCCGAAGGCATGAAAATCACTTATGAATATTTCAAATCACTATCCAACGAGGAACTTTTGAAAGAAGAGCACAAAGATTTTACAGGGTATATTCATTGATATGACGGCAGCCCAAACAGGAAGATATTCAAAATATATCAGACCCATAAGTATTTTGTTAGACTTAGCGGTCATCACTGTGCTATGCCTGTTTTTCTTCAGGGAACTCAATCTCAATAGCTTTTATTATATCCTTTACCAGACCATCGCCTGGGGATTGATTGCGTTTTTTGTCAAGTTTTACGAAATCTACCGATTCACCACGCCTGTTGAGATTGTCTCCAAAGTGGCCAAACAAGCCATTATTTTTTTATTGGTCATCATCGCTTTTTTCCCGTTTTCTAAAGACGTCATCTTTAGCGGCAAAAGGATTGCATTTTTTATGGTTTGCAGCTTCACGATCATCATCATCGTGAAATACCTGCTTTTTTATTACCTTAAGAAATACCGAATCGTTACCGGAAGCAACTTCAGGAATGCCGTCATCATTGGCTACACGCCAGAAGCCATTCGTCTCAAAGAGCTTTTTGAAACCCGTAATGATTACGGCTACCGTTTCCTCGGATTCTTCTCCGACAAGAAATCAAACCCCAATATTTCTGGCAAACTAGACGACCTTCAGGATTTTGTCATCAAAAACCGTGTGGATGAAATTTACTGCTCGCTCAACGAAATCAGTAACGACCAGCTCAAAGAATTGGTAGATTTCACCAACGAACACAACAAAACCATCAAGTTTATTCCAGACACCAAAGAGATTTTCTCCAAAAACCTTAAGATTGACTACTACGAAATGTTCCCGGTGTTGTCATTCCGTAAGACGATGCTGCACGACCCGGTTACCAAAGCCTTCAAGCGTGTTTTTGACATTGTGTTTTCGCTGATCATCATCTTCGGGTTGCTTTCCTGGCTCATCCCAATCCTTGCCGTGCTCATCAAAATCGAGTCGCGAGGCCCGATTTTCTTCAAACAAGGCCGTCCCGGAATCGACGAGAAGGAATTCTTCTGTTACAAATTCCGTTCGATGCAAATCAACAAAACCACCGAGCGCGAAGCCTCCAAAAACGATCCGCGCGTCACCAAAATCGGGAGGTTCATGCGCAAGACTAGTATCGATGAAATGCCGCAGTTCCTCAACGTGCTGTTTGGCGACATGTCGGTTGTTGGGCCAAGGCCACACCTTTGGTCGCAGAACAAAGCGTATGGCAACAAGATCAAAAGGTATATGGTACGCCATTATGTAAAACCGGGCATTACCGGACTGGCGCAGGTTCGCGGTTTCCGTGGCGAAATCGAGACCGATGAAGACATGATCAACCGCATCAAATACGATGTGTTTTACATTGAAAATTGGTCGCTGATCCTAGACATTAAAATCATCGTGCAAACGGTGATCAACATCTTCAGGGGCGAAGAAAAAGCATACTAAGATGCAAGCGGCTTTAGTATCTATTATCACGCCCTGTTACAACTCCGAAAAATTTATTGCACAAACCATCCGCTCGGTACAAAGCCAAACCTACACACATTGGGAATTGCTCATCGTTGACGATTGCTCTACCGATGGTACCAAGCAGATTGTGAAAGATTTCATGGAAGACGACCCGCGTGTAACGTTTCACCAGCTCCGTAAAAATTCGGGTGCTGGCGTGGCGCGCAACCTGGCCGTTGAAATGGCCGGCGGCAAATACATTGCCTTTCTCGATGCCGACGATTTGTGGATGCCGGAAAAGCTCGAAAAGCAAGTCAACTTCATGCAATCCAATCACTTGCCATTTACCTTTTCGTTTTACGATTGCATCGATGAAGATGGGAATCCGCTCCAAAAGAGGATTGAAGCGCCCAAGACATTGCGATATATACAACTGTTTTTCTGCAATTTCATAGGCAACCTTACCGGTATTTACGACGTCGAATACTTCGGGAAAATCCCCATTTCGGGTATCCGGAAGCGTCAGGACTGGATGGTCTGGCTTACCGTGCTTAAGAAAATCCGCAAAGCCAAACCGATTCCCGAAAGTCTGGCGTTCTATCGCGTGCGAAGAGATTCGATTTCGGCTTCAAAATTCACCTTATTGCAACACAACTTTGCCGTATACCGGCTGTTCCATAAATTCAGCGTATTTACGTCGTTGGTTTGTATGTGCGGGTTTTTGTTTGTGCAATTGATGGTCAAGCCGATGTATACCAGAAAACTAAACCAGTGACCTAAACTGTTTGAGTTTTCCGCTTTTGCCGCGTTGCAAAGCCTCACGTCGTGTAAAAGCATAATGGAGGTTGGGCTCCAGAAAATCCGAAAAGACTTTTTTGATGTGCTCGATTTCGGCCGAAGAAAACGCAAAATCACTCACATAGTCAATTTCAAAAGTATCGCGCCTGGTTTGCGTGATCACAAATTCCTTGACGTTTCCCTGGTCGTCGAATAGTTTTTTGGTGATGGAGTAGAAGGTCATTCCTGGCGACTTTTTTCCGCTTGGTAGCAGCGCGACATCATTTGTCCGTCCAGTTAGTTTTTTGAGAATAGGGTTTTTGGCGGTACTTTTCTCATCGAGGATTCCAACATCGCCCACTTCGTAACGGATCATCGGATGCGCCTTGTTGTAGAGTGAGGTTACCACAATCCGGCCTTCTTGTCCGTAAGGCAAAACGTTATCACTGTCATCGAGGATTTCTACAAAGAGATTTTCGGCGTTGACCTTAAAAACCCCATCGGGATTTTCAAGGGCGATGATATCGAGCTCGGCCGAACCGTATTCATTGACAATCGGGATGCGAAACCGTTCTTCTAGCAATTTCTTGTCTTCTTCAAAGAGCATTTCCGAAGTGACAATGCACACCTTCAAACCAGGGCAAATCTCGTTGAGGTAAAGGTCTTTCTTTTTTAGATATTGTGCGAGTAACACAATAGAACTCGTATAACCGTTGATATAATCGAATTTGGTACGCCCGAATTTCCGCAGCATTTTTTCAATGGCCACATCCGAAAAATCGAAGATATTAAAGCGGTAACGATGACTTAAAAAATCCTTGAAACGCAGTAATTTATTGGCCTTGAAATCGAGCGGCATACCGTAAAAGCGCGCCTGCAACGAATGGTTCAAATCGATTCCATACCAACCGAAACGCCGCATGATGTTGGCCCAGATGAGCGCGTGGCAAAATTTGTCCTTCGCAAACACAAACGGATCGCCACTGGATCCAGACGTTTTGTTGATGTAAACCGTTTTTTCGGTAAATCCGTCCGACAGCCGTTCTTTGAGCGGTTTCTG
>JAKQJQ010000316.1 GCA_029561105.1 Bacteroidota bacterium
CCGGATTCCTGATAGCTGATGCAGTCGCTGGGCATAGTAAGGGCTTTAAGTTTAATTTGTTTTTTAGGCCTTGTATTTTGGGCGCCTAAAATTAACCAAAGTAAAGTTAGCATTTTTTGGTTTAACAAAGCCTTGTGAATTACTTACGTTTTCATCGTTATGTCCGCGGTATTCCTTACCGTCTGCACGTTGAAAATTCGGCTAACATTCGGTTGAGGGCGATTCCTGTACGTTGTTGGGAACCGCATTATTCTTTTGCCGGATTTTGAATATTATTGGGAAACCAAACCGCTACTGGCTTTTTGTAAAACCGTTAAGCTTTCCGCAAAAATTAACATTATTTCCATAAATTACTTTTGCGGATTGAAGGTTTAAATAGGTAAAACTGGTCCCGGCATCAAATTAACTGCTAAATTTGCAGCCTTATTTTGTTTATGGAAACCAAAATTCTAGCCATCACGCCGCCGTTTACACAACTCAATACGCCGTATCCGGCAACGGCTTACCTGAAGGGCTTTCTCAATACCAAAGGCATTGCTTGCAGTCAAGCCGATCTGGGTATCGAGGCCATACTAAAAATTTTCTCTAAAAAAGGCTTGGGCAGTATTTTCGATTTCGCTGGAGCCGAAGGTGGTGACTGGTCCGAGAATGCCCAACGCATCGCAACGCTTCGAGATTATTACACAAACACAATCGATGCGGTAATCCTGTTCCTGCAAGGCAAAAATCCCACACTCGCTTTACAGATTTGCCAGGAAGATTTTCTGCCAGAGGCTTCCCGATTTGCGCAACTCGACGAAATGGAATGGGCTTTCGGCAGTATGGGAATCCAAGACAAAGCCAAGCACCTCGCCACCTTATACCTTGAAGATTTGTCGGATTTCATCGTTGAATGCGTCGATCCCAATTTTGGTTTCAGCCGATATGCCGAACGATTGGGCCGCAGCGCCAATTCTTTTGATGCGCTGTATGCCGCTTTGCAGGAGCCACTGACTTTTACCGATAGCATCCTCATTGATTTACTCGAGGAAAAAATAGCGCAATCGCAACCCCAACTTTTGTTGGTATCTGTTCCTTTTCCCGGAAATCTTTATGCCGCTTTCCGCGCTGCACAATACGTCAGGCAGCATCACCCGCAAATCAAGGCGGCCATGGGTGGCGGTTTCCCGAATACAGAACTCCGATCGTTGGCCGATGCGCGGGTGTTTGAATTCTTCGACTTTATCACGCTCGACGACGGCGAAGCTCCGGTTGAAAATCTCGTCGAACACTTGCAAGGCTTGCGCAGCTTAGAGAACCTTAAGCGGACTTTTGCCTTAGTGGATGGCGTAGTGGCTTATTGCAACCAATCGGAGCGCCCAGACTACAGGCAAAGTGAAGTGGGCACACCCGATTATTCTGATTTGCCGCTCGACCAATACATTTCTGTGCTCGAAGTCGTCAACCCGATGCACCGCCTATGGAGTGACGGACGCTGGAACAAGCTTACCATGGCGCATGGCTGCTATTGGGGCAAATGTACGTTCTGCGACATCTCGCTCGACTACATCAAAGTGTACGAACCGGTTGCCGCCAATTTGCTGTGTGACCGTATAGAAGAACTCATCGAAAAGACGGGGCAAACGGGTTTCCATTTCGTGGACGAGGCGGCGCCGCCTGCGCTTATGCGGGCCTTGGCACTAGAAATCATCCGACGCAAACTCACCGTAACCTGGTGGACCAATATCCGTTTTGAAAAGAGCTTTACCAAAGATTTGTGCTTGTTACTCAAGGCTTCGGGTTGCATTGCGGTTTCGGGTGGCCTCGAGGTGGCTTCGGATCGGCTTTTGAAATTGATCGACAAAGGCGTAACCGTAGAACAGGTTGCCAAAGTTACCCATCATTTTTCACAGGCAGGCATCATGGTGCACGCTTATCTCATGTACGGTTATCCCACCCAAACCGTCCAGGAAACTGTAGACAGCCTTGAGATGGTTCGGCAGTTGTTTGAAGCGGGCGTGCTGCAATCGGGGTTTTGGCACCAATTTGCCATGACGGCGCACAGTCCGGTTGGTTTGTATCCTGAACAGTTTTCGGTTTCGAGGGTAACCGATACCGTCGGTACCTTTGCCAATAATGACCTTGAATACACCGATCCTACCGGCATAGATCACAACGATTTCAGTTTTGGCCTGCGCAAATCGCTGTTCAATTACATGCACGGCATCTGTTTCGATTTTGAACTCCAGGAATGGTTCGATTTTAAGATTCCGCGCACCAAAATAGCACCCGATTTTATTGAAAACGCCATCCATTCGGGCACCGATTTGCACACCAAACCTACCGCAAAAGTAGTATGGCTCGGACAAAGGCCTTTAGTATCTTATTTTACCAAATCCAAAAAAGGGAATTCGTGGGAAATGGCATCACTGGCATTTCACGATAAAAAGGAAAGTTTTACCATTCAGGTTTCTAAACCAGTGGGCGAATGGCTTGTGGTGATGCTGGAAAAACTAACAATCTACAACAGCAAGGTCTACACGTTCCAAGAAGTCAAATCCGATTTTGAACAGCGATTGGAAGATTTTGAATTGTTCTGGTATTCCAAACCCGTAAGTACCCTGCGTGAATTTGGCTTGCTGGTGTTGTAGCAATAGCGGTTTTATTTCACAAGATATGTTGTTTTTCTGCAGGATGGCAAATGAAAAAAATTGTATTTTACCTTCAGGGAAGGGGCGGTTGTATTCCCTAAGAAAACAAATCCATTCTCAAATGTAGTTTTTCTGCATACTTTGTTAATTTAATCGGGTCAGTTCGCGTCAATTAAAAAAGCGCAAACCAACCTGATTTGCGCTTTTTCGGGTAATCAAAATATAACCTAACTTAACTATTGCTTGATAATTTTTTGGGTCGACGATCCTTGTAGGGTGGTTACTGTAACGAAATAAATGCCGGTTAGTTGCATGGAAAGATCTATCGTCACCTGATTTTTGTCTTCGATTATCGTTTGCAAAATCCGTC
>JAKQJQ010000322.1 GCA_029561105.1 Bacteroidota bacterium
TATTGTGGGCGAAAAAGAGTTAGGGACAACCGAGCAACTCAATGTAACGCCGATGAACAAAGGCATTTTCATTCTTGCCAAACTTATCCCCTATTGGATTATCGGCATTGTGATTTTGTCGATTTGTATGGGTATTGCAGCATTGGTTTATAGTTTAATTCCTGCTGGAAGTTTAGCCGTAATTTACTTTTATGCAATTATTTACATACTTGCCGTTTCGGGTTTGGGCATTATCATTTCCAACTATTCCGATACGATGCAGCAAGCAATGTTTGTAATGTTCTTTTTTGTGCTGATAATCATTCTGTTAAGCGGACTTTTCACGCCCATTAGCAGTATGCCGCGTTGGGCGCAGTTTATAACCAATTTCAACCCGCTAAAATACCTGATGGAAGTAATGCGAGCCGTCTATCTCAAAGGCAGCGGCATACGCGAACTTTTGCCGCAATTTTTTGCCCTCTGTGGTTTTGCAGTGGCGTTTAATGCTTGGGCAGTGGGGAGTTACAAAAAGAGCAAATAAAATTCTATTCATGTTTATGGCATTTATGGCGGTCGCGAAGTATTTCCCAATCTTTTTCTGTTCGGTACGGCTCAAACTTCTGCCGGCTAAGGACGTCTTACCTTTTGCCGCCACCTGGTCGAACCTATCCGTCACCGGTTGCGAGAGCGTTATAAAATCGAGATGGAAGAATACCGGCTCAAACAAGCCGAATATGTGGCCAACAAAAATAATCCCGATGCCGAGCAACCTCAGGAGCCCCTTTTGCGCACGCTTTTCATTCCGGCCAACAGCAGTGCAACGTCCGATTATCAAGTGTTGAACGATAACAAAGGCGTGGGTTTGATGTTCGAAACCGAAGGCGATACACTTGCCAACACATTCAAATCCGACTATGGCAATTTTTCCGGCGGCTTCCGCAAAGCATACCACCACGAAACCATTTCATACAACCGACGCAAAGACCGCGAATTTATCGAGCTTCAGTCGCCCCGACTTTCGGCCGTCCTTTCCGGTACGCCGCGACAAATCCTCACGCTCATTCCCGACGCCGAAAACGGCCTTTTTAGTCGTTTCATTTTCTATTTCATGAACGTCCGGTTGGTTGGGAACAACGTTTTTGCCAATGACGGGGCCGATACGCTCGACACCACTTTTTGCCGAATTGGCGACCAGTTCTACGACCTTTACAAAATCCTCCAAACTTCGCCCCCATTCGTTTCTGTTTCTCCAAGCACCGGCAGGACGAATTCAACGCCTTTTTCGATGACATACAGAAGCAATATGCCGCCCTTTTTGGACTCGATATCGTCGCTTCGGTTCGACGCTTGGGATTAATAACCTATCGCATAGCCATGATTTTAACTACCTT
>JAKQJQ010000382.1 GCA_029561105.1 Bacteroidota bacterium
CCACCCGAATTCCGAGCTTATTCAAAAGTTCATTGGATAATCTATTATGCTTGCCGGCGAAAGCTTTTGTTCCAACAACAGCACGTTCGTTGTTCACACCGAGGATCAGTTTGCCGCCACCCTCATTAGCCAATGCCGCACAATAATCGGGTAAGTCTTTGTCCCTGCTGAATTGGTTTGTAGCAGTTTTGAATTCAAGATTTTCACCTTCATCCTGTGTCAGCCACTTACTAAATTCTTCTACGGATGTACTTTTAGCCAACCTTCACCTCATTTTATGGTTTTTTTGTCATTTGCAAACAAATTTTGTATAAATTATTGATATCTTGGCAATTATTTTCTATTTGCATTATCTGCTGCAAATAAACTGGTATAACTTATACGGCCACATCAATAATCTTCATCGTGTCGTTGCCGAAGATGTCCACGACCTTCACGGCGATTTTGTAGCGGCCGGGACTGCATTCATGATACGGCGTCTGCAATTCCAGCGAACGGTCTTTCTTTGTGCGGAAGGATTGCCACTCGTTTTCAAAAATAAAATCGCCCGTCCACTTCTCTTCCATCTCACCGGTGGCTTCGTCGCGCACGCGCACGATCTCGCGCTTGCTTTCAAAATCAAAATCCACGCTCCAGTAATCAATCCAGTCCGTCCATTTTTTCGTCAGTACCTCGCGGGTGACGATTCCGTTTTTGTCTTTGGAGACCTTGATGATCTTGCCCTGTTCGACGACGATTTTATTCTTGCCATCCTTGAGCGTTTGCGCCGCGTTATCCACGCTGTCTTGCGAATAGTAAACGGAAAAATCCGTCAGTTCCACGGCAATGGAAGGAAGCGTGCCTTTCTTGCCTGCTTTCACCAGCGGCTTGACTTCAATGTAAGAGACGTCGTGGAAAACCACCTGATTTTTCTCCACAGCACGCTTGTCGAAAACTTCGCGCGGGATGTACTTGAGCGCGAGATCAATGCCCTTGGCTTTGGCTTCTTCCTGAATGTTGGGGAACAGGCCCATTTCAAATTCAAAGGCCAGAATGTCCACGCGGGAAATACGCTTCTCGCGGCACTCCAAAATAACCTCTTCCACG
>JAKQJQ010000351.1 GCA_029561105.1 Bacteroidota bacterium
CGCAACGGCGCCTGGTACGACAGCGCTTCGCTGTATGCGGCCGACGTGCCGACTTCGCCCAACTGCGCCAAACTCAACTACCACAATGCCCTGGAAGTGACCAAAGGCGGTCTCGATGAGAAATCCGGCGAACTCACCAACAGGGAGCAGGTGGAAAAGGGTGTTGCGGCCTATACGCGCACCATCGAACTCTACCCGGAATACCACGACGCCTACGGCAGCCGCGGCCTGGCCTATTTCCGCCTGGGGCAATACGACAAGGCGTTCGAAGACTACCAGGTGGCGATTAAATACCGGCCCAACGACGCGAAGGTGCTGTCCAACATGGGCTTCATCTATTTCATGCGCGGCCAAATCGACAAAGCCGAAGAGGTGTACCGAAAATCCATTCAATACGATCCGCGTTTCGTAGACGCTCGTCGCAACCTGGGCGCCGTAATGGCCAAGAAAAAGAATTTCCCGGCTGCTATGGAACAATGGCGGGAAGGCCTCAAATACGAGCCCAACAACGCCACGCTGCTGTTCTATATGGGTTCGGCATACAAGGATATGGGCCAGCCGGAGAAATCGACGGAGTGGTTTGAACGGGCGTATGCGATTGATCCTAGCTTGAGGAAGTAATTATTTTTAAATTGTTGGTTGCGAATACTTTAGTTTTGCGACTCTTCAGATCTATAATTTATAACATATTAAACTAATCAAAAATGAGTGCAATTCCTGCCAAGATTTTACCGCGACTTACAGCCGGGATCAAAAAATTTCAGGCTGTTTTGAATACAGCCAAGGCAAAAGATATTAATGAGTCTGACACAGTAGTAATCGTTACTGACATGCTTTCTGAAGTATTCGGTTTCGATAAATATTCAGAAATCACATCTGAGTTTGCTATAAAAAAGACATGGTGCGATTTGGCTATTAAAATTGAGGACAAAGTAAAATTCCTGATTGAAGTTAAAGCAATTGGATTAGCTCCGAAAGAAGATCACATTAAACAAGCAGTAGATTACGGATCAAACCACGGTGTAGATTGGGTTATTCTGACCAGTGGGATTAGATGGAGGATTTTTAAAATAATTTACGCCAAACCAATTTCGCATGACCTAGTTTACGAATTCGACTTTTTAACGCTGAATGCAAGGAAAGAGTCAGACTTATGTTTGCTGTATTACGTTAGCAAAGAAAGTATGACAAAAAGCGTGTTAGAAGAATACCATGTTCAAAAACAATCCTTGAGTAAATTTTTCATAGGACAAATTTTACTTGGTGACACAGTACTGGATGCCATTCGGAAGTCCGTTAAAAAAGTTACTCCTAATGCTAAACTGGAACTTGATGATATCAAAGAGGTTCTGTCCAACGAAATCGTAAAACGAGAAATATACGAAGGGGATAAAGCGGAGGAGGCTAAGAAAAAAATTAATAAGGCGTTAAAGGCTTTAGAAGTGAAAAAAGCAACAGTTACGCCGCCACCTGAAAATCCATAAATATGTGGTTGTTTCTTGGTTAACAGAGTTGCAAATCACTTCTTCACACTTTTTTCAAACTGTTCAAAATAGTCGAATTTCGGGTTTTTCAGCACACCCCATTTTCCTTTGTATTTCACTTTGATATAACCGTCCTTGCTGGTTTCCAGCACCTCAAAAACGGGTTCGATCACGACTT
>JAKQJQ010000355.1 GCA_029561105.1 Bacteroidota bacterium
TTCCAGCCGTGGTGCGCTTCGGTGGGGTATTTGTCGTAAACGGTGACAGGTTGCGGACAGGTCGTTTCGCCTTTTGCCAGCGCATCGATACATTTTTCGATGTTATCGTATCTCAAAATGCGATTCACCTCGGCCACGTACAATGCGCCGTTGTGCAGTGCGACCCCGTTTGGCTTGTTCAATTTTTTGGCAATCGTAAAGATCTGGTCGGCCTTATTATCACGATTGGTATCGCGCAGGGCATAAATACTGCCTTCTTCCCGCGTGCCAACGAAAAGTGTACCCCGTTCGCTCAGGCACAGGGAGCGGGCATTTTCAACACCTTCCGCATACACGCCGATCTTGAAACCGGGTGGCATTTTGATACGACTGATAGGTAGTTTGCCGGTGTATTCCGTTGCGGCAGGTTTGTCTTTCGGCGCCTCTACCGATTTGTTGGTGCGGGAACAGGCGATAGCAGTGGTGAAAACGAGCAAAATGCTACAGAAATAAAAGTAAGGGCGCATGCAAAAAATACTTTTTAGACAGTAAAATGAATTTATGACAGCCTTGAAAACAGGCAGGGTTCGGCGCACAAGCGCATGTACACTTCCGTCAAAAACGTATGCCGACGCACCTGAACTATTCAAATCCAACCTTGTATCAAGTATTCGGAAAGGCCCGTCGATGGAACTTTTTTTGATCAATTCACGGGGATAAAAATATCAAAACGGGCGCCTTTTCCGAATTCTCCGCTAGCCTTGATAATGCCATTGTGGTTTTCGACAATCCTTTTTACAATCGCCAGACCGATACCCGTGCCCTTGTAATCGGACTTGCCGTGCAGCCTTTGAAATATTTCAAAGATTTTTTCACTGTACTGCTGCTCGAAACCAATACCGTTATCCTGAACCGAGAGGTTACAATACTGCACATTTTTGAAAAGAGCCTCGATCCCAAACGATGCGCCGGTACCCATTTTACTTGTGATGACGATATGCGGTACGCGGTCGGGATGCGCGAATTTGAGTGCATTACTGATCAGGTTATGCAGTAACTGGCGAAATTGGAAAGGGATCAAGTCAATTTCGCACAATTTATCCGACTCTATCACTGCCTTCTTGGTATACAATTCCTCTTTCATTTCATCTTTTACTTCCTCCAGAATACGGTTCAGATCGATCCGTTCGAGCGCCTTCTCGGAAGTATTGGTACGGGAATATGCGAGAATATCCTCGATCAGCGTCTGCATACGTATGACGGCATTTTGCATTCGGCCGAGGTAATCCTTTCCGTTTTCAGAGAGTTTTTCAGCCTCGCGTTCCACAATCCGGTTTGAAAAAGATTTGATTTTACGGAGCGGTTCCTGCAGGTCGTGCGAGGCGATGTAGGCGAAAGAAGCCAGCTCGGTATTGCTTTTTTCCAGTGCCAGGTTTTTGCGCTCCAGATCAGCCTGGTAATTGAGGATGATCTCTTCGTTTTTTTTCTTTTCCGTAAAATCGGTTATAACGATACCCACCGTGGGCAATTTGGGCTGAAGCGAGGTGAGGGAAACGTAAACCGGAATAATGGCTTCGTGTACGCACAGGTTGATTTCGCCCTTGCTTTTACCCTTGAGCGCTTCCGTAAACAGTTTTTTAAATGCCGCCTGCGAGTCGGGGTGCACAAAATCGGCAATAAAACTCCCGATCACCTTTTCGTAAGGTAATTTCAGCAATTCGGAAAAATACACATTGGTGTAAACGATAAGGCCATCTTCGGTAACGTTGACGGCGCCTTCGCCGAACTTCTCGATCAAAACCCGATAAGCGTAATCTCCTGTTTGAAGCGTATATATCTCCGATGAATGCTCTCCGCGAATAGCGAAGGCATCCACTTCACCCGTTTTAATGGCATCTACCAGTTGTTCGGATTCTTCCAGCCGCCCTTCCAGTTCCCGGATTTTTCCCAGCAGTGCTTGCATTTCTGCTTCTTTCATAAACTTGTTATTTAATCGAAATCCCGAGCGCCTGGATCACTTTTTCAGTATCGGAAAGCGTTCCAATCAAGGTTTTTTTTGGCAAGGGCCAGATTTTGATCAGACAAGGGCTAAAAACCAGATGCCTTTCCGCAGCCATTTCGGGGTTCTTGTATATGTCGATAATTTCCAGTTCGAATGTTTTTTGTGAATGAGCATGACAAATTCTATTAATATTTTCAATAGCCTCCATCGATTTCGGAGACATGCCCGAAACATACAATTGTAACATCACAGTGTTATCGTCTTTCAAATTCGACGATTCGCTTTTTTTCATTTTATTCAATTTCATCCTGGATCGGGCGAATATTCAACCCGACCAGCACGCGTTCTTCATTGGAGAGATCGCCGATTATTTTTCTCAGGGGTGGTGGAAATTTCCTTACCAGCGTGGGGATAGCAAAAATCTGATCTCCTTCTGCCAGTTGCGGATTTTCGAGCAGGTCTACAATTTCAATGGAATATTTACCTGCTAAATGTTCCTGGCAGTATTTGGTAATGTTTTTTAGAGCGAGGATCGACTTCGGGGTTTGTCCTGCGATATACAG
>JAKQJQ010000387.1 GCA_029561105.1 Bacteroidota bacterium
GGTTCATCGACAAATAGAACAGCCGGTTCACGAATGAGCTCGAGTGCAATGTTGAGACGTTTCCGTTGTCCGCCGCTGATGGTCTTATTCATGGGATTTCCCACTTTCAGATCACGGATTTCGTTTAATCCGAGCTCATCGAGTATATGATCTACCCGACGAAGTAATTCGGTTTCGGAAGTATCAGCAAAGCATAATTTGGCATTGTACCAAAGATTTTGGAACACGCTCAATTCCTCAATCAGCAAATCATCTTGCGAGATATAACCAATTAAGCCTTCTGTACTGGTTTGAGCCGCGTTGAGGTCGATTCCGTTGATGAGAATTTTCCCTGAACTAGGCTTCTCATTTCCGTTGAGCAAATTGAGCAAGGTCGATTTCCCGGCACCGCTCGATCCCATGATACCAATGAGGTTTCCAGAAGTTTCGGTGAAACTGAATTTGTGCAAACCACGCTTTCCGTTCCGAAAGGAATACTCGATGTTTTTTGCTTGGAAAATGACTTTCTGCGAAGCATGTTGCTGAAGAAAACAACCGAGAATATCGCTGTAATACACGGGCGACATACGATTGCCTCGCAACACGGCACCTTGAGGCAAGGAATAAACACGATTGGTGTGTAATGCTTGTCCGTTGAGCTGTGTGGTGCTATTTTGCAGGATTCGCAGATAAAAACTACCAGCACTTTTGAGGTAGAGAACTAACATCTCGGCCTCTAAACCATCCAATTTGAGTTCACGTAAATCCCCTTTGGGCTTTTCATTCGATTGATGTATCCACAAGCAAGCATCCGAATCGGAATCTTGGGGCGAATTCCCCGCAAACTTCAAACAGGCTTCGGTTTCATCTTCCGGAATCGTGAAAATAGATGCTACCGTTTGAGCGAAATCTAAATTGGGTGTATCAATCTCACCACTTGCTGATAGAAACTCAATCAAGCGGAGATATACCAAGCATTTTTGCGAATGTGTTAGCTCCTCATTAATCTGCGTACAGATAAAAAGCACTTTAACAGAAGATGCCGAACGACGTTTGCGCGCGCGTGTTTCGTCGGTGCTGCGATGCAATTCGGCAACGAGCTCATCGAATTCTCTTAGATATTCTTCTAGCTGCTCACCTCCCGATTGACGTTTGAGAAAGCTCTCTACCACCGAACGTTCGCGCCCAGCATTCTCACCCGGTCGTGAAACCAGTGCGAATAATTGTACTAAAGCTTTGAGGATTTTCCGATTCATGCTCTGCCGATAAAACTACAAAATCAGGCGCACACTCAGAATTTCCGCTTCTCGTTCACACCTATATCTTTCTTGAGTAATTCCAAAATAGCCTGCACTGCCGGACAAATGAAGCTGTTTTCATACGTCAAATCGAGCAACTGGTGAAAGCGTTTTCGATCGGTATGCGGATATCCACGACAGGCTGTTGGGCGATCATCGTACACATCACAGGTATTGTCTTCGGCTAGAAATGGGCAGGGCGATGACTTCAACACGTAATCTTTATCCTCATCAATTCTCAGGTATTTCTCTACAAATACAACTGTTTTGATGCGCAATCGACGGGAAAGATGTTCGATATCTTTTTGGTTGAAGATGGGGCTGGTCGTTCTGCAACAGTTGCCACAGGTAAGGCAATCGGTATTTTCAAAAACCTCATCATGAAAGTTACGCACCCGCACATCGAGGTCGGATGGAAAGTTACGTTTGAGTTGATCGAGGAAGCGTCGGTTGGTTTTCTGAAGCAATACACCAGCTTCACGAATGGCTTCGGGTTGATATTTTGGGTTTGTTGACAATTTGGGAGTTTTTAACTTGTCAGTCGGGAATGGAGAGTTT
>JAKQJQ010000381.1 GCA_029561105.1 Bacteroidota bacterium
GTAAACGCGGTGACCGAAGCCCATCAAACGGAATGGATCATCCTTGTCTTTGGCTTTGGCCATGTATTTGTCGGCATCGCCACCGTCTTTCTGGATGGCTTCGAGCATTTCAAGTACCGCTTGGTTGGCGCCGCCGTGCAAAGGTCCCCAAAGTGCCGAAACGCCTGCAGAGATTGAGGCGAACAAGCCCGCGTGTGATGAACCTACCATCCTTACGGTAGATGTAGAACAGTTTTGCTCGTGGTCGGCATGCAGGATGAACAATTTATCGAGTGCATCAATAACCGTTGGATTGGCTTTGTATGGACCGGTTGGCAATTCAAACATCAAATGCATGAAGTTCTCAACATAGCCTTTGGTATTGTCATAATAATTGAGCGGGTAACCCATCATTTTTCTGTACGTCCAGGTGGCAATCACCAGGAATTTCCCCATGGTTTTGCAAACCGCTTCGTACATTTCCTTTTCGTTGTCTACGTTGACTACTTTTGGATTGAAAGCGGTAAGCGCACTGGTTAATGACGATAAAACGCCCATCGGATGCGCGGTTTTTGGAAAGCCGTCAATGATGTTTTTCATTTCCTCATTGACCAGCGTGTATTTGCGGATGTCATTTTCAAACTGCTCCAACTGTTTGGTGGTTGGCAATTCACCAAAAATAACGAGGTAAGCTACTTCAAGGAAATTGGCTTTGTCGGCCAAATCCTCGATAGAATAGCCGCGGTAACGAAGAATACCATCTTCCCCGTCAAGGAACGTAATGTCGCTCTTACAAGAGCCTGAATTTTTATACCCGGGATCCATTGTAATGGCACCCGACAAATCGCGTAATTTGTTAATATCAATCGCTACTTCATTTTCACTCCCAACGATTACCGGAAATTCATACTTCTTCCCGTCTAGTTCTAGTATTGCTGTTTTTGACATGTTAAATGGATATTTATCGAGTAAAATAATAATTTAACAAATCTATGGAATTTAGAATGAATTAAAAAAAGAATAGTGCAGCGAAATCGTTAATAATTATATAAAAGTTGCAAGATTGATATACATCTTA
>JAKQJQ010000401.1 GCA_029561105.1 Bacteroidota bacterium
TCGGAGGTGATGGCCAATATTGCAGGGACGCTGTCTACGGCAAACAATACATCCATGACTTCTATGACCACGAGCGCCACAAACAATGGAGTGGCGTAGTTTTTATTCTCGATCTTGACAAAGAAATGTTCCTTATCGGTATGGTGTGAAATGGGGATGATTTTGCCCAAAGCTTTGTAGATAATTGACTTGTGCGGATCGAAATCTTCATCGTCCTTACTGAACAGCATTTTAAGCGCCGTAAATACCAGGAACGCGCCAAAGAGGTAAGTGGTCCAGCTGAATTTGTTGATAAGCATCACTCCAAAGAAAATCATGAGCCCACGAAACACAATCGCGCCAATAATCCCCCAGAATAATACGCGGTGCTGGTATTTCTGTGCAATCCTGAACGAGGCAAAGATGATGGCAATGACAAAGATATTGTCTACGCTCAGTGACAATTCAATAAGGTAACCCGTGATATACTTGATCGCGGCGGTGGTTGGTGTGAGTTGGTTGGGGTTGTCTACATAGCCGGTTTTGTAGAGCCAGTAGATTACTCCCGAGAACGCAAACGAAAGGCTCACCCAAATGGCAGTCCATTTGCTCGCTTCCTTGGTGCTGATGATGTGCGGGGTTTTATTGAATACACCCAAATCAAGGGCGAGGAAAATGAACACGGCAAACAAAAAGGCAATCCAGACAATCATAGTACAGTTTTTAGATTTACAAATATAACCGTTAGTATGGGGAGCGACAAGTTAAATAATACAATAATGCAATTCACCCAGATTTGAGTTCGTTTTATCGAATAAATTTTTTAACCCCTAAAAAAACAGGGTATAAATATTTGTAGGTATATAATTTTTATATATTTGCATCAAATTCATAGGGTATAAATTTAAAATCTATCATTTATGGCAACTTTACGTTTTCAAGCTTTGAAAGAAGCATCCAACAGAATCCCGGTTAAATTTGAAGAAACCGACCGCAAATCAAACATTTTCGGGTCGAATGTATTCAACGACAAAGCAATGCGGCAATTTTTAACGCCCGATGCTTTCAAAGGAGTCCGCGATGCCGTCCAGCACGGAAGCAAGATAGACCGTAAACTTGCCGATTACATCGCCATGGGCATGAAAGAATGGGCATTGTCTAAAGGCGTTACCCATTACACACACTGGTTCCAACCTTTGACCGGCGCAACTGCCGAAAAGCATGACGCCTTTTTTGAAACTTCGTACGACGGTAGCGACCCGCTAGAAAAATTCGGTGGAGGACAATTGGTACAACAAGAGCCAGATGCATCGAGTTTCCCCAACGGAGGAATCCGCAACACGTTTGAGGCCAGAGGCTATACCGCCTGGGATCCTACTTCGCCCGCGTTCATCTTCGGTACTACTTTATGTATTCCAACGGTTTTCATCTCTTATACCGGTGAAGCCTTAGATAATAAAATTCCGTTATTGCGCGCCTTGTCTGCTATGGACGAAGCCGCCACAGAGGTTTGTAAATATTTCGATAAGAATGTCAAGAAAGTGACCGCAACCTTGGGTTGGGAGCAGGAGTATTTCCTAGTCGACAAGTCGCTTGCGCAATCGCGTCCCGATTTAATGATGACTGGGCGGACTTTGCTCGGGCACACTTCGGCCAAAGGCCAGCAGCTCGACGACCACTATTTCGGGTCGATCCCAACACGCGCGCTTACCTATATGAGGGATTTAGAGCAAGAGTGTATGTTGCTCGGGATTCCGGTAAAGACGCGCCACAATGAGGTAGCGCCAAACCAGTTCGAGCTCGCGCCAATTTTTGAAGAAACCAATTTGGCCGTAGACCACAACTGCCTACTTATGGACATCATGTCTAAAGTAGCCGAGCGCCACGATTTCAAAGTGCTTTTACATGAGAAGCCTTTTAAAGGCGTCAACGGATCGGGCAAGCACAACAACTGGTCTTTGGCTACCGATACCGGTGTCAATCTGCTGAGCCCAAGCAAAACCCCAATGAACAACCTGCAATTCCTCACTTTCTTTGTCAATACAATCAAGGCGGTGAATGAATATGAGGCGTTGTTGAGAGGTGCAATCGCTACTGCGAGCAACGACCACCGTTTGGGAGCCAATGAGGCGCCACCTGCGATTATATCGGTTTTCATCGGCGAGCAATTGACGAAAGTTTTGGGTGAACTTGAAGGTGTCACCAGTGGCAAACTGTCGCCTGAGGAAAAAACAGATCTTAAGTTGAATGTCGTAGGGAAAATTCCGGATGTATTGCTAGACAACACCGACCGAAACCGTACCTCGCCATTTGCATTTACCGGAAATAAATTTGAGTTCCGCGCAGTAGGATCTTCGGCTAACTGTTCTAACGCAATGACAACGCTCAATACCATTGTTGCCAAGCAGTTGAAGGATTTCAAAAAAGAAGTGGATGCGCTCATCAATAAGAAAGATCTCAAAAAAGACGAAGCAATTTTCAACGTATTGCGCGAGTACATCAAGCAATCGAGAAGAATCCTTTTTGAAGGCGACGGATACAGCGAAGCCTGGGAAAAAGAAGCGGCCAAAAGAGGCTTGAGCAACTTTAAGACGACTCCACAAGCTTTAAAAGCACGTGCGTCTAAACAAGCTTTGGATCTGTTCTCAGAAATGGGCATCATGAATCACGTCGAAGTCGAGGCCCGTTATGAAATCGAATTGGAGGAATACACCAAGAAGATCCAGATCGAGGGTCGTGTACTGGGTGACATCGCAAGGAACCACGTGATTCCAACTGCGATCCGTTACCAAAATACGTTGATTGAAAACGTACGCGGACTCAAGGAAATCTTCGGTAAAGACTTCGAGAAAATAGCGAAGGAGCAAATCGTACTGATCAAGGAAATCTCTTCGCACATTGAAGGTATCAATACCAAAGTAGCCGAAATGACCGAAGCGCGCAAGAAAGCCAACGCGCTCACCGATGCGCAGAAAATGGCCGATCTCTATTGTGAGGAAGTAAAACCGTTCTTCGATATCATCCGCGACCACTGCGACAAACTAGAGCTTTTGGTAGATGATGAAGTTTGGACGTTGACCAAATACCGTGAATTGTTGTTTACGAAATAAAAAAAACACAGATTACAGGATTATGCAGATTATAAAATCTGTGTTATTGGTGTAATCTGTGTTGATACTTATAAAAAAACCTGCTTCTTTCGGAGCAGGTTTTTTGTCTCTGTAAAGGGTTTAAATTTGTGTAATGGTATAGGTAGCAGATCCATTGAAGTTGATAATTAAATCGACCCTGAAGTTCTTAGGCGTTGCATTGAGGTTTGGGAAAGTGATGATTGTCCCGCCATTTTCAAGGGTTCCGTCGGCAAGGTTATCGCCAAAACCATTACTGGAAGTTTCGGCTGGCGAATCATATTTGATGTAAAACTGATTGTTATTGGTGGTTGCAGTGACACTGTTTACCGTAAAAGAGAAAGTATTGGTCCCCACATTATAGGTCGGATTGTAGTAACTAGTTCCTGTATATATCTGAGGCGCAATAGAAAGCGCATTCCAGAGATAAGGGAAATCGCCATTGCTCCTAAAAGGAGTAATCTTATAAAAACCATTTGCAGGGATTACGTAAGGCGCTCCATTTAAGACAACCTGGTCGTTGGCATCGAGACCGTAAACCGCTCCGCCAGCGTTGTTTTGCGAAATCAGTTTCAATTCGGTTCCTGCGGTGAAATATTTAAAGCCCAATTTGAAAAAGTAGAAATTGTTGGCACTGCCCATCAGCAATGCTGTCGTAGGATTGTATCCGTTGAAAGATCCGTACAAGTAAAGCGTAGCCGGAGGGGTTGTTCCCGTTGTACCGCTTGTAGGCAGCGACAATTGCCCAGCATCATTCACCGTAATCGTATAAGGCGTTCCGTTCGGCGAAACCAATGTAATCCCTTCGCCAGCCGAAGTCACGAGGCTGTCGGCCGCCAAAGCATAAGGGACAGAGAGTAATTGGGTTGTTCCAACCAATGCGTAGTTGGTGCCACCCGCTGTATCCATCTCAACTTTGAGAAATTTTAGGTTGGTTCCCCAGTTAATGCCCGCAAAAGTTCCCGCAGTTACCGTTCCTTGTCCGATGACCAGGTTAAACAATCCTTGTGCATTGGTTGTTTTGGTCTGTGTTTCGATATAAAGCGTTGAACCCGAAGCCGAGTTGTCAAGGATGGAAAGCCGTACGCCAACATTCGAATTCACAATTGGATTTCCTGAGCCATTCGCGGCAATGGCCTGATAAGAAATCCCTTGCGGCACCTGGCAAAAAGCCGTCGCCGAAATCAATAAAACGAGTAAGAATAAAGTTTTTTTCATAGTAATTTAATGCTTGATGATTTTAAAGGAATTGATTTTGTTATTGTCGAAGACAACCAAATAAATGCCAGCAGCGAGTTTTGCCAAATCGATCGATTCGGCGCTGTCCACGGTTTGCTGCAGTGCGAGTTGCCCGACGTTGTTATAGACCGATACTTTTTCACCCACAAGGCTTTGTTTGCCACTAAAGGAAATGGTCGATGAAGTGGGATTTGGATACGCTACAATGCTTTCGGTGACCGCAAACTGTGCAACTTCGAGTGTGGCACTGTTGTATGCCAGGATACCGATGAGCCCAGAACTGGCCTGTGTGGGATTGACCGGATTGACTACGATTTCGCCTACAGAAACCGCAGTATTGGCTGCAATCAGGCTGCCCGAATTGACACTTTGAACCAGAGACTGCGCAGCGCAAATCCCGGACACACCTAAAAATAGGAGTAATAGATTGTACTTCATTTGGTTTTGGATTTATTAAACTGTCCGGCGGCTGCCTTAAGTGTGACAAATATATAAAAATGTGAATGTCAGATTCGCTAACGGTCTGATATTTATCAACAACCCGAATCGCCCTTGACCTTATAGGTTTTCTTCACGCGGTTTTTGGTCACCGTCAAAATCCCCTGATTGAATGAACCTTCGTCATACCGTTCTATGGCTTTGAGGCGAATCATCACCTCAATAGAGTCGTTTCTGTAATATTGCAGGGTTTGGTCGCGGTCTATATTATGGCTGTTGATGCTGTCGCGCTCGAGGTCTATATTTTGAGCGTCCATGCGTATCATGCCGTATTTAGTCAGGTCTGAAACAAACAAATAGCTTACCGCGATGCCTTTGATGCTATCGTGCGTCAGGTATTCGCCGCAGCCGTCGAGCAGCGTCTGCGGAACCGAATCGATGAGTTCCAGATCAAAATCTTTTCCCATCGGCGCTGCGGTCGTCAAGGTTTCTTCTTCTTTTTTTCGGCAAGAAACGATAGTCAACATGGCGATGGTGAAAAAAATGCTTTTACGGTAAAAGTGTGCCATGGTGTGTGTAATTCAGGTTTTGTTGATAGCCCGAAATTATAGAATTTAACGCCACGACACGAGGAATGACACTAATTTTTGTTAACTTTCGTTAACCAATAAACACTACATGAAACTTTTCCTCACGATAATGCTTAGCCTGATGGGCCCGGTCACTGTGTTTTCGCAGCAGCAGTTCTCGGTTTATTTTGACAGTGACAAGTTCGATCCGTCGGCCAAAGAAACCAATCGGCTTACCAACTGGATTGCGGCCAATGGAAAAGCAAAGATTGTAGGTGTCTACGGTTTTACCGATGAAGACGGTACGAGCGGCTACAACGACACGCTCGCGCAGAAACGCATCAACACCATCATGAGCCTGGTTCGCGGTAAGGTCAACACGCGCGATGATTTCAAGACACGAAGCTTTGGCGAATTGCACCAACTCTCAAAAATCAAAGCCCAAAATCGCAAGGTTACTTTGTTTTATCTCGAAGAAAAAGATTTGCCACGCGAGAACGAAATTTTGGGTATCAAGGAAGACCCCAAACCCGTTCCGGTAAAAGCGGTGGTGCAATATCCCGAGAAGATGGTTTTTGAAAACCCCGACGGCTCCAAA
>JAKQJQ010000407.1 GCA_029561105.1 Bacteroidota bacterium
TCAGAAAGGTTGCAATTGCTTGCACCGTTTGATGCCTGGGACGGACAAAATATCTGTGGCGCCAAGTTGCTCATCAAAGCTTTCGGAAAATGCACCACCGACCACATTTCAATGGCAGGACCTTGGTTGCGTTTCCGCGGACACCTCGACAACATCTCCAATAACATGCTCATCGGAGCCATCAATGCATTCAACCAAACTGCCAATTCTGTGAAAAACCAACTCAGCGGCGCTTACGAACCTGTGCCGACTGTGGCACGTGCTTATAAAGCGGCGGGCATTCCCTCGATTGTTGTAGGCGACCACAATTACGGTGAAGGATCATCTCGTGAACATGCTGCGATGGAGCCGCGTTTCCTTGGTGTGAAAGCGGTTTTGGTAAAATCTTTCGCGCGTATCCACGAGACGAATTTGAAAAAGCAAGGTATGTTGGCACTCACTTTTGCCAATGAGGCCGATTATGACAAAATCCAGGAAAACGACTCGATTAATTTTGTTGATTTGGTAGATTTCGCACCAGGCAAACCATTGAACCTCGAATTCATACATGCCGACGGTACTAAAGATTTCATAGTGGCCAACCATACTTACAACGAAGGCCAGATTGGCTGGTTTGTTGCAGGGTCGGCTTTGAATCTGATTGCTGCCGGAAAGGCGTAAATACTAGATTATATTAAAATTAAAAATCCCGGCTGGTTCCGGGATTTTTTTATGGAGATATATGAAATTATAGCCTATCCGATTAGAAGTCGTCGGGGTATAAGGTGATCACTTCTGTTTCTATCGAGCTGCCATCCACGTAAATCATCCGATAGCCAAAATATGAAGCGTCCCCCTCGATATCTACCGTGTTTTTTTTAATCTGGTACGAAACGGCAGGAGTTACGAATTGCCTGATATTCTCTTGCGAGGTTTCATCTTCAATATGATAATGCCCACAAAAAATCGTGACCGGCTGTTGGTGCCGTAGTAACAGTTCTTGTAATTCCACGCGATTTT
Organism: Bacteroidota bacterium; assembly: GCA_029561105.1. Taxonomy (GTDB): domain Bacteria; phylum Bacteroidota; class Bacteroidia; order Flavobacteriales; family Flavobacteriaceae; genus Flavobacterium. Next base: position 1,000 of record JAKQJQ010000407.1, read on the forward strand.
CAAGCGGATACTTACGGTCTACCGCCGACGCCACCGATAATATGGGATGGTGGAGGAACAAAATGACGGGTTTCAATGTAGCTGCCAATTCTTGCCTAAACCAATCCAATTGTTCTGTGCCGATTTTATCGGTCGACGAATCCAGGAAAAACCATTTGAGATGTTCGTCTTCCATCGCACTAAAAAAACCGGCTGCGCTGTGGTTTTCCGCTGTGGAAAAAAACAGCCGAACATGGGCCGAAGTGTCATGATTTCCAGGGGTAACATGTAAATTAGGATAGTCCTTCAATGCTTCAAAAAATTCAGGGTAGGCAGAAAATAGCCCAATGTCCCCGCCAAAAATCACCTGATCGGGATTGCGCAGTTTCAATTCGGTGAGGATTTCATTCCAGTTTTTATGTGCGTCGGCACCGTGTTCGCCTGGTCCGTCTTCGTGAAGATGGGTGTCTGTAAAATAGAAGATGGTTTTCCTGTTTTGGCTCATGGCGTGCGGTTTTGTTGCTTAAAATTACGCAATTTTAAATGGTTTCGGTTGCATTTTTTACAGTTTGGATTGCCGTTTTCAACTTTTGTTTATCTTTAGCCAGCCAACCAAACCCGAGGCGCAGCTGAACTGTATAGAGCGCAGCGGAATAAAACCACAATCATGGAAAACCACGAAAACGAACATTTCAAACGCGAACTCGGATTACTAGACGGAACCATGCTGGTCGTGGGTTCTATGATTGGGTCGGGGATATTTATAGTCAGCTCAGATATGGTGCGCAATGTCGGCTCGGCGGGAATGCTCATCGCCATGTGGGTGCTCACCGGTCTCATTACTATTATTGCCGCAGTGAGCTATGGCGAACTCAGCGCCATGTTCCCAAAGGCGGGTGGGCAATACGTTTATCTCAAGGAAGCGTTCGGGAAGCTCATCGCATTTTTATACGGTTGGAGTTTCTTTGCCGTGATTCAAACCGGTACGATTGCCGCAGTAGGTGTGGCGTTTTCAAAATTTGCAGCCTATCTGTACGAACCGTTCAGCGACGAGAATATTTTGTACGAAATGGGGAATTTCAAACTCAATGCGGCGCAAATCGTTTCTATTGTCACCATTATTTTTCTGACCTATCTCAACAGTCGCGGTGTAAAAAACAGCAAAACCTTACAGACGGTCTTAACCATCATTAAGATTGCATCTCTGTTGGGATTGATCATTTTTGGATTTGTCCTCGGCGCAAAATCCGAAATCTGGGATGCCAACTGGACCAATGCCTGGGCCAACCGCAACTTTGTCAAAGATACAAGCGAATGGATTTCTATTGGAGGATCTACAATCATTGCCGGAATTGCCGCCGCGATGGTGGGTTCGGTGTTTTCTAGTGATGCCTGGAACGGCGTGACTTTTATCGCGGGTGAAATCAAGAATCCCAAGCGAAATGTGGGATTGAGCCTGTTCCTCGGAACATTGACCGTAAGTATCCTTTATGTACTCGCCAACTTGATGTACCTCGCGGTAGTGCCGCTCGATGCGATGGCCACTGCCAAAGCCGACCGTGTCGCTGTAGTCGCCTCGCAATACATTTTCGGGAATATCGGCACCTACATCATTGGCGTGATGATCATGATCTCGACTTTTGCGTGCAACAATGGTCTGATTATGGCCGGTGCGCGCGTGTATTACACCATGGCCAACGACGGGCTGTTCTTTAAAAAAGCCGGACATCTCAACGCAGCCGGAGTTCCCGAATGGGCACTTTGGGCACAGTGCATCTGGGCTTCGGCTTTGTGCCTGACGGGAAAATACGGCGATTTGCTCGATTTTGTAGTCATCATCGTATTGATTTTTTACATCCTGACCATTTATGGGATCTTTAAATTGCGCCAAACCATGCCCAACGCCGAAAGACCGTACAAAGCGTTTGGCTATCCGGTGTTACCAGCCTTGTATATCGTCATGGCATCCGCTTTGTCGATTGCCTTGTTGGTATACAAGACAAGCACTTGCGGTTGGGGTGTTTTGATTATGCTGGTTGGTATTCCGGTTTATTATATGACGAAACCTAAGGAATAATTAGAGGTATTATTGAAGTTGGATGCCTAGCCCTGATGAGGGCCGAGCGTTAAAAAAAACAGTCCTGTGGACTGTTTTAGCGAAGGAGCCAGGAGGCGCGTTGGCCAGCAATCAAAAAAAAGCGTACAGCAGCAAATAGTTCCTAAAATAAAAAAATCCGCTCCCAAAAGGGCGGATTTTTTGTGCGCAGGAAAGGTAGTCTCTGACCTGTCCGTTGCTTTATTCGATTAATAGTAAGTATACCTTCTTACTTTAGATATGTATTTCGCCAGACGAATCACCTGATGGCTGTAGCCGTACTCGTTGTCATACCAAATGTAAAGCACGATGTTTTTCCCGTCGGCAGAAACAATCGTGGCGTTGGAGTCGTAAATCGACGGTGCCGAAGTGCCGATGATGTCGGAGGACACGAGCTCGTTGTTCAACGAATATTTGATTTGCTCAACGAGTTCGCCTTCGAGCGCGTATTTTTTCATGATGGCGTTCACCTCGGCAATCGAGGTTTCTTTGTTGACTTCGAGGTTCAAAACCACTAGCGAACCGTTGGGAACCGGAACACGAATCGCGTTCGAGGTCAATTTCCCAGCCAATGCGGGGATGGCTTTGGCAACGGCCGTTCCTGCGCCGGTTTCGGTGATGACCATGTTGAGCCCTGCAGCACGTCCACGACGGTATTTCTTGTGCATGTTATCCACAAGATTCTGGTCATTGGTGTAAGCGTGGATGGTTTCGAGGTGACCTTTTACTACACCCAAAGTATCTTCGATTGCTTTCAAGATTGGTGTAATCGCGTTGGTGGTACATGATGCTGCCGAGAAAATATTGACTTCGTCCGGGTTGTGCTCATTGTGGTTGACGCCATGAACGATGTTCGGAACGCCTTTGCCCGGAGCTGTGAGCAAAACTTTGTCAACACCTTTAGAAGTTAAGTGGCGCGCGAGTGCTTCTTGTGTGGTGAAAGCACCTGTATTATCGATTACGAGCGCATCCTGGATTTCATATTTGGTGTAGTCGATTTCTTCTGGACTATTGGCAGTAATGATGTGTACCGTGGTCCCGTTGATGATGAGCGCCTGGTTGTCTGGATCGGCAACGACCGAACCCTGGAAATCACCATGGATCGAATCGTAACGCAACAACGAAGCTCTTTTTTCAAGGGAAACCGCGTCGTTTTTGTCGCGGGTCACAATGGCGCGAAGGCGCAATTGGGTTCCTTTGCCGGTTTTTGACATCAATTCCCTGGCGAGCAGACGCCCGATACGGCCAAAACCGTAAAGTACCACATCTTTGGGTTTGTTGTTTTTGAAGTCTTTGGCGTTGCGCAATTTGTCTACTACAAATCCTTTGGCATCGTCGTATTTGTTGTCTTCGAGGTGAAATTCGTAGGTGAGTTTACCGATGTCGAGTTTAGACGGCGGTAAATCAAGCGACAAGATGGCGCGGGCAATTTCTACCGAGTCAAAAATAGAAATCGGTTTGCCAACGAATTCTCCTGCATATTCGTGAAGGTTGATGATTTCACTTACATTTTTGTCGATGAGTTGGTTGCGGAAAAGTACCATCTCGATTGATTTGTCATACCATAAATCACTGATGATTTTGATAAATTCAACCCCGGCGCGACGTCTGTCGGCCTGAAATGAGACTTCCTTTTCGTATAAAATTGTGTTGTTCATTTGGAGTAAATTGTAAAAAAGTTGGTTGTTGTTATTTTCAAATTCGACGCAAAAGTATTGATTTCAATCGATTTCGTAAAACATTTTCTCAAAGTTTTTTCATAAAAAAAGCCATCGCAGTGGATGGCTTTCAACTTGATGCTTTGTCGTTTAGATGATAATCCTGACGCGCTGGCCGTTTTTGGTGAGCAGGTCAATGCTGATGCTTTGGTTTTCGCTCTTTTGTCCGAGAACGCGAGAAACCGTTTCCACGTCGGTCGCTTTGACGTTATCGACACTTAAGATGATGCTGCCTTTGAGCTCGTCGTAATATGGCCGTAAATTTTCACTGGTGACTTCGCTGATGCGTACCCCAGCATTGATACGGAATCGTTTTTTATCCGACGGGTCGATATTCTCTAATTGCAAGCCTTTGAACTCGGTGACAATTGAATCATTTTTGCTCAATGAAACCGGAACCGTAAAGGTTTTCTCGCCGCGGATGTAAGTTACCTGGACTTTGTCGTTGGGACGTTTGGTGTTGATGTAACCCGACAACTCTGCATAAGATGAAATGTTTTGGTTGTCTAATTTAACAATGATGTCTCCTTTGGTGAGGCCCGACTTCTCGGCGCCCGAACCTTTGGTCACTTTATTGACATAGAATCCTTGGGTTTCTGCAACTCCCAATTCCTTAGAAACGGTGCTGTTGAGTTCGCCGCCTTCTACGCCTAAAATGCCGCGCTGCACATTTCCGAATTCCATGATGTCCTGGATAATTTTGCGCGCGATGTTAGACGGAACGGCAAACGAATACCCTACATAAGAACCCGTCATCGAAGAAATCATCGTGTTGATCCCGATGAGTTCACCGTGGGTGTTCACCAGTGCGCCACCGCTATTGCCTGGGTTTACCGCAGCATCGGTCTGGATGAACGACTGGATACCATTGGTATCTAGATTTCTCGCCTTGGCCGATACAATACCGGCGGTTACCGTGGAGTTTAAATTGTAAGGATTTCCTACTGCCAACACCCATTCGCCCACTTTAACATTGTCGGAGTCGGCAAAAACGGTATAAGGCAATTTCTCATTGGCGTCGATCTTAAGCAAGGCGATATCCATCTTAGAATCGGTACCTACGAGTTTGGCTTTGTATGTTTTTTTATTGTTGAGTGTAATCTCTAAATCGGTGGCGTCCTGGACCACGTGGTTGTTGGTGACGATATAACCGTCTTCGGAGATAATCACACCCGACCCGGTTCCTACCTGTTCTTGTTGCTGTCCGCCGCGGTATCCGTAGAAAAATTCCATCATAGGGTTAGAAACGGTGCGGTAAGAAACATTCTTCACGTGAACTACCGAGTGTACCGTTTTGTCGGCGGCATCAGTGAAATCAACATTTTCTGCACCCAGCCCCACATTTTTGGTGTAATGTTCTGGCGCGAGGGTTACTATGTTTTGTTTTTTTGAAAAAAGTCCGTCATCGTCTATAAACAGCTTGTAAGCGCCAAGCGTTGTGGCACCACTTAACAATGACACTAGAAATAAACTCGAAAATCTTTTCATTTTTCTGTTTGGATTTGGTTGAACGGATTGTTTGTTTTTTAAAATCAAACGTAAAATTAAAAAAGTATTGTGCTCCAAAAAACGCTTTAACGTCCGTTTAACAGCGTTTTAGCAGAGATTTATCATTTGGGTCGCAGCCGATAACTGGCACATGAATTATCCGTTTTTAATTCTTAATTTTGTTTCCAACTCAGCACTATGGAACTCACTTTTTACAAATACGAAGGCACCGGAAACGATTTTGTCATGGTCGACAACCGCGACCAGTTTTTCCCAAAAGACAACATTGCGCTTGTCAGGCATTTGTGCGACCGACGTTTCGGGATTGGCGGCGACGGACTAATCTTACTTGAAAACGATACTGAAACCGATTTTAGGATGGTTTACTACAATTCTGACGGTAACCCGAGCTCTATGTGCGGCAATGGTGGCAGGTGCCTTGTCGCTTTCGCAAAATCGCTAGGCGTCATTGCTGATCGGGCTTGCTTTATAGCGGTAGATGGTCTGCATCGCGCGACCATAGCTGTAGACGGAATCGTATCGCTCGAAATGTCAGACGTCAATGAAGTCAGGATTTCGCCCGAGTATGTATTTCTCGACACGGGTTCACCACATCATGTACAGGTAGAAACAGACCTGACGCATCTTGATGTGAAATCAGTCGGGCGTGCTATCCGCTACAGCGATTTGTATGGAAACGCGGGAAGCAACATCAATTTTGTCAAACAAATTTCCAACGACACCTTTGCCATCCGAACCTACGAAAGAGGCGTAGAAGACGAAACCCTTTCCTGCGGAACCGGCGCAACAGCAGTAGCCATCGCCATGCATGCGACTGGAAAAACTTCTTGCGATCATCTTCATATCAACGTAGAAGGCGGGAAATTGCAGGTTTCGTTTGAGAAGCAAGAATCCAAATACACGAACGTAATGCTCATCGGGCCGGCGACTTTCGTCTTTAAAGGAACCATCTCATGCTGACCTTAACCGGAAAAAACATCTACCTGCGCGCGCTCGAACCCGAAGATCTCGAGTTCGTTTATGCTGTAGAAAACGATGAAACCGTTTGGCATGTCAGCAACACCCAAACCCCATACAGTCGATTCCTGATCAAGCAATACCTCGAAAACGCCCAGCAGGACATTTATGAAGCCAGGCAATTGCGACTCGCCATCTGTAAACACGGCGCGTTCAGTGCCATGGGATTGGTTGACCTGTTCGAGTACGACCCACGAAACCGCCGCGCCGGTGTGGGCATCCTTATTAAGGATGCGGCAGACCGAAGCCAGGGTTTTGGCGCAGAGGCACTGGAACTTCTCATTAAGTATGCTTTCTCGCATCTGAGCCTGCACCAGCTTTTTGCAAATATTGCTACCGACAATGAAGCCAGTTTGGCGCTTTTTGCTAATTTTGGATTCGAGCAAATCGGAATCAAAAAACAATGGAATCTCGTCAAAGGACAATACAAGGACGAAGCGATTTTTCAACGCATCAACAACTTTTAAATTTCAAACCTTGAACACCAAAAAAATTATAGGCATTGTCTCGGTATTAGTCGTTACCGGACTGATTATTTATGGCTATCTGTTGTACCGCGACATTTTTTCGGGCAATACCAGATTCACCGAAAAAGAAACCTATGTACTCATTCCGACAGGTTCTGACTACGACAAGGTCAAAGAAATTATGGCCAATTACGTCGAGGATATGCAACGTTTTGAAACCGTTGCGCAAAAGAAATCGTATCCTGAAAGGGTAGAAAAAGCCGGCCGATTCCTCCTCAAAAAAGGCATGAACAGCAACGAAATAGTCAACGCGCTACGCCAAAATGTACCGGTTGATTTGGCCTTCAACAATCAGGAAAGGGTAGAGGATTTCGCCGGACGCATAGGCATGCAGATCGAGGCCGACAGTTTGAGTTTACTCGAATCGTTCAAGGACAAGACATTCCTTGAAGAGAATGGCTTTACCGAGGATAATGTATTGTGTATGTTCATCCCGAATTCATACGAGTTTTTCTGGAATACCAAGGCAACCAAGTTTCGCGAACGCATGGCAAAGGAATATCGTAAGTTCTGGAATGACGACAGGCTGGCCAAAGCCAAAGCACTAAACCTAACGCCGATAGAAGTCTCGATACTCGCCTCTATTGTGCACAAGGAAACCGTTAAGAAAGATGAACGCCCAAAAGTGGCAGGTGTTTATTTGAATCGTTTAGCCAAAGGGATGAAACTAGAAGCCGACCCAACCGTTATTTATGCGGTCAAACTAAAATCGGGCGATTTTACCCAAGTAATCAAACGGGTACTCAACAAAGACCTTGCAACCGATTCTCCCTATAATATGTACATGTACGCCGGGTTACCGCCGGGACCTATTGCGATGCCCGACATTACGGCCATCGACGCGGTTTTAAATCCGGAGAAACACAATTACATTTATTTTTGTGCGAGCGTGACCAATTTTGGTTACCACGAATTTGCGGTAACACCGGCGCAGCATGAAGTAAACCGTCAGAAGTATGTGGCTTGGATCAACGGACAAGGAATTAAACGATAAGATTTTGAATAAACCTCTTTTATACTGGCTTGTTTTGCTGTTGCCTGCAATGGTTATCGCGCAAGGTGGCCTTGATGGATTCCTGAAACCTGCCGATTCTTTACAAAAGGCCAGAAGGAATGGCGTAGTGATAGCCGAGGTGGCCGTTGGAGCCGCAACCTTGGTTGGGTTGAACCAGCTTTGGTATGCCGATTACCCAAAGTCGGACTTTCATTTTAAAAATGACAACGCCGAATGGTTGCAGATGGACAAGGCAGGACATGTTTTTTCTGCGTATCATCTGGGGAGCATAGGGAAAAATGCGCTGCAATGGAGCGGCGTGAGCAGAAAAAACCAACTCATTTACGGATCGACTATTGGTTTTGTCTTTTTGTCTGCCGTTGAGGTTATGGATGGCTATTCCTCTAACTGGGGCGCTTCTGTTGGCGATGTGGCTGCTAATTTTTCTGGGACGGCTTTGTTTGTAGGACAGGAATTGCTTTGGAAAGAGCAGCGAATCATTCCCAAATTTTCATTCCACACCACGCCTTATGCTTCGGCACGGCCCAACGTACTCGGAGAATCTTCGGCCGAGCAATTGCTTAAGGACTATAACGGGCAAACCTATTGGTTGTCTGTAAATCTCCATTCGTTTTTAAAGGAATCCAAAATTCCAAAATGGCTTAACCTGGCTGTAGGTTATGGTGCCGAAGGGATGATAACCGGAAACGATGAATTCGTCAACACGGTTTTCCTGCCTGAGAAGGAAAGATACCGTCAATTTTACTTTAGCCTTGACGCCGATTTGACCAAAATCGAGACGAAATCGCATACTTTGAAAACGATTTTTCATCTTTTCAACACCATTAAGATTCCGGCTCCAACGATTGAAATCAGCTCCGGACAAGGGTTTAAATTCCGCGCCCTGTACTTTTAGAAAAAATTAACTCACTGATATTCAAATTTCTATTATTTAGTCCTATATTTGCCCCGCAGAAATTTCTTGGGGTGACAGGCCGGGAAGAAATCTAATTTATGATAAAGCAGTGGTCTTTTTACAGCGGTTTGGCTTTGGTAATCATTTACTTGAGCTCGGGTTTTAAATCTTTTGAGTTGCAAAACCACGATTGGTTTCAATCGACAAACGAGGAGTTGGCTTACCAATTTCCGTCAAAAGAACAGAAGGATTATGCAAATCTCAATATCCCATTTACCGGAAAGTTTTTTATTGGCTTCAAGGAAGCCGTCGCTTTCAAAGAATCACAAGGAGAATATCATAGAATCAACCAACTGGGATATATGGGAAAATACCAGTTCGGTGAAGAAACACTAAAAACCATTGGAGTCCACGATACTTCGGCTTTTTTAAGAAGCCCCAAACTCCAGGAAAAAGCTTTCGTTGCCTTATTGTCTAAGAATAAATGGGAGCTTCGTAAGGAAATCGAGAAATTTTCGGGTCAGGTTGTCGCCGGTGTTAAAGTGACCGAGTCGGGCATATTGGCGGCCGCGCATTTGGGCGGTGCAGGATCGGTTAAGAAATTTCTCTACAGCAACGGAAACAAAAAATGCAAAGATGAAAACGGTGCCTCGATGAAAACCTATATGCGTGAGTTTGGCGGTTATGAAACTGCCGGAATCATCGCCGATAGTGCCGCATCAGTGAAATAATCAATCACCGATAGAAATACAAAACCTGCCCAAACGGCGGGTTTTTTTACGCCTGCATTTTATGGATGATGAACAAAGTAGGGCGGTTGTGCAAGTCTATTTTTGTCTTTTTCCAATCCTGTACACGCATGGTTTTGATGTATTCGGTAGGCAAGGTAATGTCGGCAGCTATGCATAAATGGGTAGCAGGTTGCAAAGTTTGCAGGATGTCTTCGAGTAGTTTGTTATTCCTGTACGGCGTTTCAATGAAAGACTGCGATTGGTTCTTGTCGGCAGAGAGTTTTTCCAGATTTTTGAGCATTGTTTTCTTATCGCCTTTCTCAATCGGGAGGTAACCATTGAAAGCGAAACTTTGGCCGTTCATCCCCGAAGCCATCATCGCAAGCAAAATCGAAGACGGACCAACAAGCGGAACCACCTGGATGTTTTTCTCATGTGCGATTTTTACAATGGCAGCACCCGGATCGGCGATTCCCGGACATCCGGCTTCACTCATCAGTCCAACATTACGGCCCTCGATACAAGGTTGGATCATTTGGTTGTACTCAGAACTGTCGGTGTGTTTGTTGAGTGCGTGGAGTCGGAGTGTCGACTGGACTTTCTCGGGATCTATACTTTTGATGAACCTGCGTGCCGTCTTTTCATTCTCGACAATATAATCGTCGATTAGTGAGACGATGCGTTTGACGGTCATGGGCAGCACGTCCATCGGGTCGGTTTGTTTCGCCGGATTGCTATTGTTTGTGTCTCCTAAAGTGGTTGGAATCAGGTATAGCTTTCCGGTTGACTTCATTTCTGTAAGTGTTGGGCGATTAGTTTTCTTGCAATAATCTCGCAGGCTTCATCAAGCATTTTGTAGACCGAGTCGAATCCGTTTTCCATCCCAAAATAAGGATCGGGAACATCTACATTCTCACCAGGGAAAAGCTCGTCAAGTATGAGTTTCACTTTGTTCTTTTGGGCATCGCTTTTGGCCAAAGCCACTACGTCGCTGTAATTGGACGTGTCCATGACGTAGATGTGGTCAAAGTTTTCAAAATCCGACACCTTAAATTGCCGGCCTTGCTGGGACGAAATATCCACACCATTTTTTTTTGCTACTGCTATCGATCGGTCATCGGGTTTGTTGCCTACATGCCAGTTTCCGGTGCCTGCCGAGTCGACAAAGAAGTCATTTTTGGGGAGTTTGGCTGCGAGCAAGCCTTCTGCCAAAGGCGAACGGCAAATGTTGCCTAGGCAAACCATTAAGATTTTAACGGGCATTTGTTATAAGGATAGTTTTTTATGGATGTCTTCGACAAATTTCTTGAATTGTTTGTCGGTGGCGACCAAATTGTCAACTGTTTTACAGGCATGCAATACCGTGGCGTGATCGCGGTCACCGATTTGTGAACCAATGTTGGCCAAAGAGGCTTTGGTGAATTTTTTGGCGAAGAACATAGCAAGCTGTCTGGCCTGAACCACATGGCGTTTGCGGGTTTTGGATTGTAGGGTTTCAAGGTCGAGTTGAAAATAGTCCGAAACAATTTTCTGGATATAATCGATTGAAATCTCGCGTTTTACATTCTTGACGAATTTCTCAACCACATGTTTGGCCAAATCCAGCGTGACTTCTTTTTTGTTGAAAGAGGATTGGGCAATCAAAGAGATAATCGCGCCTTCGAGTTCCCGTACATTCGACTTGATGTTGCGCGCCACGTATTCGATGATCTCCTCGGGCATGTCTACGCCGTCACGGTACAAAATGTTTTTGAGTATCGAAATACGGGTTTCATAATCGGGTTGGTGCAACTCGGCAGACAATCCCCATTTGAAACGCGAGAGCAAACGCTGCTCAATATCCTGCATATCCACCGGCGCTTTGTCTGAGGTCAGGATGACCTGTTTGCCGTTTTGGTGCAGGTAGTTGAAGATGTGGAAAAATACATCCTGCGTACCCGATTTGCCCGAGAGGAATTGTACGTCATCAATGATCAAAACATCAATGAGTTGATAAAAATGGATAAAGTCGTTGCGGTTGTTTTTCTTAACCGAGTCAATGTATTGCTGGGTGAAAATTTCGGCCGAAATGTACAGCACGGTTTTCTCCGGATATTTGTCTTTAATTTCTACGCCGATAGCGTGGGCAAGGTGGGTCTTCCCCAAACCAACACCACCAAAAATAAGCAGCGGATTAAATGAAGTTCCGCCAGGTTTATTGGCTACAGCCATTCCTGCAGAACGAGCGAGTCTGTTAGAGTCTCCCTCGAGGAAATTCTCAAAACTATAATTGGCATTGAGTTGCGACTCGATTTTTAGGTTGCGGATGCCTGGAATGACAAAAGGGTTTTTGAGTTCCGGGCTCAGATTTTTGAACGGCGCATCCACTTCCTGGGTTTTCATCGGGCTTCGGTGTGCGCTGGGCAACTGCTCGGTAAAAGGTTGTTTGTTGCCATAGGTGTTCTCCATCTTGATTTTGTAGAGGAGTTTGGCATTTTTTCCCAGTTCCTTGGTGAGAGCAACTTTTAATAATTTCACGTAATGCTCTTCGAGCCACTCGTAGAAAAATTTACTGGGAACTTGTATGTAAAGTGCATTATCGGTAAGCTCAACAGACTTAATCGGTTCGAACCAAGTTTTATAGGCTTGGTCTTGGATATTGTCCTTTATGAATGAGAGACAATTTTCCCAGACTGATTGCGCAGTTTTGCTCATATAATTTATTAAATTTGTGTTTTTATTAAAGGTTCTCTTACAAAGAAAAACAGGGGTTTTTTCCTTGTTTTTTGGGGTAACAAATATGTGAACAAAAATCGTTAAAAAAAAATTATTTAGCGGTTGATTTTTTAAAAATATTGTCGTAAGACCTCGATTTTACCCTTTATAAAGATACCATTTTTTTATCACAAACAACATGAAAGAACATCAAATTGAAGTCCGTGTGCGTTATTCAGAAACAGATCAAATGGGGGTAGTTTATCACGGCAACTATATCCCTTATTTTGAGATAGGTAGGGTAGAATGGCTGCGTAGCAAAGGGGTTTCTTATAAGAGTCTCGAAGATTCGGGTATTGCGCTTCCCATCGTTTCCATGACGCTCAACTATAAAAAACCGGCGCGTTATGACGATTTACTCGTCGTGAAAACCAAGTTCAAACAGAGCAGTTCTGTTAAAATAGAATTCGATTGTGAAATCTGGAGCGAGGCGCAAGAGTTGTTAACAACGGCACATTTCATTTTGGTGTTTGTAGATATGAAAACAGGACGTCCAACGAGTCCTCCAGAGCACATCCAAATATTGCTCGACCAAATGGAAGACTAAGTTCCTTTTTTCTTGATCGCAATCTCAAACATCGACTCGAAAATCCCAAACACCAAATCGGCATTTTTCTTTCGTGTAGCAATTTCTATTTCGCAGTTTTCGGCCATGTTTTGCGCCACGATCTCAAGATTTTTTTCCTTGATTACCCGCATGACCTTATTCATGTTTTTGTAATCGAATGAAATCAGGTAATGGATATCTATGGTTTTCTCTACGATTTCTGAGGCCTCCAAAGCCATTTGCGCCGCCGTGCGATAAGCAGAAATGAGCCCGCCAACGCCCAACTTTGTCCCGCCAAAAAACCGGACAACCACCACCAATACATTCGTCAATCCAAAAGACTGGATTTGCCCGTAAATAGGCATTCCCGCACTGTTGCTGGGTTCGCCGTCATCATTGGCGCGAAAAGTAAAAGTTTCGGTTCCCAGTTGAAATGCGTAGCAAAAATGCACCGCATTGTAATGCTTCTTGCGCAACGGCTCGATAATAGATTTGATTTCGGTTTCTGAAGCCAGCGGAAAAGCATACCCAAAAAACTTGCTGTTCTTTTCCTTATAAAGTATTTCTGGTGATGGGTATGCGAGGGTTTTGTAACTGTCGGTAAGGTCCAAATGATTTACAATATTTTCTTTTCAAACAAATCCACCACGTCTTCCTTTCCTACTTCGAGGTTCCAGACATTGATACCCAAAGCTTCTGCAGCATCGGTATTCTCTTTCTTGTCATCTACAAACAAGGTACGTTTGGGAGACAAATCATGTTTGTTGATAATGTAGTTGAAGATTTCGGGACTGGGTTTTCTCATGCCCATCTCGTATGAATAATACACTTTTTCAAAACATTGGTAAAAGTCGCTAAAGAAAGAGACGCCCACCTTGTGCTCAAAACGGCTGATGTGGATCGAATCGGTGTTGGTCAACAAAAACAAACGGTATTTGTGCGAGAGCATCTGCAAAAACTCCAACCGATACAACGGGAACTCCCCAATCACTGCGTTCCATGATTTGCGGATGTCGTGCACATCGGCATTCGGGATGTATTTCTGGAAAGTTTCAATAAACTGCAACTCGGTGATTTTGCCTTTCTCAAACAAGTCATTCATCTCTAATAATTCTTCATTCGGGCCATCCAATCCTAGTTTCTTGAACTCATCTATCGATGCCTGTTTCTCCAGGTTGATGAAAATATCGCCGAAATCAAAAATTATCGTGTTAATCATGGTTGTAAAAAATTAAAAGTTCATCCTGCAAAACCATTTTTTGGTGGGCAACCGCTTGCGGTAATCTGGGCGCCGCGATGCCGTTTTCAAACCGATTGGTTCCTTTGAAAATTCGGGCTTCATCCCATAGGTTTTCTAAAAGAAAAGTCTCCAGTGTTCGTGTGCCGCCCTCAATAATTACCGATTGGATTCCGTCCTGGTACAACCGCCCGGCAAGTGCCAAAGCCACGTTGTCTCCAAAGTCTCCAAACCCCGAATATACCAAGGTTTTCGACCGATTCCCAAAGATATGACTTTCTTTTGAAATCCGGTTATTTTGGTCTAAAACAATTCTCGTGGGGTTTTCGCCGGTCCAATCGCGCACATCCAAAATAGGATTGTCATCCACGACAGTTTGTGTTCCTACAAGAATCGCCTGCTCTTGGGCGCGCCATTTGTGTACCAATTGCCTTGAAAATTCGTTGGTAATCCAAACGGGTTTGCGTTCGTCTTTTTGCAGCGGAGCCATAAATCCGTCGGCACTTTCGGCCCATTTCAAAATGATGTACGGCCGTTTTTTTTGGTGGAAGGTAAAGAAGCGTTTGTTGAGCTCGTTGCATTCATTTTCCAAAACACCAACCGTCACCTTGCGTCCGGCGGCTTTTATTTTGGCAATGCCTTTTCCCGCCACTTTTTCATTCGGGTCTCCCGTACCGATGACGATTTCGGGAATGTTATGCTCCAGGATCAAATCGGCACAAGGCGGCGTTTTTCCAAAATGGCTGCAGGGTTCAAGGCTTACATAAATCGTCGATCTGGCCAATAAATTCGGGTCTTTCACCGAGCGTATCGCGAGCACTTCGGCATGCGGCTCGCCCGATTGTCTGTGCCAGCCTTCCCCAATGATTTTCCCGTCACACACCACCACCGCGCCTACAAGCGGATTGGGGTAGGTGGTTCCCAATCCGTTTTTCGCGAGTTCAATGCAGCGCGCCATGTATTTTTGGTGTACCTTCACTTCGCAAAAATAAACGAAAATAGCCTCGATATTCGCAAATTTCAAAATTCAATATTGCTTCGCCATTTCGCTGACGCTCGGGTCGTTGTTCAATATTCATTTTTATTTTTGATTTTTGAGAGCTGTATCCGGCTTTCCGTTGCAATCTTTTTGCATTCCGCTGCGCTTCATGAAGATTTTCTTCCGCTGCGCTCCAGACAATCCAAAAAGGATTTCCACTGCAATCCGGGCTAGGGCATCCGTATCCTAAATTTTGAATCCAGAAATGTCGAACAACGAATGTCGAACAACGAACCTTAAAATGAACCTCAAAGACTACAGAACCCACTTCATCCAAACACTTACGCCGCTCTACGATGCGGGAGAAGCCGAGAGTTTCTTTTACTTAACGCTGGAAAACCGCCACGGCCTCAAACGCGTCGATTTGGTTTTGCAGCCAGATTTTCACCTGTCTGACCATGAAATCCAGGACTGGAATCAAATCCTCGACGGGCTCATAGATTTCACGCCCATACAATACCTTTTAGGGAGAACAGAGTTTTACGGGCTCGAATTCCAAGTCAATGGCAATACCTTAATTCCGCGCCCAGAAACCGAAGAACTCGTGCAATGGATCCTCTTCGATTGTGAGCGTGCCCAACGTACACAGCCACTACGAATTCTCGACATCGGTACCGGCAGCGGTTGCATCGCCATCGCACTGGCCAAAAACCTTCCAGACGCAATGGTTTCTGCTATCGACGTTTCACCAGAAGCCCTCGAAGTTGCGGCGCGCAATGCCGTGTTCAATGGTGTAAAAGTGCAGTTTTTGCAACAGGATATTCTTGAAACAACAGACCTCGCAACCCAATATGATATTATCGTCTCCAATCCGCCCTATGTGCGCGAGCTCGAAAAACAGGAGATCAAACCCAATGTGCTCGAACATGAACCGCATCTCGCGCTATTTGTCGCCGATGACGATGCGCTTGTCTTTTACAAAAAAATCACCCAACTCGCCCTAAAGCACTTGCCCCAAGACGGCAAGCTCTATTTTGAAATCAACCAATATTTGGGAACCGAAATGGTGGAATTGCTTAAAAGCCTTGACTTTAAAAGCCTCAACCTGCGCAAAGACATTTATGGCAACGACCGCATGCTCAAAGCCGACCGTTGAATCAAATCTAAGCCATAAACGGCGAAATTTTTTTGAGTTTTTTGTAGTTGAGATTTATTCGACGCGCTGTTTGCGTTCGGGTACGACAAGCTCGGTGCTCAAATTGGGCAAGGATTGGCGCAAAGTGGCCAGGTCTTTCCCCGAAGTGTCTATAAAGTACCAGTGCAATCCTGCGTCGTTCGAAATGGCAATCAGTGAATATTCAGAGATAATGGCTTTTCCCTCATGCGACATCTCAAACACTTGCGGAACCGTGGTTTGCCATTCGCTGCCCACCACCAAAACCTTTTCGGGCTTGCCAAAGCTGATTTTTGTAATCGACACACCGTTTTGTTGCATTTGCTCCATAGCGTTTTTGGTAGCCTCGATCAGTTTTTCCTTGCTTCCGGCCATGGCAATGATCCCGGGATAAAGGTAGTTGGCATAAGCAGTGTATTTTTTTTCCTGCAACAGTTTGGCCATATTGGTGACTTCAGAAATGATTTTCTCTTCGCTGTTTTCTTGCGCCAAACCTTGCCAGCACCATCCCAGAAAAACCAACAATAGCCCTATTTTTCTCATATAATTTGATTCTTGTTTCATGCCATCCGGTATTAATTATTCGTAGCGCAACGCTTCAATCGGGTCAAGCCGTGACGCTTTCAGCGCAGGATACGAACCAGAAATAATTGCCACAAAAAAGGTCGTCACAAAAGCTGCAATGATGGCGCCCCAAGGTGTGACGAATACAAATTCGAGCAAAGTCGCAATGCCGTATCCGGCCGAAATGCCGAGCAAAATCCCGAGCAAGCCGCCCAATTGTCCAATAACTAGTGTCTCGATAAAAAACTGTGTCGCAATCGTGCCGCGTTTGGCACCGAGTGCCTTTCTAACGCCAATTTCGCGCGTGCGCTCGGTGACAGAAACCAGCATGATGTTCATGAGCGCAATCGATGAGCCGAAAATCGTGATGATCCCGATTACCCAGGCCGAAAGCCCCAAGTATTGGGTGATGTCGAGGATTTTGTTGATGAGGTCGTCGCTTCTCGAGATCCCAAAATTATTGTCCTTGACAGGGCTCAGTTTTCTTACCCTTCGCATGGTGCTGTTGGCTTGGTCTATGGCTTGGTCGAGTAATTCTTTCTTATCCACCATCACACTTACCGTGTAGTTGATGTTGGGCGTGGTAAAAAGCGAGCGCACGACCTGTATCGGAATCAGTACACGTAAATCCTGACTGTTGCCAAAAGTCGATCCTTTTTCCTTGAGTACGCCGATGATCTTGAATTTGGAGCCGCGTATCGAAATCACCTTATCAATCGGGTTCACGTCCTTGAGCAGGTCCTTTTCAAAATCCGAACCCACAACGCAGCAGTACGTATTGTTCGACACATCGAAACCCGTAAAATTGCGACCTTTGGCAATCTCGAGTCCCGAGTTCACTACAAAATGTTCATCGACACCCATGACGGTAATTTCGGGGTCGGTTTTACGGGACTCAAATTTCACCTCGGCATTGGTCACGGCCGTAAACGATAGCGCGGTATGGGTAAAAGGGAAATTGTATTTGTCTTTAAACGCGACCGCTTCGGGATACGAAATGATCGGGTTGACCACTTCGCGCTCGCCACCGCCAAACCGGCGGGTTTCAAACGCATATTGCTGTACGTTGAAGGTGTTAGAACCCATCGACGCGAAATTGGTCGACAGCGTATTTTCGAGCGCGGCAACAACCGTAAGGATGCAAACGAGCGCCGTGATTCCGATGGCGATAATCAAAACGGTCAATATGGTGCGCAGCAACTGGGTCCGGATAGAACCCAAAGCGATACGAATGTTTTCTTTTAAAAGCTTGAACATGGCCAGTTTTAAGATGCCACTAAATTAGCATTTTGGTTGATTACTTCTGCGGTTTGGCGGGCTTTTTCCCAAATTAAATTTTTAATATTGTAGGT
>JAKQJQ010000002.1 GCA_029561105.1 Bacteroidota bacterium
ATGTACCCAACAAAGTAGCCGGTCTTATAAGCGGCGACAATCTTTTAGACAGCCCCACGAAATTGTTCGTGACCACCTTGGTGATGGCCGTCCCTGCATTGATGGTTTTGCTCACCTTGGTGGTGAGCCCGCGCTGGGCCAGAGGGCTTAATATGGGCGTGGGTGTATTCTTTACGCTGTTTACCCTGCTCGTTGGGATCTCTTCTTTGAGCAGTTGGCGCACGTTCTACGTGTTCCTTTCCTTTCTTGAAAGCCTGTTGACTGCCATGGTGGTGTATAGGGCATGGCGTTGGCCGAGGGTCAAAGCGGTGTAGCTAATCCTCAGTTTCTGTTTCGGAGGCTTGTGTAGATTGAATGGTTCCGCTAACTTCGGTATGCCTTATTTTCCCGCCGAGGTATCCCGTCCTGGCCACGAGTCCAAAACTCAGTAGCGAGAGCAATAGAATGACGATAGCCGTCTTATTAGTGAGTGGCGATTTTTTTAGGGTGACCACGATACCAATCAAGGCACTCGCTCCAACCAGCAGTAAGGCCGCCAACGCAAACACGGCAAAATCCTCGTGTTGTTCTATGGTGCTTTCGGCGATTCCCTGGAGGTTTTCTACCGTTTCTTCGGCTTCTTCGCCTGTAAGATAGGCAATACCCGCACCGATAGCTGAGAATAACAATACGAAATAGGCAGCGATTTTTGTTTCGTTGCTCTTTGACCAAAGCCCGTACGCCAATACAAAACTGCCCAAAATCGAGCCGAAGATTGGGAGATGTGTAATGACCAAATGTAAATGTGTAGCGTTCATGGTGTTGTGTTTTATACAAATATAGACCATACCTTTTGGGAGAAACATGATATAAGTCACGTTTAAGCCGAAGCGTTTTTTTGTCCGAAGTGTTTTTGCAGGTGGCCCTCGACCGACAATAGACAGCTATTACTCACTTGCCCCTCACCAAACTTTAACCTTCCTCACAACACCCAAACTGAAAATCGTACACAAATAGTTGTATATTAGTATTATAATTAATCGGTAAGACACGACAAAAGGGTGCCATAATTTGGTTTTTTCATCTTCTTTTCTGGCTTCGGCGGGCTATCGATTAAACTGGTAAACCTCTAAAAATAGACAACTATGGATAACAATGAGACAAAGCAGAGTCTTTTTTCTAAGGCACTTAACGAGACTAAGAAACCCGGTTTTATCAAAGCGCTGTCGGTGTTTTTTTTCTGCGCCATCATGGGGGTGGTGATCGGGTTCATTTATGATTCCTTACAACTCTTTTCAATCCTTGGGGTTGGCTTGGGCTTGATTTGGATGGGGGTTGCTTACTTCAATCAAAAAGAATAGAATGCAACAGGTTGGCAATGGTCACCCGACAGGCCAAAAAAAAAGGACGCATAACGCGCCCTGATTTTCTATTTTTTTTCTTTCTTTATTTTCCTTTATTGGCTTCGGCTATATATCTTTCAAGAGCCATGGTCATACTCGGAGTCTCGGGAGTCGGCGCGAGGATGTCAATGCGCAATCCGTGCTCGAGTGCTTCTTTCTGAGTGGTGCTTCCAAAAACCGCGATACGCGTATTGTTTTGCTGGAAATCGGGGAAGTTCTTGAACAACGATTTGATTCCGGTTGGGCTAAAGAACGCCAGTACATCATAGTACACATCGGCCAGGTCAGACAAATCGCTCATGACGGTTTTGTAAAATGTGGCTTGCGTCCAGTTAACTTTGAGGTTGTTTAAGGTTTGCGGCGCATCGGCGTTGAGTTGGTCGGAGGCCGGCAAGAGGAATTTCTCTTCCTTGTATTTTTTAATCAGCGGTGCCATGTCGGCAAAGTCCTTCTGGCCCACATAAATCTTGCGTTTGCGGTATACCACATATTTCTGGAGGTAAAATGCGATGGCTTCTGACTGGCAGAAATATTTGAGTCCTTCTGGGATTTTGTAACGCATTTCCTCGGCCACCCTAAAAAAATGGTCTACCGAGTTCTTGCTCGTTAAAATGATCGCAGTGTAATTGTTGAGGTCGATTTTCTGAAGCCTTACGTCCTTGGCATTAACGCCCTCGACGTGTATGAATGGTCTGAAATCAATTTTTACCTTATGCTTTTGTTGCAGGTCAAAGTAGGGAGAATTCTCCACCTTAGGCTCTGGCTGCGACACTAAAATTGTTTTCACTTTCAATTGTGACATATACTAAATCCTAACTTTTTGTAAACCAATAATACATGAAATAATACGGGGCTATTTCGAGTGCGCAAAGATACAAAATAAAATAAAACAACTTGCCCAAGAATAAGTTTTGATAATTCTTTAAAGAAACAAGATAAGTTAACAGATTTGTTGCCAATACAATAGCGATTAGCGCGAAAACCAAACTTTTTGACGGCTGGTCGTTGTAGAACAGGATCACATCGATGGGCAACAGCAGCAAGCCGATATACGTGCGATAGGTAACTTTCTGCAAATTAAATTGTTCGGTGAATTCCTCGATGTTGAACGCGGTGGCGATAATTTTTTCGATCAGGAACTTAGACAATATGAATACGGCCAGGAAGCTGATGATTTGAATGAACAAGATCCAATCGGTCTTGGACGCATGCCCAAAATAACTCAACATAAGCTGTACAAAGAACGCCAGTGAGACCAATTGAACGAGGAACATGATAACGTTAAATCCACTCATCAGGTGGCTGCTGTCGCGGTACACCTTGACATATTTGTCTGAAGCCACGAGCTTGATGTACTCGGCAAATCGATTCTCAAATACAGATCGTGTCACGGCCACAAGCAATAGCGCCACGACAAAAATAATCGTAGCCCAGTCGCGGGTTTCCAGAATTCGGGGATGAAAAGTAAAATCGGCCATACCGCGCAAAATTACTAAAAAATTCGTGTGTTTACGCAGCCTTATTTTTTAAACAAAGGCAACCATATTATCATTTTATTAAGAGGCAGCTTTGAGAAATAATGTATTTTTGCTGCTGAAACAGACAAAACATGAGCGACGGTATTGTAATCATTCCAACCTACAACGAAATCGAGAACATAGAAGCGATTGTAAGGGCGGTATTTTCGTTGCACAAATCCTTTGATTTGCTCATCGTGGATGACAATTCACCAGACCAAACCGCAGCCAGGGTACGCGCCCTGCAGCAGGAGTTTCCCGCCCGTCTGTTTCTTGAAGTGCGCGAAAAGAAATCAGGGCTCGGGACGGCTTACGTTCACGGATTCAAATGGGCGCTTGCCCGCCATTACGAATATGTTTTTGAAATGGACGCCGATTTCTCGCACAACCCCGAAGACCTGCAAAAATTATACAATGCCTGCCATTTTGAAAGTGGCGACGTGGCCATCGGGTCGCGCTATGTGACAGGTGTGAATGTGGTCAACTGGCCGCTGAACCGTGTGCTCATGTCCTATTTTGCCTCGGTCTATGTGAAGATCATCACGGGGATGAAAATCCATGATGCGACAGCCGGATTCATTTGTTACCGCCGCGAAGTACTCGAAAAGATTAACCTCGACGCCATTAAATTCATCGGATACGCATTTCAGATTGAGATGAAATACCGCGCGTTCAATAATAAGTTCAGGTTGGTAGAGGTGCCCATCATCTTTACCGATCGTACCAAAGGCCAATCCAAGATGAGCAATTCAATTATCAAGGAGGCTGTTTTCGGCGTGATTACCTTAAGGATCCGCCAGATTTTTAACCGATTGTAAGCCAGCACGATGAACAAGATTTTAATAAAGAACGCAAAAATTGTCAATGAAGGGACTGTTTTTGAAGGGGATGTGTTGATTGAGGACAATTTCATTGTGGAGATTGCCCCAAGCATCAGCGCCAAATCATCTTCCACCAAAATCATCGATGCCGAGGGCAATTACCTGATTCCGGGCGCCATCGACGACCAGGTTCATTTTCGCGAACCCGGGCTTACCCATAAAGGCGACATTGCCTCCGAGTCAAGGGCGGCAGTAGCCGGTGGCGTAACCTCATTCATTGAGCAGCCCAACACCGTACCCAATGCGGTCACCCAGGAAATCCTCGAAGACAAATACCGCATCGCATCGCAAAACGCCTACGCCAATTACTCGTTCATGATGGGCGCCACCAATGACAACCTGGAGGAAGTCCTCAAAACCAATCCGCACAATGTGGCAGGCATCAAGATTTTCCTGGGATCGTCAACCGGCAATATGCTCGTAGACAATGAAGCGGTACTCGAGAAAATATTTTCGTCGACGCCGATGCTCATTGCCACGCATTGCGAGGACGAGCAGACCATCAAAAACAACCTTGAAAAATTCAAGGCCCAATATGGTGAAGACATTCCCGTGACGGCGCACCACTTGATCCGTAGCGAGGAAGCCTGCTATCTCTCGTCGTCCAAGGCAGTGGCATTGGCCAGGAAAACCGGTGCGCGTCTGCACGTCTTTCACTTGTCGACGGGCAAAGAGATGGAATTGTTTACCAATAAGATTCCGCTCAAAGACAAAAAGATAACCGCCGAGGTCTGTGTACACCACCTTTGGTTCACCAATGACGACTACGCCACCAAAGGCAACCTGATCAAATGGAACCCTGCCGTGAAAACTGCCGCCGACCGCGATGCCCTTTGGGCTGCTTTGCTCGACGACCGCATCGATGTCATCGCCACCGATCACGCGCCGCACACGCTTGAGGAGAAAAAACAACCGTACCTGCAGGCGCCATCTGGCGGGCCGCTGGTACAACATTCGGTTGTGGCGATGTTCGAGGCCTTTCACCAAGGGAAGCTATCGGTGGAGAAAATCGTTGAAAAGATGGCGCACAATCCGGCGATTGTGTTTGGCATCCAGAAACGTGGCTTTA
This sequence comes from Bacteroidota bacterium, assembly GCA_029561105.1. Classification (GTDB taxonomy): domain Bacteria; phylum Bacteroidota; class Bacteroidia; order Flavobacteriales; family Flavobacteriaceae; genus Flavobacterium. The sequence continues at coordinate 4,850 of JAKQJQ010000002.1, forward strand.
TCAGGGAAGGATATTATGCCGACCTCGCCATCGTGAATCCGGGTTTGCCCTGGAGCGTGAGCAAGGACAACATCTTGTACAAGTGCGGATGGTCGCCGTTTGAAGGCTATACGTTTAAATCGAGAATTACCCATACCTTTGTCAACGGCCAGCTGGTGTACCACAACTTCAAGGTGAAGAACATCCAATGTGGCCAACGATTGCTTTTTGACCGTTAATACTAGTTATCAATGAAAAATATTCTTTTCGTTTTGGGCGTGGCGCTGGTTTTTGCCAGTTGTAAAAATGAGGTCATGACCAAACCCAAAAACCTGATCGAGCAGGACAAGATGGTAGCGATTATCTATGATCTGGCCATACTCGAGGCCATGCGCTCGCAGCCGCAACAACCGGGTGAGAGCAACAACATTGTCAATCCCAAGGCTTATATTTTTAAGAAATACCAAATAGACAGTCTGCAGTTTGCGCAGAGCAACCACTATTACGCCTCCGACATTGGCAACTACAAAAAAATGTATGACGAGGTTAAGACGCGCATTGAAACCCAGCAGAAACAAATTGACGCGGTGGTGAACAAAGCACATGGTACTCCGCCGCCGGGAGCCACGGGCACCGATCCCGACGCACCGCAGATTCAGTAAGTTTGTAAATTCCCTATAAAATTCACAGCTATGGAACCACAGGAAGTCATCAAAAAAGCCTACGAGCATTTCAACAACCGCAACATCGACAAAGTGTTCGAGACCATGAATCCCGATGTGGATTGGCCCAATGGTTGGGAGGGCGGCTATGTGAAAGGCTACGAAGCCGTCCGCGATTATTGGACGCGCCAATGGGCCGCGATCAACCCCAACGCACAACCCTTGTGTTTTAAAGTTTTAGACGATGGCCGGCTTGAAGTACAAGTGCACCAAACCGTAAAGAATCTGGAAGGGGAAATGATTTTTGATGGCTACCTCAAGCACACCTACACTTTCAGAAACGGACTGATCCAAAAGATGGAAATTCAGAAACCTGAAAGCAAATAGCCGAAATCTATACTTGTGCAGACCCAATTTTTTCTATCGTAGCCGCGACCGGTTCAAATGTAAAACCCAATTCAGCTATTGCCTTGTCGTTAGAGAAACGATGGGATTGATGTAGTGAATGCGACATAATCTGTGACAGTCTGCGTTTGCGGCCTAACACAGACAACAGCCAATCGATACGCCAGTAGACAGCGGTGAGCCATGGTGTTGCGTAATACGACGGCGGTTTGGCTTGCAAGGAATGCGCTACCAATTGCAGCAACTTTTCAAAAGAATAATTTTCGGACACGGCAATAAACCGTTCTCCAGAAATACTACTTTGCATCAATTGCTCCAACAATTTTACGACATCACCAACCGTTACAAAACCTGTACTGCCTTTGGTGTAGAACAACAGGCCCTTGCGCACCCTTGAGAAAATCTCGGAGCTTCCGGTTTGCCAGTCCCGCGAATTGGGGACTAAACCTAAAATCACACCCGGATTGACGATGGCCACGGCAAGCCCTTCTTGCCAGCCACGCCAGACTTCCATTTCTGCGCCGTATTTAGAGATGGCGTAGTCGCTGTGTGCCAATTCGGGATTCCATTCTGTGGCTTCTGTAACCAAGGTTTCTCCCTCTTTTAGGTCGCCAAGCGCGGCAATCGAACTCACATAACACAATTTTTTCACGCCATACGCCAGGCAAAAATTGACAATGTTTGCCGTACCTTCTATGTTGGTTTTGCGCAGCGCTTTTTCATCGGCGGGATCAAAGGATATGAGCGCCGCGCAATGGTACACGCGGTCTACGTTTTGAAAGGCTGCTTCGAGCGAGGGCACGTCGTTGATGTCGGCCTGTATCCATTCGATTTTAGCAAACAACTCTATTTTCTGGTGCAGTTCAAAAACCGATTTGGTTTTTTGGATCGCCGTTGCG
>JAKQJQ010000005.1 GCA_029561105.1 Bacteroidota bacterium
GCACAACGCAATGAAATTCAAAAACTCAAACGCGATGAGAAAGCGCTTTCTGATTTGGTTGAGCGGCTTGCCAAAATTGTGCCGCCGAAAAAGAAAATTGTCAAAAAAACAACGACGCCCAAACCTGGCAAACAAGATTCCGACTCAACCAAACCATTGCCAACCAAGCAAACAGAAGAGGAAGTCATTGAAAACAATGATGAACCGAGTGCCGATGACGGCCTTGCAGGTGCCAACTTTGCGGCACTGAAAGGCAAGCTTCGACTACCCGTTCGAGGTGACGTGACCAACCGATTTGGCTCAACCCGTCCTGATAGCGGTATTTCATGGAAAGGCCTGTTCATCAAAGCGACTGAAGGCGCTGAGGTAAAATCGATTGCCACAGGTCGCGTTGTATTTGCGGATTGGCTGCGCGGTTTTGGTAATTTAATTATTGTAGACCACGGCAGTGGCTACATGAGCTTATACGGCAACAACCAAGCCGTGCTCAAGCAAGTAGGCGACACCGTGCAAACGGGCGACGCCATTGCCTCGGTAGGCAACAGCGGCGGCAATGAAACCAATGGACTTTATTACGAACTGCGCCGCCAAAGTAAGCCGTTTGACCCGTTGAGTTGGAGCAAACTCAACTAAGTTTAAAACGCAATAAAAACCGCCTGTTTTTGCCCGAGCAATTTTAACTGCCCTGCGAGCGTTTTTTTACAAGGCTTGCAGGGTGGCTCAAAAGGGTTGCATGGATTTACATAAGCAAATGCCTATTTCCTTATTTAATTTTCATCCCTTATTTGCGTATTGACTACATCTAATTCGCAGTCCAACTAGTCAGTTCAAAAACAAAATCAATTCAAGATGCGCATTTTCAAAGCGCGTGCTTTTCAATACATTTTCAAAATAACTGTTGACAACATTTCCACATTTATGGAAATATAGTAACCATGGAGACTAAATCTGCTGTTACATTACTTTCATCCATAGCTCAGGAAGCCCGTTTGGATATATTCAGACTGCTTGTACAAGCAGGTTCTGATGGTTTGGCTGCGGGCGTGATTGGAGAA
>JAKQJQ010000010.1 GCA_029561105.1 Bacteroidota bacterium
ATATATTGCAGAAAAAAGTTTAGTTTTTCATTGGGTACACAACAACTACAACAACTACAACACAACTACCCATTGTTTAATTAAAAGCATTAAATTTTATGATTCCACAATTATTTGTAGAAAGCATCGATTTAGGTGATGGCAGAAGCATCACAATCGAGACAGGACGTTTGGCCAAACAAGCCGACGGTTCTGTAGTAGTTAGAATTGGAAAAACTGTCATCCTGGGAACAGTAGTATCCGCAAGAAAAGCCACACCTGGTGTTGACTTTTTACCATTAACGGTAGATTATCGTGAAAAGTTTGCAGCGGCAGGCCGTTTTCCTGGTGGTTTCTTTAAGAGAGAAGCCCGTCCTAGCGACAATGAGGTATTGACCATGCGTTTGGTAGACCGCGTTTTGCGTCCGCTTTTCCCAAGTGATTACCACGCAGAAGTCCAGGTGATGATCCAACTCATGTCTCATGACGATGAAGTGATGCCTGATGCATTGGCAGGACTCGCCGCTTCGGCAGCATTGGCTTTGTCAGACATTCCCTTTGAAACCTTAATTTCTGAAGCACGTGTTGGAAGAATCAACGGCGAGTTCATCATCAATCCAAGTCGCGCGCAATTGGAAGAATCCGACATCGACATGATGATTGGTGCTTCACGTGATTCTATCGCGATGGTAGAAGGTGAAATGAAAGAGATTTCAGAAAAAGAAATGGTTGAGGCAATCAAATTTGCCCACGAGCATATCAAAGTACAAATCGACGCCCAGGAAAGATTGGCGGCAGCTTTTGGAAAGAAAGAAGTGCGTGAATACGAAACTGAAAAATCAGACGAGGAAATCTACGCCAAAGTAAAAGCGGCGGCTTACGATAAAATCTACGCGATTGCAAGCAAAGGCTCGGCCAAGCAAGAGCGTTCGGCTGCATTCGACGCCGTAAAAGAAGAAGTGAAAGCATTGTTCACCGAAGAAGAATTGGCCGAAAACGGTGATCTCGTAGGGAAATATTTCTACAAAGTCAACAAAGAAGCGGTGCGCAACGTAACCCTGGATTTGGGAACGCGCCTTGACGGAAGAAAAACCACAGAAATCCGCCCAATCTGGTGTGAGGTAGATTATTTGCCATCGGTTCACGGTTCGGCATTGTTCACCCGTGGTGAAACGCAAGCTTTGGCAACGGCAACTTTGGGAACTTCACGCGAAGCCAACCAAATTGATTCGCCATCAGAGCAAGGAGAAGAAAAATTCTATTTGCACTATAATTTCCCACCATTCTCGACCGGTGAAGCACGTCCGTTAAGAGGAACATCGCGTCGTGAGGTTGGTCACGGAAACTTGGCGCAACGTGCCCTCAAAAACATGGTTCCTGCCGAAAATCCTTATACGATCCGTGTGGTTTCTGAAGTATTGGAATCTAACGGTTCGTCTTCTATGGCAACGGTTTGCGCCGGAACTTTGGCCCTTATGGACGCCGGTGTACAAATGATCCGTCCGGTTTCGGGAATCGCTATGGGACTCATCACCGACGGAGAACGCTTCGCCGTATTGTCTGACATCTTAGGCGACGAAGATCACCTGGGAGACATGGACTTTAAGGTAACCGGAACCGAAAAAGGAATCACAGCCTGTCAAATGGACATCAAAATCGACGGATTGAAATACGACATCATGGAGCAGGCTTTGGCCCAAGCGCGTGACGGTCGTTTGCACATCTTAGGAAAATTGATTGAAACCTTAGACAAACCGAGGGCTGATGTTAAGGACCACGCTCCAAAAATCATCATGCGCACCATTCCAGGTGCTTACATTGGTGCACTGATTGGACCTGGCGGAAAAGTAATCCAGGAATTGCAGAAAGCGACTGGAACTACCATTGTGATTAACGAAGTCAACGAAGAGGGCATCGTAGAAATCCTCGGAACCGATCCGGCTGGAATTGCAGCAGTATTGGCCAAAATCGACTCGATCATCTTCAAGCCTACCGTTGGCGAAACTTACGAAGTGAAAGTCATCAAATTACTCGATTTTGGAGCGGTCGTAGAATACACCGAGGCGCCGGGAAACGAAGTTTTGCTTCACGTGTCTGAGCTCGACTGGGCGCGTACCGAGAATGTCACCGACGTGGTGAACATGGGCGACGTGTTCAACGTGAAATATTTGGGAATCGACCCTAAGACCCGTAAGGAAAAAGTGTCGCGCAAAGCCTTGATGCCAAGACCACCAAGAGATGAAAATGCGCCTCGTGAAGACCGCGGCCCACGTCCTGAAAGACGCGATGACCGTGGCCCAAGGAGAGACGACCGACGCGACAACCGCGGCCCACGTCCTGAAAGACGTGACGACAACCGTGCGCCACGCGCCGAAAATAACGACGAGACAAAAGACGCTCCGCAAGAGTAAACTTCTAATCGTTTAGCATGAAGAAAATCCGGTCATTGAGTTGGCCGGATTTTTTCGTTTTAATACTGTAGTCTGTTAAAGTGGCGAATACCATCTTCTTTTTGTAGTCTTTTATTTATCTTTAGCAAAATTGCGCATCATGAAACTACGAACCTTCGGTTTTCTACTGCTCTCACTGGGTCTTGCGTTTTCCCTAAAAGCCCAGCAAAACCAGTCCTTGTATAGCTATTTTGACCGTTCGGTTGGTCTTAAAAACCTGGGCATCAACAACGGCCCGATTCACCAAAATCCCTTTAGGGTTTCAGACCAATCGCACCGTTATCTTGGCAATGGAGGATACCTGTTGGGCGATGTGATTTATGATGGGCAACCTTACGTCGGCGAAAACCTCAGATACGATATTTTTAAGGATGTGCTTGTCGTAAAAATCAATGACCCAAACAATTCGCTTGGAATCGACCTGATTGGTGCAAAGACCGAATCCTTTGTCTTAGACCAAAAAACATTCGTGAACCTTGATCGGCTTATCCAAAAGCCCGATTTCTTCAAAGGCTATTATGAAGCTTACCATCCTGAATCGCCGGTTGCTCTCTACATCAAATACCGCAAAGACCAAATTGAGGTATTGCGTAGTGATGGCCTTTTCTACAAGTACCAAAGTGCCTTTGATTTTGTGATGGCCTATCAGGGCAATTTATACAAAACCAATGACGAACGCGACCTTGGGCGGATTTTCCCAAATCATGACCGCGCGATCCGTGACTATGCCTACGTCAACCGCGACACAAGACTTTCTAACCCAACACAATTCATGAAAATTATGGCTGATTACGTTAACAACCTGATCCAAAAAGAGACTAAGTAAAAATGAAGAAATGGCTATCCCTTTTGGTATTGGTTGCGACGCAATGGTGTTACGCTCAGGAAAACAACAGGATTTCGGTAGAATTCAACGCCGTTTCGCGCAAGAATGCGGTACTGAAAATAGAACAGCTTTCGGGTTATCGCTTTTACTTTGACGAGCAATGGCTGGACGCCGACAAAAGCCTGATTTCAGGAAATTACACGAACGTGACACTGCCGTCCTTATTGGAATCGGTCTTTAACAATACCCCGATCAACTTCTTTATCGACGGCAAAAAAGTAATCCTTACCAACAACAACCTCATTTACAGCAAGCTTCCGGACGACTTTTTTGGGAAATCCACTACAGTCACCACAGACGACGAAACCGACAAACCGGTATTCTACCAACAATTCGACTCGATCAGCGCGTCCAGACGCAACACCACCATCACACTCGTAGGCAAGCAAACCCAGAAAACCGAAAAAAAACTATACACGCTTTCAGGGATCATCAAAAATGAAAAAACGGGCGAACCCATCGCCAACATCACCGTCCGCGCCAAAAATAAAAACTACAGCGCCGTGACCGACAAGGATGGGCGCTTTGAACTGCAATTGCCCTCGGGACTTAACACCGTCGAAACCGCATCGGCGAGCCATACCCAAGTGAGCCGAAACGTCATGGTGTACAGCAACGGACAACTCGATTTTGAAGTCAACGAACGCATCAACCAACTCAAAGAAGTGGTCGTGCGCGGCAAAAAAAGCCAGACCATCCGTACCGCCGTAACCGGAGTGACCACCATCGACGCCGAAGGCATTAAAAATATCCCGTTGGTTTTTGGTGAGCGCGACATCCTAAAGGTCGCCATTGCAATCCCGGGAATCAAGACCGCTGGCGAAGGTTCGGCGGGATTCAATGTGCGCGGCGGAAAAGAAGACCAGAATTTGATCCTGCTCGACAACGCGCTGTTGTACAATCCAGCGCATTTCTTTGGGTTCTTTTCGGCACTCAACCCTTACACGACCAAGAAAGTCGACATTTACAAAGGCAGCATCCCAGCCGAATTCGGCGGGCGTTTGTCATCTGTTTTTGACATCACCACCAAAAATGCCAGTTTCGACAAGTTCAACGGCGAAGGTGGCGTGGGTCCGGTGACAAGCAACATCGCGCTGGGAATCCCGGTCGTTAAAGGCCAATCGGGCTTGCTCGTCGGCGCAAGGGCTACCTACTCTGAATGGATCTTAAAATCACTCGACGAAGAATCGCTCAAGAACAGCCAGGCCAAATTTTACGATGGGATTGTCAAGTACACGCACAAAATCGGGAAGAACAATACCATTGAGGCTACCGGCTATTACAGTCGCGATGCGTTTTCAATCTCTTCAGACTCGCTCTACAAATACAGCAACCGTTTGTTTTCGCTCAAATGGGACCACAGTTTCAATGACAAAAGCAAGGCTGCGTTGATTTTCACCAACAGCGAATACCAATTCAACATCGACTACCGCTCGGGCAACCTGAACGCTTTTGATTTTGGCTACAAGATTGCCGAAACCCAGGCCATGCTCAAGATGAGCTACCAATGGAACAAAAAGCACAAACTCACTTACGGGATTTCGAGCAAATTGTACGGCATCGATCCCGGAGATTTTGAGCCAAAAAATAGTGGTTCACCATTGAATCCCGTTCATATTGAAAGAGAACGCGGACTCGAATCGGCAGCCTACATCGCCGACAGTTTCAAAGTCAATGACCGACTGCTCGTTGATTACGGACTGCGCTATTCGTATTTTGCAGCCCTGGGCGAATCCAGCCAACGGATTTACCAGCCCAATGTGCCGCTCAACGACGCCACGGTAACCCAGATCAAGACGTACAAAAACAACGAAACCATCAAATCCTACGGCGGGTTAGAACCGCGTATCGCCGCTCGTTTTTTTCTTACCGAGGACTTTTCGGTCAAGGCCGGTTACGACAAATCTTTTCAATACATCCATTTGCTGTCAAGCAATACCACGCAATCGCCTACCGACACCTGGAAATTGTCGGACCTGAACGTTAGGCCGCAAAGCGCCCAGCAATTTTCTTTGGGTTTGTATAAGAACCTGCAGGATGACATTTATGAGGTGAGTGTGGAGGGTTATTACAAAAAATCGAAAAACATCCTCGACTATAAAGTGGGTGCAGAATTGCTGCTCAATGAAAATGTAGAGACGCAACTGCTGCAAGGCGAAGGCAAAGCCTATGGGATTGAGTTACTTGTTAAAAAACAAATCGGAAGGCTCAATGGTTGGATTGGCTACACCTATTCGCGTACTTTGCTCAAACTCGACAGCAAATTCAGCGAGGAGAAAGTCAACAACGGCGAGTACTTTGCCGCCAATTTTGACAAGCCACATGATTTTAGCGCCGTGCTGAATTACCGTTTCACCAAACGCTACAGCCTGTCTACGAATTTTATCTACCAAACCGGCCGACCTATCACCTACCCGATTGGAAAATACGTTTTTGGCGGCGCCGAATACACTTTGTACAGCGACCGAAACCGGTTCCGTATCCCTGACTATTATCGACTTGACATCGGGATCAACATCGAGGGCAACCACAAAATCAAGAAACTCGCACACAGCTTCTGGAACATCTCTGTGTACAATGTTCTGGGAAGAAACAACCCTTACTCGATTTATTTCGTTACAGAGAATGGCCGAGTGAAAGCCTACAAAACCTCAATCTTTTCTATTCCGGTGCCTACCGTCACTTATAACTTTAAATTTTGATGCGCCCTCTATATCCACATCTTATCCTGTTATTGCTGCTTGGCGCAGTGCTGTCTGGCTGTACAGAGCCTTACGCCTTACAAACCAATGCTTTTGAAAGCGCATTGGTGGTCGAGGCTACACTCACCAATGAAGTCAAAAACCAGCAAATTAAAATTACACGCACTTACCGGCTTGAAACCGGAGCACCTACAGCAGAAACCGGTGCCGAGGTCAATGTGACCGACAGCGAAGGCAACAATTATCCCTTTTTAGAAACCGATGGTGTTTACATTTCAACCCATCCGTTCCAGGCAGTTTCTGGCAGGACCTACCGTCTCAACATTGTCACGCGCGAGGGCAAAACCTATACTTCTACCTCAGAATCTTTGACGCCGGTAAACCCCATGCAACAGGTCACGGCCAGCGTACAGGAGAAAGACGGCCAGCGCGGTGCCAGCATAGATGTGTCGGCTTTTGATGCGTCGGGCGATTCAAAATACTATCGCTATGAATATGTTGAAACTTACAAAGTCATTGCTCCCGAATGGGATGATGAACGCACCATACTCGCGCCCCCTGTCCCCGGCGAACCGCAAGGCATCCTGATTGTCCCAAGGGAAGGCGAATCGAAAACCTGTTACGGCACCCAAACCTCCAATGACATCATCCAGACCACGACAGTGGGGCAAAACGAGGACCGCGTGAATTTCCAGGTGCGCTTCATCAGCAACAAAAACTACATCATCTCACACCGTTACAGCATATTGGTTCGGCAATACGTACAGAATCTCGCCGCGTACACGTTCTACAAGACGCTCAAGAAAATTTCGGGTAATGGCAGCCTGTTGTCGCAAACGCAACCTGGTTTCTTTTTTGGCAATATGCGTTGTGAAGACAACCCGGCAGAGAAAGTCATAGGATTTTTTGAAGTAGCGTCGGTGTCGTCGCAGCGGATTTTTTTCAACTACGCCGATTTGTTCCCTGGAGAAAATCTTCCGCCGTACATCGCCGATTGTAAAATCCGGGAATTTAAAAATTGCTTTGACAGTTTCGATCCTGATTGTAAAGGTGCCGCTTTGATTTCGGTCATCGGGTCCAATGACCTTTTATATGTTGACAGCGACGGCTCGCAAAGCTACTTTTTCATGGTAAAACCACCGTGTGGCGACTGCACGAAGATCGCTTCTAATGTACGACCCGATTTTTGGACTGACTGATTATGAAACGAAAACCATTATACCTGTTTGCTCTTGCCTTTGTCGCGATGCTGGTTTGCAGCTGTACCGAGCAGTACGCGTTGCAAACCAACACCTTCGACGAGGCGCTTGTGGTAGAAGCGAACATCACCAACGAATTCAAGGAGCAAGAAATAAAAATTTCACGTTCGTTTCGTTTCGAGCAGGCCGACCCAGTGTTTGAAACAGGAGCAACGGTAACAATCACAGACGACTCGGGGAATGTCTATCCTTTTGAATCGCAAGCAGAAAAATACGTCTCCACCGCACCATTTCAGGCAGTAGCTGGAAAAACTTATCGCTTGAACATCAAAACCACCGACGGGAAATCCTATAGCTCATTGGGAGAAAACCTCACAGCTGTCAACGAGATGCAAAGTGTGGTACCAACCGTCGAGGTGAAAAACGGTGAAAAGGGTGTGGCGATTGTGGTTAACAGTTACGACCCGCAGGCCAATTCTAAATACTACAGATACGAATACGAAGAAACCTATAAGATCATCGCACCCGAATGGAATCCCGAAAAAGCCATCCTCCTTCCGCCGCTAGAAGGCAACACCCACGAAGAAATTGGCGTGGTTCCGAGAGATCCGGGCGAGACGAGAACTTGTTACAGTACGATAAATTCCAATGAAATCATCCAGACCTCGACCGTTGGGCTCAGCGAGGATCGGGTGAATTTTCCGGTGCGGTTCATCAGCAATAAAAATCCGATCATTATGCACCGCTACAGCATATTGGTTCGGCAGTACGTACAAACCCTGGCCGCACATACCTTTTATAAAACCTTAAAACAACTGTCGGGAAATGGCAGTATCCTGTCGCAAACGCAACCCGGTTTTTTTTACGGTAACCTCAAATGCGACACCAACCCGAATGAGAAAGTAATTGGCTTGTTTGAGGTAACATCGGTTTCTTCCAAACGGATCTTTTTCAACTTTACCGACCTGTTTCCCGACGATCCGACGCCGCCGTATTTTACCAATTGCGATTTGAAACTGTATGGCTTTTGTTTCATTCCCGAAATCCCAGAATGTAAAGGCGCAGCGCTACTCATTGGCATACGCGGAAACGATTTGCTGTACGCCGGAAACTATTATAATTTTGAACTGGACTATGAGGTGTACCAAATGGTTCCTCCAATCTGCGGTGACTGCACCAAATTTTCGTCTAACGTAATTCCTTCATTTTGGATCGATTAAAACAACTCGCAATCGGAATCGCAATAGTGGTTTCTACAGTGGCCCATGCCCAAAACAGCAAACTGCAGCCTGGAGCCAATGCAATTACCACACAAACCCGCGAAACCATTTTTGTTCATGCGAACGCCACTACTTTTGTTATTGGCGAAACCTTGTATTACAAAATTTACACACGTAGCCGCACCGATTATTCGCCCAGCGCGGTGAGCCGGATTGCCTATATTGCCTTAGTAGACAACAGCCACAAAAGTATGTTTACACAAAAAGTGTCGTTGGAACAAGGCGTTGGGCAAGGTGATTTTTTTATCCCCACCACGCTCAAAACCGGTAATTATAAACTGCTGGCTTACACCCGATGGACGCAGAACCAACCCGATTTTGCGTATGCGATAGACCTTTCTGTCATCAACCCGTTCCAACCGCTCAATAAAAGCGGGATTGTATCAAACATAACCAAGGATACACTTCTCAAAACCAGCGACTTGCTTCGCATTTCTCTGGGCAAAAAAACCTACGGACTGCGCGAAAAAGTGACCGTCAACATCCAGTCCTTGCAAAAGGCCGTTAAAGGGAATTTCTCGCTGTCGGTTCGTAAAATTGACGCACTGCCTTCTAAAGAAGCGCCCGATGCCGTGGCATTCCTGTTAGGCGAAACGAAGAAAGACAAAAACACGTTTGCGCTGAATCAAATTCCCGAATTGCGCGGCGAATTGTTATCGGGCACTATCACCTCCAAAAAAGAACAACAAGACCTCAATCACAAGACCGTTGCGCTATCGATTACCGGAAAATCGTTTGCCGTAAAAATAGCCGAGACCGATCGCCAAGGCAGGTTTAGCTTTGTACTCGACCCAAAACCCAATCTTGGCCAAATGACCATTCAGGTCATGGACGACGCGCGACAGGATTTTTCCATTCAGGTTGACCAAGCGCCCCAACCCGACTGGTCGTCTTTGCAATTTGAACCAGAATTCCCTTTAAATCCGGAACTTCAAGCTGCCATAGAATCGCGGGCGGTGGCCAGTCAGATCGAAAATGCCTATTACTCTCAAAAGAAGGATAGCATTGCAGAAAACAGGCTATCGGAGGCGTTCTTTGGTTCGATCCAAAAAGAATATGTGCTCGATGATTATACCCGATTCCCGTCGATGAAAGAAACCATTACCGAAGTGCTCAAGGAAATGTACTTCACTAAAAAAGACGGCAAGTACACCATTAACCTGCGCAATTATGTCACTAACAACGAAGGGTTTGGCTATCCGCTGCTACTTGTAGACGGACTCGTTATCCAGGACGCCAATGAACTTTTTGACTACAATCCCGAGAACATCTACAAAGTAAGTATCGTGAACCAACCTTATGTGTATGGCCCGAAAACGTTTAGCGGCGTGATCAACATCGAGACCAAAAATCAGGATTACCAAACCGCGGCCAATGGTGACTTTATTAAAAAAATCGAAAGCCAGAGACCACCCAATCGCAAGTTCTATTTCGGCCCCGATTATGCGCTCAAGGCAGATACACGAATTCCTGATTACAGGTATCAGTTGTTGTGGGAACCGTCACTAAGGTTAGAAACAACCAATACCGAAATCGGGTTTTACACCTCAGACCTTGCCGGCAAATTTGAAATCGTACTCGAAGGCTTTACCGACAAAGGCCTACCGGTTTCTATCAAAGCATTTATTGAAGTAAAATAAATCGGCACGCCACCTTTTTTACATTTTCGGGCTTTAAGGTAACTCTTATGAGAATCTGAAAATGAAAACCTCCATTCGTATCTAAATTCGCTACAGCCTTGTTATTGTTGGTGGTAAGTAGACGCTGTTCGTCGGATGATGACACCATCCAAACAGTCGTTGTACTTAAAACCTGGACTTTGATGGACCGGGGTTCCTTTCATTTATTTGCGCTTAAAACCAACGATAAACCGTAGCCTTGGGCAACTGGAAACGGGTGCTGTGACTAATACGTGAGTTCAGGTTGGAATATGGTCTGTAACTATTTGGAAAGAAAAAAGTTTTAGTGTCTGCGCAACCTTTTTGAAACCCCGCCGACTATCCATAAAACGCTTAAACTTTGTAATTATGAAAAAGCTAACCTTGATACTTTCTTTGTGGTTTGTCTTACTCTTGGCCGGCTGTTCTTCTGACGATGCGCCTACAGCAGTAACGCCGGTTTTGCTGCCGCCGATGACCTGGAAAACGGTTTCGGCCGGAGAAGAACACACCGCCGCCATCCGCTCCGACGGATCGCTCTGGACTTGGGGATCTAATGAATGGGGACAACTCGGCAACGGCAATTATCTTGATTCAGGGCTGCCGCAGCGCATCGGCACCGACACCAACTGGAAAGCAATTTCCTGCGGACGCAACCACGTCATTGCACTCAAAACCAATGGGACGATTTGGGCTTGGGGTGCCAACGACTACAAACAGTTGGGTACGGGAGTAGTCGCCAATTCGGTGAATCATCCGGTACAAATCGGGTCGGGTTCGGATTGGACGATGATTGCATCGAAAAACAACCATACCGTCGCCGTAAAATCAAACGGTACCACTTGGAACTGGGGGAACTATAATTACAACCCGGGCTACGATAACGGAAATCCGCTTCCGATGATCCCAACGCCTACACAATTTGCAAGTGGCAATTGGCAGGCTATAACCGCCAGCGACGCAAGCAACCTACTGCTGAAATCGGATGGGACTTTATGGGGAAACGGACGCAATTCCCTTTTTGAGTTGGCTCACGTCGTCGACGACCGCTACCATATCCTGTACGAAACGCCAATCCAAATAGGCACAGAAAACAACTGGAAAACCGTCAATGCAGGCCATTACCATGTCATTGCCACTAAAACCGACGGCACACTTTGGTCTTGGGGTTGGGTTGCATTGGGCTTAGGCAGCTCTACAATTTACGGCATCCCAAAGCAAATCGGAACCGCCAACAATTGGCTTTATGCCGCGAACGGCATTGCGCATTCGATGGCCATTCGCACCGATGGCACCATTTGGTCTTGGGGAGGCAATTCGTTTGGGCAGTTGGCCAATGGGGCGATGACTTCGGCCTCGACCGAGACACCACAGCAAATCGGTACCGATGCGGATTGGGTTGCTATTTATGCAGGACACCAATCGTCTTTTGCCAAAAAATCCGACAGTAGCCTATGGGCTTGGGGTAAGAATGCCGCGGGGCAATTGGGTAATGGTGATACGGTGAGTAGTGCTGTTCCGATTTTAATTGCATGCCCACAATAAAAAACAATCCTATGAAAAATGTAAAACAAATTTTAGTATTGGCCTTAATGGCAGTGGCTTTGGTCAACTGCTCGGCCGACGAAGAGCAGCCGGTAACCCTTCCGCCGGTGGTTTTCCAGAATGAGAACCCTTATGCCGACTTTATCAATACGGCTGGCTTCACGACCGTCTACGTTTACACCGATGACAACAATTACTACGAAATCGGTTATAAGTTCACGCCGCTGGTAAAAGGCGAAATCAACGCCGTGTTTGTAAAAATCCCCGCAGTAGTAAGTGATGTGCGGCTGACCATATGGGACGTCGCCTCGGGAACGCCGATCAGGACAGAATATGTAGATGTGGCAGAACCATCCACAAAAACAACGTTGGCGATTGCACCGTTGCCTTTGGAAAAAAATAAAGAGTATGCCGTCTCAATCAATACACGCGATTATTACTTCAGGTACAGCCCCACTGGCGCGTATCAAAATTTTCCTGTTGTTGTAAATCACCTCTCAATAAGCGGCGCTTTCAGCAATATGGGTACCGCCCAGGAAAACGTTGATTTCACCACGATTGTCAATGGCGCTTTTGGAGACTGCAGCATCAGTTTCAAACAAACCCTGTAAACACCCATCCGACTTATCAAATCTGTTCATTATTTTAGTTAGTTACATTAGGTTAGAGACCCTCGGCTTCCTGGAGTCGGGGGTTAATTCGGAAAGAATAAGACGTTTGTCAAGAATATATTATAT
>JAKQJQ010000013.1 GCA_029561105.1 Bacteroidota bacterium
CTGCAATGGCGTCCGGGCGGGTATGTTGCGAAGCACTTCCTTTGCCTGCTGCGTTATCCTGCGTAGCCGGATCTCTACTTCCTCCATCGTCTGATCGTCCCAGGCGTAATTGCTGCTGAGGTATGATGCCAGACAACCCATCGAGTGCTCAAAGTTGTCCAACGAGGTTTTGATGATTTTGGGGGTATATAGGAGCTTGAGTTTGGCAACGCAATCATCCCGGAACATTTTGGCCGACACCTCCGCCGACTTGACAAGTGTTTCGGTATCAAATACCCTGCGCTTCTGGCGTTCGATTTCTTCGTGAAGGCGGTCTATTTCCATGTTTTTCTCGCCGACCGCTCTATTGGCTTCGTCTATCTGCTGCCGAGCCTGCCTAATCCGGTCCTCCACTTCTGCCCGCAGTGATTCCTTGGCTTCTTGATAGGACTGCTCCTTGAGCCGGGCGATATTATCCTGCTGCTCCTCAATCATTTCTCGCGCCTTGTCTTTTTGCTTGCTCAAGTCGCGGAGCCGTCTTTCCATGTCTTTCATTTGCGCTTTCAGCGTCTCTGCTGCGACCTTATGCTGCTCCGCTTCCGCCTGTATCGACGCCACTTCCTGAGCATGTCGCGCCTCTTGCTCGGGATCGGCAGGCTCGATGATAACGGTTTCCTGGGTGGCTTTTTGCATCGCGTCAAATGCTTCGGCTTGGGCGCTGGCGGAAAGCGCGGCAAGACGCAATGCCGTTTCCGCTGATAACTTGTCTTCGCTGACCAAATTTTTCAGAGAAGAGATTAGATTTTTCTCCAAATATTTGTCGATGGCCGCCTTGTGTACAGCATTTTTTTTCGCTATTAGCTCTTTCCTCTGTTCCTTTGTTAGCATGCGCCGATAGAGTTCTGTGTCAAGAACCGCACCTACTTCGTCTGTCCGAACAAGAACACAAGGCAAGGTTTGCAGCGACAACTCCTTGGCAGCCCTGTGACGGTTATGTCCACAAATGATCGTGTAATCGCCATTGGTGGTGTTACGACAGATAATCAGGGCGTCTCTAATTCCGTGCTTGCTGATGCTGAGTTTTAAGTCCTGATACTCATCAGGCGGAAGGGGATCGAACATGTTGTCCGGGTTGGGTTTGAGCCTGTCCGTTTCCACATACAACATAACCATATTTTGAGTCCTCCTTTTCTTTTGCTTTGGGATAGTGTTTATCTTCAATAACTTGGGCAATACGCATTGCAGTATGACCTGCCGGAGAGTTAAGGTACTCCATGAGTAGGACTACGTATGATTCCTTCATTGTCAGCCCGGTTTGTTTGGAGTATTCATATAAGGAGTTTCCCATATTGCGATTGCAACGCACAATATAACGGTTTTTCAAGTTCTTGGATGTTCTTAGATGATCGCCGGACTCCTCGGGTTTTCTTTTTGCGTGATTACTAAGATACGTTTGGTATTCACGTCTAATGAGCTTGTTTTGCATGGCTATATCAAGAAATGAACCTACGGGGATTGTCATATCTAAACTAAATAATGTTGGCTTACGACTGTCTGGGTCAGTCAATACTTGAGAATTTGTATCTGTGGGGATGGTGGCATCAACGCAACGCATGCGCGATAGTTTGTTTACTTCCTCGGGGTTGGTAAGCTTTATCTGATACGTGTATTTTGCCCCGGTCTTTCCTATTGTCATGCGTCGTACTTCCTCTGGGAATATACCAGTTTGTATCATTTGACGGATACGTCGGGCAGAGATTTCCTTTGCCCATACAGAGATACGCCGATATTCTTTGATGGTACACCACAACACTTCCATTTTATATGCTCCTTGGAGTCCTATATGGACGCAGGGCGCTGCCCCTTTCTGAATAATTTGGTGGACGGTTGCCCGTCCGGTTGCTTTGTTCTCTCCTATATTACTTCCCATGTCCCAGGTGGGAAATCCACGACCGGAAATTTCTCATCTCCACGCATCCGGGCTGACGCTGCACTCGTCATACATCGACTCCCCGGACAGCAAAGCTTTCTGCCCCTCGCACGCCTTGCAGAACCGCCACTTATGTGAATTCGCTCGGTAATGCGGTTCTCGGCAGCGCGGACAGATACAGTTCGGGGCCGGAAGTTCGGGACCGGTCTTTTTGGTTTGTTTTTTGGCCTTTTTGATCAAACATTCCTCCTTTCTATGCTAAAATGTTTCTATTTTTAGATATTTGTCTTGCACCCAATCTTCTACTTCCTTTTCGATACGCCTGCGTTCTGCGATCTCCAAAGACTGTTTTGCCGCCTCGATTCGCAGCCAGGCGCGAAACTTTGTCGAATCGGTCAGGCGTTTGAAGGCGGCTTTTTTGTTTGCGATTTGATCCCGAAAATTGCGAGACTCACCAACAGCACCGGAAGCGGGATGGACGATACGGACACCAGACTCAACTTTGTTCTGGTTTTGCCCGCCCTTGCCACCGGCGCGAAAGGTCTGAACCTCAAACTCTTTTTTGGTGATCGAAAAAACATGCTCCAGTTTTTTTTGCATATTATTCGGACCTCCGGTTCTTCCCGTTGCTACGCATTCCATTCTCAAGGCCGTCAAGATCGCACCCTTCAACCAGATCCCACGAAACCGATCGAGGCTCGATTTGATACGTCGTACCATCAGGGAGACCTCGCTTGATTTTGCGAAATGCTTGATACGACATACGTTTTTCGTCTTCATTCGGAAAGGTTACGATTACGTGGCGGCTCTGCGGTGGGATCAGTTTCTCTAAAGCTTTCTGTATGTGCCAAACGAGAATCGTTTGGAATTTTGCATCCGTTATAACCCGATAGCTGCGGACGGCGTTGTGCGTACCGAGATATGCCTGCTGCAAGTAATCATCATACGAAACAACAGGATCGAGGCCTTCCAAGCGTTTTACTATGGACTTTACCAAGGCAATGTTTTCGTTGAACACGTCGGCTGCCAGCTTGGCTATGTTTTTTGCATCATCCGGTTGATTTTGTGTCTTTGGTGGCGCTTGCTCGTCGATTGCCTCTCGCTTTGATGGCTTTCCAGCTTTTTTTGTGGCAGATTTCGGTGATTCTTTTTTCACGCAATCCTCCTCAAATACTTTACTTTTATTGGCTTGGGCAGTTGGCTATTGTTTTTGATGGAAGCTTGATTTTGAATGTAATGTGCGGTGGATACGCATATGCATATTGCTCGTTGCATGATATTAGGTGTAGTCGTGTTGATCGGGAGAAGTACTATAGTTATTAACATGGCGAAATCATATGCTATACGATGTCATATGTCAAGAAAAATATGCTAAA
The DNA here is from genome assembly GCA_029561105.1 of Bacteroidota bacterium. Classification (GTDB taxonomy): domain Bacteria; phylum Bacteroidota; class Bacteroidia; order Flavobacteriales; family Flavobacteriaceae; genus Flavobacterium. Next base: position 3,286 of record JAKQJQ010000013.1, read on the forward strand.
TAATTATATTAGGG
>JAKQJQ010000019.1 GCA_029561105.1 Bacteroidota bacterium
TCCCGTTAATCGCGTCAAGCCGTTCTGTCAACTCTTTCACCTGCTTTTCGAGCTCACGAATACGCCGATCCTTGTTGTTGACCACCTTGCTCAACTTGTCCACTTGCGCCTGCAAATCAATATTTTCCTGCTGCAAATTCACGATCATTGCTTCCCTGTCTGACAATGCGGAACGCAAGCCTGACACTTGCGACTCTAAGACATCCACCTTCGCTGCTAACTCGTCCGCCCGCTTATTGAGAGCGTTCAGCCTCGTCTCGTATGCCTGTGACAGCGTTGCAACGCAATCAGCCTGGATTTTCTTGCGGTTAGCAAGCGCGTTCACAACAGCCGCACCCAAGCCGCCACCGCCCAGCACCGCTGCTACGATTGCGATCCAGACGTTCTCGCTCATCCGTTAGCCTCGTCGTTGACCATCTCGGAAACCTCATCAAGCGTATAAGTCGGTTTGACTTTTTTAAGCGCATTGAACACGGCAATCAGATTGTCCGGCTTGTCGGTCAGATCGTGCAATAAGTTGGACCCGCCACCTGCAACAATTGCGGTCAGAATCTTGCCGATCAACTCATTCGGAATGTAAGCCGCGAACAAATTTACGCCCGTCAGCCAGACCAGTACGCCAGCCAGCACCCACGCCGGATACATCAGCCAGAACTTGTCCCAGCCGTACTTATCGAACAGCGGCGTGACCAACGCGGCAACGAGGCGGTTAGCCAACACCATCATTCCGATCACAATTCCTAAAAGTGTTACGTCAAATTCCATTCAAACCTCCGAATATTTGTGAATAAACAACTTATTAGATAATTCAAAAAATGACCAGCCCTGGTCCGCTGACTGTTTCTCACTTGTACTTTGTGAGGTTGCCCTGCTCCAACTTCGGCTGCGCTCGCTCTGCTGGATTGCCGCGCGTGGCTGGTTCTGTTCTGTGATTGTGCCGGTGATTAGGCTCGCCGGCAAGCCAACTTTTCAGCAATTGTTCCGGGCAAACGGAAGGCGGGCTGGAAAACGAGCTGGCGAGCGTTGTTTTCTGCCAAGTTGCTGCGTTGTTCATTAAAAAATGGTGTTTACAAGTAAGCACAAGTGTTTTGTTTTGTTCTGTATTTCTTTTCTGGTTTAGCAGGTAGTGGCATCCAATAAAGAACTTCGCCATAACTGCTCGTGAGCCAATGCGCATCGCAATGTGAGTAATTTCCAATTTCGATTTCATCTGTCTTGGTGAACACGATTACGTCATTGCTTGATCTCGGCAACCTGTCTTCAACTGAAATCCAATTACTCATCATATATTCCCTCTAAACGCGTATCAAACTCCAAATCAGTAAAAGTGTCTTCGTTTTCGCTTACATCAATTTCCTGTTTGTACTCTCGGTCTAAATCGGCGACCATAAAAACTAACCACTTTTCCCATTTTGAGCGATCCATTCCGTATTTCTTTTGGCACGAAGAACATAAACAAAAGTTAGGGGGAATTTGGTTTCCGCAAACACAATTTCTGCGAATCATATATATTCTTCCCTATAATTAACACGCCAAATTTCACCCCTTTGCGGACATTTTTGCTAAAATCCGCCTAATTTGTCTGTCTGAAAGTCCAACCCAATTACCAACCTCTTCCTGCGTATGCCCAAACGCATACAATACGGCAATCTTCCTGTCACGCTCGCTCAACGCGGCAAGCAAGCGCTCAAAGTCAATCTTGAGCCCTGCGCTTTCCATATCCTCGCTGTCAAACAAATCATCTATTTCGTA
>JAKQJQ010000022.1 GCA_029561105.1 Bacteroidota bacterium
AGTGTTTGAAATGTTAGTATTGCTATCATTTACGAAAGTGATGCGAACTTGGTTTTTTTAAATCAAAAAAATCGAGTAAAATGTGTAGTGGGTAGTTTAGACGCGGAAAAAACAGGGTTGATTGGAGTAACGGATGCGTGAGAGGGTCGAGCGTTAAAAGACAGTCCAGTGGACTGTTTAGCTTCGCTCAGTTCGGACGTTGTCCTCGGGTTAGCGAATGAGACAGGAGGCGCGGTGGCTATCACCTCGTAGAAACTAGGGTTGATTGCGGTAACGGGATTTGCGTGAAGGATGGCAGCGGCATCCTTTTCGTGAGGTACGAGCGGAAAAGATAAAGCGGACAGCCCGACGGCGCCACAGACTGGTTTTGGAAAGGTGTGTACCTAGCGCCGGCACGCCCAAAAAAACCTTAGTGTCTTAGCACCTCTAACCTTAGCGCCTCTCTAAAAACAAAAAACCCAATCTTGCGACTGGGTTTTTTTATAGTAAGTAATAAAAATCAGGTTGATAAAACGTTATTTTACTTTGTTAAGAATCGCTTTGAAAGCTTCTGGGTGGTTCATCGCAAGGTCGGCAAGAACTTTACGGTTCAATTCGATTCCGTTCGATTTTACTTTACCCATGAACTGAGAATAAGACATTCCTTCTAGACGGGCTCCGGCGTTGATACGCTGAATCCACAAAGCGCGGAAGTTTCTCTTTTTTTGCTTTCTGTCGCGGTAAGCGTAGCTCATGGCTTTCTCTACCGCGTTCTTAGCAACAGTCCAAACGTTTTTTCTACGGCCAAAGAAACCTTTGGCTTGCTTCATAATCTTTTTTCTTCTTGCCCTTTTGGCAACTGAATTTACTGATCTTGGCATAATTTTCTTGTTTTTTTGTAGCAGGCGTCCCGAATTGAATCAAGGGAACTTTGTGGGCCGTACTCCAAGGTTATTAAATGATTTTTAACCTAGAGGAAGGTTCAGGGTTCAGGGCCCAAGGTTAAAGGGTTTTCCCTGTACCTTGTACCTTTTCACCTTATACCTTTTTAGATGATCCTCAATTGTTCTTTAACGCTCTTCATATCGGTTTGGTGAACCAACGCTGAGTGCGTCAACGCTAATTTGCGTTTTTTTGACTTTTTAGTCAGGATGTGGCTTTTGAAAGCGTGTTTCCTTTTGATTTTTCCAGAGCCGGTCACTTTAAAGCGTTTCTTGGCGCTGGATTTGGTTTTCATTTTAGGCATTGTTTCCTAGATTTTTGATTTATTACTACTTACTATTTTTGAGTCGAAAGTCGAAAGTCTGAAAGGCGAACGGCTTTTGTTTGAACTTACCGTTAGACTTTTGACTTTCGACTTTTAACTGTCTTGTCTATTTCTTCTTCTTCGGAGCGATGAACATAATCATCCGTTTTCCTTCAAGTACTGGCATCGATTCTACTTTTCCATGCTCTTCAAGGTCTTGCGCCAAACGAAGCAACAAGATTTGGCCTTGGTCTTTGTAAATAATCGAGCGTCCTTTGAAAAAAACGAACGCTTTTAGTTTAGAACCTTCTTTTAGAAATTTCTCTGCGTTCTTTCTTTTAAATTCGTAATCATGCTCGTCGGTTTGCGGCCCGAAACGGATTTCTTTTACAACAACCTGTGTAGATTTTGCCTTTAAGGCTTTTTCGCGTTTTTTCTGCTCGTAAACAAATTTCTTATAGTCGATGATTTTGCAAACCGGCGGGTCAGCATTTGGTGAAATCTCTACCAAATCCAATTCCTGCTCATCGGCCATTCTTAAGGCGTCGGCGATTTTAACTACACTTGGCTCTACATTTTCTCCTACAAGCCTTACTTCGGGCGTGTTGCGGATGTGTTGATTGATCCTGTGTGCGTCTTTTTTCTCTACTCTGGGTTGGTATCCCCTGTTGTTTCTGATTGCTATGACTTTAAATTTTTAAGTTAAACGATAGAACTGTTTTAGTCCTGCTTATTGCTATTCGACGTTAAACGTCTTTAATGTTTTGTCTATTTCTTCCTGCACCATTTTGGCGAAATCGTCGATGGTAACGGTCACATTGCCTTTGCCTTCCTGGCCATGGCGACGGATAGAGATTGTACCGTTGTTCTCTTCTTCCTCACCAACAATCAACATGAATGGGTATTTCTGCGTCTCTGCATCCCTGATTTTCCTGCCAATCGTCTCGTTGCGGTTGTCAATTAGGGCGCGAATTTCGTGATTTTCCAGCAATTCCAAAACTTTTTTGGCATAATTTTCATATTTCTCACTCAATGACAGGATTATAGCCTGTTCTGGCATGAGCCAAAGCGGGAAGTTTCCGGCGGTGTGTTCCAGCAAGATAGCGATGAAACGCTCCATCGAACCGAATGGCGCGCGGTGAATCATGATTGGTCTGTGGAGTTCATTATCCGAACCTTTGTAAGTCAATTCAAAACGCTCGGGAAGGTTGTAATCCACCTGGATTGTCCCGAGTTGCCATTGTCGACCGAGCGCATCTTTGACCATGAAGTCGAGTTTTGGTCCGTAAAATGCCGCTTCGCCCGATTCTATCACGTAGTTTAAGCCTTTGTCACGTGCCGCTGAAATAATGGCTTGTTCGGCTTTCTCCCAATTCTCAACGCTCCCGATGTATTTGTCGGGGTTGTCCAGGTCACGAACAGAAACCTGGGCGGTAAAATTCTCAAAGCCCAAACTTCCAAAAACGTACAACACCAAATCAATTACTTTTTTGAACTCAGAATCGAGCTGGTCTGGCGTACAGAAAATGTGCGCGTCATCCTGGGTAAATCCGCGAACGCGTGTAAGCCCGTGCAATTCGCCCGATTGCTCGTAACGATAAACGGTGCCAAATTCGGCATAACGTTTTGGTAAATCCTTATACGACCACGGTTTGTTGTTGTAAATCTCGCAGTGGTGCGGGCAGTTCATGGGTTTGAGCAAGAACTCTTCGCCTTCGGCAGGTGTGTGGATTGGTTGGAATGAATCTGCACCATATTTGGCGTAATGGCCAGAAGTCACATACAATTCCTTTTGCCCAATATGTGGCGTCACCACTTGTTCGTAACCGGCTTTCTTTTGTGCTTTTTTGAGGAATTGCTCTAAACGGTCGCGCAACGCAGCGCCTTTTGGGAGCCACAACGGCAAACCTTGCCCAACTCTTTGGGAGAACGCAAACAGTTCGAGTTCTTTTCCTAGTTTTCTGTGGTCACGGCGTTTTGCTTCTTCGAGCAATTCGAGGTAGTCGGTCAAATCTTTCTGCTTGGGGAACGATACGCCGTAAACGCGCGTAAGCTGTTTGTTTTTCTCGTCTCCGCGCCAGTAGGCTCCGGCCACGCTCATGATTTTCATGGCTTTGATGAGCCCTGTATTTGGGATGTGTCCGCCACGGCACAAATCGGTAAAGGTCGAGTGGTCGCAGAACGTGATGGTGCCATCTTCGAGGTTTTCAATCAACTCTACCTTATAAGGGTTGTTTTCTTTTTTATAAAAAGCAAGCGCATCGGCCTTAGACGACGAGCGCATCTTGAATTCGTGTTTTTCGCGCGCTATTTCGAGAACGCGGTCTTCTACTTTTTTGAAATCGGCTTCGGTGATGTTGTGTTCCCCGAAATCCACGTCGTAGTAAAACCCTTTTTCAATCGCAGGGCCAATAGTCAATTTAATTCCCGGATACATTTCCTGCAAAGCCTGCGCGAGTACGTGCGAAGTAGAGTGCCAGAAGGCTTTTTTGCCATCGGCGTCATTCCAGGTGAACAAAACCAGCGATCCGTCGGTCGTCAAAGGCGTTTCGGTTTCAACCGTTGTACCATTAAAGGCGGCAGAAATCACGTTTCTGGCCAAACCTTCGCTAATGCTTTTGGCAACATCCATCGGAGTTGCGCCTTGGGCAAACTCTTTCATCGAACCGTCGGGTAGTGTAATCTTGATCATGGTTTTAAATTTATGAAGCGCAAATATAAGGATTCGCGAAAGACATACAATATATAAGAAAGAATTGAAAATTATTTTTGCAAGTCAAACCTGGTTTGTGGATTTTCAGGGCGTGCCGGCGCTAGCCGCACCAATTTCCAAAACGGGTCTATGGCGCCGTCGGGCTGTACGCGGTGCGCGGCACCTTGCTGCCATCCCTCACGCGGGCACCTTGGTAGTAAATTAACTCCTATTGTCAAATCTTGTTTTTGGCCACCACACCCGCTGGCGCCTTCGCTAAAACAGTCCGCGGGACTGTTATTCAACGCTCGGCCCTCTCACGCGGGCATCGTTTCTCAGAGAGGCCTTTTGCAAATCTGCATGTTCGGCTTTTGGTTTTGACAAAAAAATCCCTTGCAAAAA
>JAKQJQ010000042.1 GCA_029561105.1 Bacteroidota bacterium
TGAGTAATATCCAATTGATTCGGTGACGCGCGCGTACATTTCATTGCTCCTTTTGTTAGTCTGTCTCATCAGCGTCGGTAGACCAGTTCCGGCGGAGCGGGTTTCCCCGCTTTCGACTAATCTATTTTTTCAATCTGGATGTTGGCTTTGCCGTAAACGCCTGAATGAGTTTCGCCGTCTTTCTCAGTCACCGTAAAGCCCACTTCATTGCCGAGTCCTGCATAGAACTCAATTCTCATAACATTTTCGAACACCTGATTTCCTACCGTAACTTTGATGTTTTCCATTTTTCATTCCTCTTTTATGTATTCTGCCTCAATGATTTCGAGGCTATAATCATCTACCATCCCCTCATCGTGTAGATTTCTAATTGCGCGATATAGACTTTCAGTATCAATTGCGTCTGCGATTAGGTCGAGCAGAAATTGCTCATATTCATTCTGAGCTGCCCTGATAACCATTTGGTGTACTTCAGGATCAATGCCAAGAATATCGCAAGCAGTTGCGCGGTGTGCACCAGTAAGCAGTTGAGTGCCGTCTGCAAGGAGTGGCAACCCAACCCATCCATTTGATTTTAGGCTTACAATAATATCCGCAAGTTTTTCGTTCGTTTCTGGGTTTTCGTCTATCTCGTGGTATTTTATGTATCTCATTTTTAGCTTCTTTTGTTTGATGACTACATTATAAGACATTGTTTGCCAAATGTCAAGAGGCAATTTAGAAACTCGTTTATGCCAAACTCTAAAACGGAATCGTGCCAAAACCGTCACCAAAGTTAAGCCAAACTCTTAAATCAAAAGCGCCTACTGGTTAGGTAGGCGCTTTGTTGCCCCTTATTCGTCGCAAACTATTCGGGGCTGTCTCGTTGCTGCGTTCAGCCTTTGTCACGATTCGCATCCGGCATTCCCTGCCATGCGCCCACACTCCCTCATCGTGAGACTGTCATGCGTCAAGACAAGTGGAGCTGCTGGCATCGAAGCCAGGTACACAAAATCGTTAGGCGAGATCGGAATTGCACCGACTCAGGAACAAGTCCTGTTTAGTGTAAGTGTGTGGCGTTTCGAACCGCACTCTCTGTCCACACCGCTGCCTAATCTAAATTTCATGTCGAAACCTTTCAGCCCCGTTTTAGAGTTTGTCACACTTTCGTTTTATAGTTTGTCACTCCATTGACAATAACACTTTTACATATGAGTTTTGTCAACACTTTGCATTAATTCGCACGACAATTCGGGCACGTCATGCCTGCTTAGCAGGAATAGCCTTATCCGTCACGTAGAAACCCTCGCCCTTGAAGTGGACTGGCGTGGGCGCGAACAGCTTGCGCAAGGTCGGCGTCTGGCAGTCAGGGCAAACGGTCACCGTCGGATCGTCGAAGGTGCGCCAGAACTCGAACTTGGTGTCGCA
>JAKQJQ010000051.1 GCA_029561105.1 Bacteroidota bacterium
ATACGATTTCAAGCCTCGTAAAAGTCCCGCCCGAAAAGCGAGATGCTTTTGTGGAGGGCATCAGCAAAACGCCAAACCTTTCGATAATCGACCGCCAGCAAACCAATGAGACGTTTCTGGGTTCGCTCAAGGAAAATTTCGAGAAACTCGTTGATTATTCGTTCATCGCAGTGTTTTTTATTTTACTGTTTGCGTTCAGGCGCATTGAAATGGTGATGGTGACAATCATCCCAATCCTGGTGAGTTGGGTGCTTACCGCAGGACTCATGGGCATGTTCGGGTTGCAGTTCAACATCATCAACATCATTGTGTGCACTTTGATTTTTGGGATTGGCGTGGATTACAGCATCTTTATGACCGCCGGAATGCAAAAAGACCACACCTTTGGCACCAAGGAATTGTCTACCTACAAAGTCTCGATTTTACTGTCGGTTGCGACGACGATTTTGGGAATTGGAGTACTAATAATTGCCAAACATCCGGCATTGCACTCGATTGCGCTGATTGCCATAATTGGGATTTTCTCGGCGCTCGTCAATACGTTTGTGTTGCAGCCGCTCGCCTTTAGGTTTTTTGTGACCGGGCGCACCGAGAACGGAAAGCCGCCCTTTCAGATTTTAACGTTGTTGCACAGCATCGCCTCTTTTATGTATTTTGGATTTGGCGGGCTTTTCTTTTCGCTGATGAGCCTTACTTTCCTGAAAATATTGCCGTTCCCGCACAAGACCAAGCTCAGGTGGTTCAGGTACCATATGTCGAAGCTCATGAAATCGGTGTTGTACACGAATTATTTTGTCAGAAAAAAAGTAGTCAACAAACCGGGCGAGAAATTTGACAAACCGGCGGTAATCATCGCCAACCACACTTCATTCCTCGATATTCTCGCCGTTGGGATGCTGAGCCCCAAAACCATTTACCTGGTCAGCGATTGGGTTTACAATTCGCCTGTTTTTGGCAAAGCGGTCAGGGCGGCGGGTTTTTATCCGGTATCCGAAGGTATAGAAGGCGGTGTTGAGCATTTGCGTGCCAAAGTAGAGGAGGGCTATTCATTGATAGTATTCCCAGAAGGGACGCGCTCTAAAAGCAACCACATCCAACGGTTCCATAAAGGCGCTTTTTATTTGGCCGAATATTTTAACCTCGACATTATTCCGGTGGTCATCCACGGCAATTCCGAAGCGCTTCCAAAAGGTGATTTCATCATTTACGACGGCTCGATTACCGTGAATATCCTGGAAAGGATCACGCCAGACAACAAGGCTTTTGGTGAGAATTACACCGAGCGCACCAAGAAAGTGAGCGCTTATTTTAAAAACCAATTCAACCAAATGCGCGAGGCACTCGAAGATGTCGATTACTTCCGCAAGACGCTCGTCAACAGTTTTGATTACAAAGAACCCGAAGTGGTTGCAGCGGTCAAAAAAGACATCGCCGAGAAAATGTCATGCTATTATGAACTCAACAAGCACATCCCAGGAAAGGCAAGTATACTGCGCCTTGCCGACGACTACGGACAATGGGATGCTTTGCTCGCCTTACAGCAACCACAGCGCAAAATATCGGGCTTTATCGCCGACGGGAAAAAGCGTGCGGTGGCCAAAATGAACTATATAGCACGCAAACGCCACATCGAATACCTCGACGAAATCAGCTCGGGTGCGAAATACGACATCTTACTGATAACAGGTGCCGATAATATTCCCGATATTGCCGACGTTTCTGAATGCATCATCCTTTTGGATGTGCCGCAGCACGAGAAAGGGCTATTGGCATCGGGTTTTGAAATTGAACACCAGGCCGAGAAGTTTGTTGTCTTGAAAAGAAAATGAAAATGAAAACACACTATGATGTTGTCATAACCGGAAGCGGTTTGGGCGGGCTCGTCGCCTCGATCATCCTTGCCCGCGAAGGGTACAGCGTCTGTGTGCTCGAAAAAAACAACCAATACGGAGGAAACCTGCAGACTTTCGTACGGGACAAAACCATCTTTGACACCGGAATCCATTACATTGGCGGGCTAGACAAAGGTCAGAACCTCTATAAATATTTCCAGTACATCGGTATCATGGATGCGCTCAAGCTCCACAAAATGGACGAGGACGGTTTTGACATCATTTCGTTCGAAGACACCCAGGAAGAGTTTCCGCATGCCCAGGGTTACCAGAATTTTGTAGACCAACTGGCCGGTTATTTCCCTGAAGAGCGCAAATCGATTGAGCAATATTGCACCGCAATCAATGCCATCTGCGATACGTTCCCGTTGTACAACCTCAAAGCCGAAGGCAAGTATGACAGCGACATCCTGCAACTCAATGCCAAGGCGTTCATAGACGAGTCTACACCCAATGAGAAATTGCGGGCGGTATTGGCCGGCTCAAACTTTCTGTACGCAGGTATCGCCGACAAATCACCTTTGTACGTACACGCGCTTTCGGTGAACTCGTACATGCAAAGTTCATGGCGCTGTGTCAATGGTGGTAGCCAGATTACCAAGCAACTCATCAAGCAACTGCGCAGGTATGGCGGCGACATCTTCAAATATAAAGAAGTCGTGCATTTTGAATCAGAGGACAACAAAGTCACTTCGGTGGTGATGAAAGACGGTTCTAAAGTGTCGGGCAATCTGTTCATTTCTAACATCGACCCCAAAGCCACGCTGCGGATGGTGGGCGAAGACAAATTCCGCAAGTCGTTCTTCAATAGAATCGACAGCCTTGAAGGCGGCATTTCTGCTTTTAGCCTCTACATCGTTTTCAAGCCGCAGACCTTTAAGTATCTCAATCACAATTACTATCATTTCAAAGACAGCAAGGCCGTTTGGGAGGCACATGATTATGACGAGCAAAGCTGGCCGAAAGCCTATATGGCCTCGATGAATACGTCTGGGAAATCGACGGTCTGGGCCGATGGCATGACGTTTATCACCTACATGAAATACGAGGATACCAAGCCTTGGGAGAACACTTTCAATACCACCGCCGAGCAATCCGACCGCGGCGAATCGTATGAGGAATTTAAGGCGCGCAAGCAAGAGCGGTTCTTGCAGGAGATTGAGATTAAATTTCCCGGAATCCGCGACTGCATCCAGTCTGTTTATACTTCAACGCCGTTGTCATACCGTGATTATATTGGCGGACACAACGGCAATATGTACGGTTATGTCAAAGATTCCGACAACCCGATGAAAACCTTTATCGCCACCAAAACCAAGCTCGACAACTTTTACCTGACCGGCCAATGCATCAACATGCACGGGGTTTTGGGCGTCACCATTGGCGCGGTACTTACCTGTACCGAGATTTTGGGCAAAGAATACCTGATTGATAAAATCAACCATTTTGTAGACCATGAGCTGGGCCATTAAATGCTTGGTGCTGTCGTTGGGTTGGCTGCTTTTTTCATGCGGCGTCTCCAAGTCATTGCACCACACGCCACAATTGGACGGTTATGACGCGACCGCGCCAATGGTTACAAAAGTTTCGGGCAAGCTATTTTCTTCTCGGGAAAACTTCCTGCTGAAAAATAAACAAGGGCTTTGGGAACTTTATGTTTCGGGCGATCCGCTGCAGGTTGGGTTGCAAACCGGCAGCCTGACCGATTCGCTGCTCAAAAAGCAAGAGCGTGTTTTTTTTTCAAAGATCGAGGAAATCGTCCCGTCTAAAAGCAAGCAAAAATTATTGCGCAACATCCTTAAATTCTACAACCGCAAGCTGTATCTCAATGTTCCTGAGGAATACCAGACTGAGATTTACGGGCTTTCGCAGTACACTTCGCACGAGTTCGACAACATTGCGCCGCGGTATTTGCGATCGTTGTATTTGCATGGCGCTCACGACATCGGGCATGCATTGCAGGATTTGGCGCTCGTGGGCTGTTCATCTTTCGCAGCTTGGGGATCAAAGTCGGATGATGGCAAATTGATCCTTGGTCGCAACTTTGATTTTTACGCCGGTGACGATTTTGCCAAGGACAAAATGGTGGCGTTTATCAGGCCCAACAAAGGCATCCCGTTTATGATGGTGACCTGGCCGGGCATGATTGGTGCGGTTTCTGGCATGAACAACGAGGGTTTGACCGTGACCATTAACGCAGCCAAATCTAAAATTCCGCTGGTCGCTAAAACACCCATTTCTATCCTGACACGCGAGATTCTGCAGTACGCATCGACCACCGATGAGGCGATTGCGATTGCCAGAAAAAGAAAGGTGTTTGTTTCCGAATCGATTATGGTGGGTAGTGCCAAGGACAAGAAGGCCATTCTGATCGAAGTGTCGCCAAACAGTTTTGGTGTATTCGAAGTGCCAAACAGCAACAACCAATTGTTGTGCACCAACCATTACCAAAGCGACGTGCTCAAAGACAACAAGCGCAATGTTTACCAAATAGAAAACAGCCATTCCCAATACCGTTATGAGAAATTGCAGGAAGATTTCAATGAAAGCCCTAAAATCAGCCCACAGATTGCAGCTGGGATTTTACGCGACCGAGAAGGCTTGAATGGCAAAGCAATTGGTTATGGCAACGAGCGCGCGCTCAACCAACTCCTGGCGCACCACGGCGTAGTTTTCAAACCAGAGCAGAAACTGGTTTGGGTTTCGGCCAATCCGTATCAGCTCGGCGAGTTTGTTTGCTATGATTTGAATGAAGTCTTTGACAAGCGTCGTGAAAATGGTCCGATTGTGTCCTTGCAAAGTGAAAATCTGAACATCGCCAAAGATCCTTTTTTGGATTCGGAAAGCTATAAGAACTATGAGTTATTCCGTATCGAAGACCGGAAAATGGATGTATTCCTTGAAAATAAAAAGGGGATGAGCGCCGAATTTCTGCAGAATTACCAACATTTGAATCCGAATTATTATAAGGTTTACTACAAACCGGCCCTGTATTTTTACAAAAGAAAAGAGTATGCGTTGGCAAGACCTGAATTCGAAGATGCACTTTCCAAGGAAATCACCACCTTGCCAGAACGGCGGGCGATTGAAAAATACCTCAAAAAAATCAAAAGAAAATTACAATGATCCCAAAAATTGAGCTCGCAACCATTGCCGAAATCAAAGCTTTACAGGAGCAAAAACTCCAAGAGGCTTTGGCTTATGTAAATGCGCATTCGCCCTATTATCAAAGACTTTTTGCAGAAAGGGACATTGACATTTCACAAATTAGAACCCTCGAGGATTTGGTGCTGTTGCCGGTGACCACCAAGGAAGATTTGCAAAAAAGCAACGATGATTTCATGTGCGTTCCGATGCAAAAAATTGTCGATTTTGCCACGACTTCGGGAACTTTAGGCGAACCCGTAACTTTTGGCATGACCGATGCCGACCTGGAGAGACTCGCGTACAATGAAGCTATTTCGTTCGATTGCGCCGGAATCCGAGAAGGCGATATCGTACAACTCATGACCACCATTGACCGCCGGTTCATGGCCGGACTCGCCTATTTTCTCGGACTCAGGAAGATGAAAGTAGGCGTAATCCGTGTAGGCGCAGGGATTCCCGAACTGCAATGGGATTCGATTAAAAAGTACAAGCCCACTTATTTGATTACGGTGCCGTCGTTTTTATTGAAACTGATGGAGTATGCCGAAACGCATAATATCGACTACAACAATTCGGGGATCAAAGGCGCCATTTGCATTGGCGAGCCGTTGCGCAATCCCGACTTTACACCCAATGTGCTCGCCAAAAAAATTACAGAAAAATGGAGCATCCAATTGTATTCTACTTACGCCTCCACCGAAATGAGTACTGCCTTTACCGAATGTGAACATTTCAACGGCGGACACCACCATCCCGAACTCATCATCGTTGAAGTGTTGGATGACAACAACCAGCCGGTCAAAAATGGCGAATCGGGCGAACTTACTTTCACGACTTTGGGTATCGAAGCCATGCCGCTCGTGCGATTTAAAACCGGAGACATTGTACAATTGCATGATTCGCCTTGTGCTTGTGGTAGGAATACTTTGCGCGTTGGCCCTGTAATTGGCAGGAAACAACAGATGATCAAATACAAAGGTACGACCTTGTATCCGCCGGCGATGAACGATGTGCTTAACGATTTTGACAATATCGAGAACCACATCATCGAGATATACACCAATGATCTGGGAACCGATGAAATTGTGATCAAGCTCGCCGTAAAAAAAGAGTCAGAAACATTCCTCAACGAAATCAAGGACCACTTTCGTGCAAAATTGCGCGTCACACCCAAGATTATTTTTACCACAACGGCGATTTTGAACCAGCTCATTTTTAACCCGATGAGCCGCAAGCCGATACATTTCTTTGATCATAGGAAAAGCAATTAGTGGAAAGAGGAAAGAGGAAAGAGGAAAGATGAAAGAAGAAAGAAGAAAGAAGAAAGAGGAAAGATAGAAGAATTTGGCGATTAACTTTCGGCCTGCCTCGCAAGTTTTCTGCTTTTGACTTTCGACTTTCGATTTCAGGCTTTCCACTTTCGACTTCAAACTTTTGACTTTCCACTTTCGACTTAATTTATGTAATTTTGCCCCATGATTAAAATCGGCAACATAGAACTCCCGGACTTCCCTTTATTGCTTGCGCCCATGGAGGATGTAAGCGACCCGCCATTCCGCAGGTTGTGCAAAACGCATGGTGCCGATTTGATGTTCTCTGAATTCATTTCCTCAGAAGGGCTTATCCGCGATGCAATCAAAAGCCGCATGAAACTCGATATTTTCGACTACGAACGCCCTGTGGGCATCCAGATTTTTGGTGGAGATGAGGAAGCGATGGCAATGTCATCGAAGATCGTTTCTGCGGTAAATCCTGATTTGATTGATATCAATTTTGGCTGTCCGGTCAAGAAAGTGGTGTGCAAAGGCGCCGGAGCGGCAGTTTTGAAAGATGTCGATTTGATGGTGCGTTTGACCAAAGCCGTAATCAAAGGGACCGATTTGCCCGTTACGGTAAAGACGCGTTTGGGTTGGGATGACAACTCGATTAATATTGATGAGGTCGCTGAAAGATTACAAGACATTGGCGTACAAGCCTTGTCTATTCACGGACGTACGCGCGCACAACTCTACAAAGGGGAAGCCGATTGGTCGCACATTGCCCGCGTGAAAAATAACCCGCGCATCACCATGCCGATTTTTGGGAATGGTGATATTGATTCGGTGGAAAAGGCGATTGAGTACAAGGAAAGATATGGCGTGGACGGCATTATGATTGGCCGCGCTGCGATCGGGTATCCGTGGATTTTTAACGAGATCAAGCACTACGCAAAAACCGGCGAGAAATTCCCCGTGCCCACGATGCACGACCGTATCGACGCCGCCCGAAACCACTTGACCTGGGCCATGGAATGGAAAGGCGAGTGGACCGGAATTGCCGAAACGCGCCGCCATTACACCAACTACTTCAAAGGGATTTCACACTTTAAGGAATACCGCCAGAAATTGGTCACGCTTGACAATGCGGCAGATTTGATGAAGGCTTTTGATGAGATCAGTACTGCATTTGCAGATTACTCGTTTGTCTGAGTTGAAAGTCGAAAGTTGAAAGTGGAACGGTTGCCTGCGTTAGCGATTGCAGCGGTATCCTTTTGCTGAAGCATGAAGCAAAAGATAGGAGCGGAAAGCGCGGGCCGACGGCAACGCCAAAAAACAAAGAATTATTCCAATAACTTTTTCGTCACGCGACTCGACGCAATCCACGACGCGACAAATCCAAGCAAAGTGATCGTGAAGAAAACAACCACTACATTTTGGATTGAGAAAACGACCGGATAAGGCAGCGTAGGCGTAATCATCACGAGGTTGAATTGTTGCTGCAAAAACACGATGGCCGAACCGATGGCCAAACCAAAAAGCCCACCCAAGACACAAACCAAAGTACCCTGCAAAAGGAAAATGCGGCGCAGGTCTTTGACTTCTGAACCCAGGTTGTACAAGGTTTTGAGATTGGATTGCTTGTCTATAATGACCATAAAGATCGAGCCCGAAAACGCAAATAGAATGAGGATGATGACGAGTGTGAAGATGAGGTAAATCGCGACATTCTCGGTATTGAGCATCTTGTACAGGCTGTCGTTGAGTTGCGCGCGGTTCTTTACAGTGACTTTGTTGTTGAAGATGCTTTGGAGTTGCGAAACCACAGCAGCTTCATCGGCGCCGGGTTTGAGCTTGCATTCAATTCCTGAAATTTGGTTAAGTTTGAATTCGAGCAATGCTTGAGTGAGAACAAGGTCGGCGAAAACGTATTTGGAATCGAGTTCTTCGCTTACCGCGTAAATCCCAACGGGTGCGATCTTGAATTTGTTGAAGGCTTCTTCGGGCGTCTCTATAGTGCCTTTTCCGGGACGCGGCACGAAAACCTCGAACGGATTGTTCATGTCAAACAAGCCTAGTGATAAATGCTGTGCGATGCCGTAACCTACAACCACTTGCGTAGTATGCGGTTCCAGCCATTGGCCGTTGAAAATGATTTTGTTGACATCGTTGACGCGGCCAAAAAGCGAGTCGACACCTTTGAGGTAAGTGACCTCTTCCTTACCGTTGAATAAAAAAAGCACGCGCTCTTCGATGATTTTGCTCGAGGCCGCCAAGCCATCTATTTTTTTGAGTTGTGCATCCTGCTCTGGCGTGACGAAAAATGATTTGCCGAGTGTGGCTGTGATTTTAAGGTCTGGGTCGAAGTTGTTGCTAAACGACAAACTAAACTCGCGTAGACCGCTGAATACCGATAACACCACAAACAAAGCCATCGCGCCCACGGTAATCCCAATCGTAGCGATGCGGTTGATGATGTTGATTGCGCTGTTTTTGCTCGCGCTGCGCAGGTAACGTTTGGCTATGTAAAGCGGGAAATTCACTTACGATTTTCTGCGTTTTTCGAGGAGTTCGCGGTTGACAATAGGGTTTTCCTTTCCGGCAAGTGCCTTGTCTATTTTTTCAATGTAGTCTAGAGAATCGTCGATGAAGAAAACCAAATTGGGCACTTTTCGCAATTGCAGCTTGACGCGTTGCGCGAGATCGTGTTTGATTAAAGGTGTATTGGTTTTAATGGCGGCTAAAGTTTCGGCAGCTTTTTCTTGTGGGAAGATGCTTAAGTGTACGGTAGCGATCGATAAATCGGAGGTTACCACGACTTTCGAAACTGAAATCACGAGGTTTGAAATACCGTTTTTGCGGACTTCGCCTTGCAGGATATCCACAAGATCTTTTTGGATTACACCGCCTATTTTTTTCTGTCTGTTCGTTTCCATGGGGCAAAGATAGGGAAAAAGGTTCAGGGTACAGGCGGCAAGGTTCAGGGTTTTGCGACAGAAATTCAGAATCAATATTGCAAGTTTGGTTTTTCCCCTGTACCTTGTACCCTGAACCCTGCACCCAAAAGCATGAGAAAAATAGAACACATCGGCATTGCCGTAAACAATCTGCAAGAGTCTAACGCGCTCTTTGAAAAACTGTTTGGCGCGCCCGCTTATAAAGAAGAAGAAGTGGCCAGCGAAGGCGTGAAAACGTCGTTTTTTAAGAATGGCCCGAATAAAATCGAGCTGCTCGAAGCGACAAATCCCGATAGTCCGATCGCAAAATTTCTCGAGAAAAAGGGCGAAGGGATACATCACATTGCTTTTGATGTGGAAGATATCGTAGCCGAGATCGCCCGATTGAAAGCAGAAGGGTTTATTGTGCTCAACGAGACTCCTAAAAAAGGCGCCGATAATAAACTCGTGGCTTTTTTACATCCCAAAACTACAAATGGCGTTTTGATTGAACTTTGCCAGGAGATTTCGTAAGTGTCTAAACCGTACTGTTTTTGGAATTTGGCAATCGACAATCAAAAGTATTTCATGGGCTAAAAATCCCATAAACATTTGGAACCAAGCAAAAATAGTAGTAATATTGCAGGCTTGTAAAAGGTCCTATAGCTCATTCGGTTAGAGCAACTGACTCATAATCAGTAGGTGCTTGGTTCGATTCCAAGTGGGACCACGAGGAAGACTTTCTTGTCCCAATGAAAGTCTTTTTTTAAAGGGAAATCAGCAAACGTCGCCTTGTTGTTTCTTTGGAATAAAACTAAAGTGCTATATTTTACGTTAATATAATGCACGACCGTTTTTTTTTTGAATACAAATTGTATTTTTGCGTTCGTTTGGAAGAAAAATTATAATTATAAAAACAAAAAAACTTTGCCAAGAAGATTTTTTAATTATTTTTACACCCTATGAAAATTGTCCCGAATAAAATTTTAATCCTGTTAGCCGTTTTGGGCACTAGCTTTTCGGCTTTTGCGGGACCGGGCAATGGACCGCCACAACCAGGGCTTCCGCCTCCGGGGCTTCCAATAGACAACGGTATTATCGCCTTAATGATGGTCGCTGTGATTTTCGGAATCTACAAGATATACCAATTCAAACTCCATAAAAAAACTCCGGCTTAATACCGGAGTTTTTCTTTTCTGGCCTTTTTCTATTAGCCTTTTAGCGCGTACAATCGGCTCACGTATTTGCCGATGACGTCGAATTCCAGGTTGATTTTGCTGCCCGCTTTAAAGGTGTTGAAGTTGGTATGCTCAAAAGTATAAGGGATAATCGCTACGCTGAATTCGTCTTTTTTTGAGTCGACTACTGTTAAGCTCACTCCATTTACGGTAATAGAGCCTTTCTCTATAGTCATATTGTTTAAGCCAGAATCGTAGCCGAAGGTGAAATACCAACTGCCGTTGGCTTCTGAAACAGCTTTGCAAATCCCCGTTTGGTCTACATGGCCTTGTACAATATGGCCGTCCAATCGGTCGCCGAGCTTCATGGCGCGTTCCAGGTTCACAATGTCGCCGGTTTCCCAATCACCAATGTTTGTTTTTGCTACGGTTTCACCGATGGCGGTGACGGTGTATGTG
Source organism: Bacteroidota bacterium (assembly GCA_029561105.1). Lineage (GTDB taxonomy): Bacteria > Bacteroidota > Bacteroidia > Flavobacteriales > Flavobacteriaceae > Flavobacterium. The sequence continues at coordinate 10,869 of JAKQJQ010000051.1, forward strand.
TCGCCATCGATGGCAACAACAGTGAGGCAAATGCCATTGTGCGAAACGCTTTGGTCAATTTTGAGTTCATCGGTGAGCGATGACGCAACCGTAACCTGTAGATTGCCGGCCTCTTTTTTTATTTGGATGATCGTGCCAAGTGTTTCTATAATTCCTGTAAACATTGTGTTTATTTTACTAAATTTGCCCGTCAAAATTAGCAATAAATAACCAGTAGTCAGGATGAAAAGAGCAGAAAATATTATCGTTGGGATATCTATCGGAGATTTGAACGGTATTGGAAGCGAAGTGGTACTCAAGACCTTTGAGGACTCGCGAATGCTTGAATTGTGTACGCCGGTTATTTTTGCCAATGTGAAGATTTTGTCTTTTGTAAAGAAGACTTTTGAATCGACCTCGATGCTGCACGGCATTGATCATCTGGACCAGATTGTGCCGGGAAAATTAAATGTATACAATGTCTGGAAGGACAGCGTCGACATTAATTTTGGTGTCAACGATGATACTGTCGGAGCCTACGCAATTAAATCTTTCGCAGCAGCAACAGCGGCTTTAAAGGACGGGATTGTGGATGTGTTGGTGACGGCGCCTATTAATAAGTACAACATCCAGTCTGACGAGTTTAAATTTCCCGGGCATACCGATTATCTCGACCAGGAACTAGAAGGCGATGCGCTGATGCTTATGGTTCAGGACAATTTGCGTGTGGGATTATTGACAGACCATATTCCCGTGAACGATGTTGCGAAACATTTGACGACTGCCCTTATTAATAAGAAAATCGAAACCATAAGAAAGACTTTGGTGCAGGATTTTGGCATCAACAAACCCAAGATAGCGGTTTTAGGACTTAATCCGCATAGTGGAGACAACGGCGTGATTGGGAAAGAGGAGCAGGAAATTATCAAACCGGCGATCAAAACCCTTTTTGATAAAGGCACTTTGGTTTTTGGGCCGTTCTCTGCCGACGGATTTTTTGGCAGCAACCAGTACGAGAAGTACGATGCCATCGTGGCTACGTATCACGACCAGGGATTGATTCCGTTTAAGACATTGTCTTTTGGAAAGGGGGTAAATTATACGGCCGGACTCAGTAAAATCAGAACGTCTCCAGACCATGGTACCGCTTATGATATTGCTGGAAAAGGTATGGCCGACTATCATTCTTTCAAGGAAGCGGTTTACCTCGCTATTGACATATTCCACTCTCGCCACCAGCATCAGGAAATTAGCAGCAACCCCATGAGAATCAGGGAAAAACAAGAAGAGAAAAAATATTAAATAAAAAATACAACCAAGGCTTTTGATTGTATAATAAATTTATATCTTTGCACGCTCAAATTGTTGTGGCATGAAAGTAACGAATGAGTTTTTAATTCCTTTCATAGGGTTAAAATTGGGGAAGCATCAGTTTGAATACCAAATCAACGAAACGTTCTTTGATGCATTTGATTTTGAGGATTTCGACAAAGCAGACATTAAAGTCAATGTCACTTTAGAGAAGAAAAGCACCATGCTGGAATTGGCTTTCAAACATGCGGGAACCGTAAATGTTCCTTGTGATTTGACCGGTGAAATGTTTGACCTCCCTGTAAAAGGCAAGATTAAACTTGTAGTTCAATTTGGAGAAGCGTTCAACAATGACAACGAAGAATTGCTGATTTTGCAGCATGGCGAACATCAAATCGATATCCAACAGTATGTGTATGAAATGATTGTGCTTTCGGTGCCACTCAAGAAAACACATCCTGGAATCAAAGACGGCACGTTGCAGTCTGCGGCTCTTGAAAAACTCAAGCAACTTGAGGTCAAAGAGCACAAAGAAGTAAAAAAAGAAGAAGATACGGACCCGCGTTGGGACCAATTAAAGAAACTATTAACGGATAAATAATATAGTAAAATGGCACATCCTAAGAGAAAAGTCTCCAAAACGAGAAGAGATAAGAGAAGAACGCACTACAAAGCGACAGTAGCAACTATCGCTACCTGTCCTGTAACTGGAGAAGCGCATTTGTACCACAGGGCTTACTGGCATGAGGGTAAAATGTATTACAGAGGACAAGTGGTTATTGACAAATCACCAGTAGCTCTTGCTTAATACTTTACGATAAACAAAATTGAAACTCTCACCCTAGTGGGAGTTTTTTGTTATTGGTATTTTTTGAGTCAAATAAGGCAATCTAAACAAATTTGGTTTAGAATTTTTTTGTAATTTCCACCTCTTTAATCAAACCTTCGCGGTTGATCTAGAAAAATAGAAACCTATGAACACAATCACGGCCGCAATCACCGCTGTTGGCGCTTATGTACCAGATTTCGTACTCTCCAATAAGATTTTGGAAACGATGGTAGATACCAACGACGAGTGGATCACCTCACGCACCGGAATCAGTGAAAGAAGAATACTCAAAGGCGACAAACTCGGAACTTCGTTTTTAGCCATCAAAGCCGCAGAGAACCTCATTGAAAAAAGCGGCATCAATCCAGCAGATATAGATTTGGTCATTGTGGCCACCACTACTGCAGACATGCCGGTTGCAGCAACGTCGGTTTACGTTGCCACGCAAATTGGGGCGGTGAATGCTTTCGCTTATGACTTACAGGCCGCCTGTTCGGGATTTTTGTACGGTATGTCAACGGCAGCGGCGTACATCCAATCTGGGCGATACAAAAAGGTGTTGCTCATCGGAGCCGATAAAATGTCGTCGATCATCGATTATACAGACCGTGCGACCTGCATTATCTTTGGGGATGGTGCAGGCGCTGTGCTTTTTGAGCCTAACCATGAAGGCCTCGGTTTACAGGATGAGTTCTTGAGAAGCGACGGGATTGGGCGCGAATATCTCAAGATTGACGCGGGCGGATCCATTCTTCCTGCCTCTAGAGAGACCGTCGAAAACCGTCAGCATTATGTATTTCAGGACGGTAAAACCGTTTTCAAATACGCCGTAACCGGAATGGCAGATGTGAGTGAGAAAATCATGGAGCGCAACAACCTCACTAAAGACAGTGTAGATTGGCTGCTTGCACATCAAGCCAATAAAAGGATTATTGATGCTACGGCGCACAGGATGGGTCTTGACGAGGACAAAGTTTTGGTCAACATCCACCGATACGGCAACACTACTTCTGGGACGTTGCCATTGCTGCTTAGCGACTTTGAAGACAAACTCAAAAAAGGTGACAATCTTATATTCGCTGCCTTCGGCGGAGGATTTACCTGGGGAGCCATTTACCTCAAATGGGCCTACGACAAACAATAAACTAAACTAAAAACGATAACTATTATGGATTTAAAAGAAATTCAAAACCTAATCAAGTTTGTAGCCAACTCCGGTGTTGCCGAGGTGAAGCTAGAAACGGGCGATGTGAAAATTACCATCAAAACCACGCTCGAGGGTAGTTCGCCAGAGGTTACTTACGTACAGCAAATGCCTGCTCAAGCGGCGTTGCCACAAGCTGCTGCTCCACAAGTTGCTGCTGCAACTGCTGCAACACCAGCTGCTCCAGTTTCAGACGACAACTCAAAATACATCACTATAAAATCGCCAATTATCGGGACTTTCTACCGCAAACCGGCGCCAGACAAGCCAGTGTTTGTTGAAGTAGGCGGATCGGTTTCAAAAGGCGATGTACTTTGTGTGATCGAAGCGATGAAACTTTTCAACGAAATCGAGTCAGAAGTTTCGGGGAAAATCGTGAAGATTTTGGTAGACGATATGTCTCCGGTTGAATTCGACCAACCCTTATTTTTAGTAGACCCTTCATAAATTTTAAATTATGAATTATAAATTATAAATGACCGATAGGGACGTTTGTAATAATTTAAAATTTAAAATTCAACATTTAAAATTACAAAGGATGTTTAAAAAAATACTGATTGCAAACAGAGGGGAAATTGCACTTCGTGTGATCCGTACCTGTAGGGAAATGGGAATCAAGACCGTGGCGGTTTATTCTACCGCTGATGCAGAAAGCCTCCATGTGAAATTTGCCGATGAAGCGGTTTGTATCGGACCTCCGCCTAGCAACTTGTCGTACCTGAAAATGGCAAACATTATTGCAGCCGCCGAGATCACTAACGCCGATGCCATCCATCCCGGTTACGGTTTCCTCTCAGAGAATGCCAAATTCTCCAAAATCTGCCAGGAGCACGGCATCAAATTTATCGGTGCGGCTCCCGAAATGATAGACAAAATGGGAGACAAAGCCACTGCCAAAGCCACTATGAAAGCAGCAGGCGTCCCTTGTGTTCCGGGTTCAGAGGGTATCCTTGAATCTTTTGACCAGGCCGCCAAAATCGCCAAAGATATGGGCTATCCCGTGATGCTTAAGGCAACAGCCGGCGGTGGAGGAAAAGGGATGCGTGCGGTATGGAAAGCAGAAGACCTGCTCAAAGCCTGGGAAAGCGCCCGTATGGAAGCTGGTGCAGCCTTTGGTAACGACGGCATGTACATGGAAAAACTCATCGAAGAGCCACGTCACATCGAAATTCAGGTGGTTGGAGATTCTTACGGAAAAGCCTGTCACCTTTCAGAAAGGGATTGTTCGGTACAACGCCGCCACCAGAAACTCACCGAAGAAACGCCATCGCCATTCATGACCGACGAATTGCGCAACAATATGGGACTCGCCGCCGTAAAAGCCGCCGAGTATATCAAATACGAAGGCGCCGGAACCGTCGAATTCCTTGTCGACAAACACCGCAACTTCTACTTCATGGAAATGAACACGCGTATCCAGGTAGAACACCCCATTACAGAACAAGTGATTGACTACGATTTGATTCGCGAACAAATATTGGTCGCTGCCGGTGTGCCGATTTCAGGAAAAAACTACTTGCCACAATTGCACGCCATAGAATGTCGTATCAATGCCGAGGATCCGTATAATGATTTCCGCCCGTCACCAGGGAAGATCACCACGCTCCACGCTCCAGGCGGACACGGTGTTCGTCTCGACACCCACGTTTACGCAGGGTACACGATTCCGCCAAATTACGATTCGATGATTGCCAAACTCATTACAACGGCGCAAACCCGCGAGGAAGCCATCAGCAAGATGAAACGTGCGTTGGATGAATTCGTAATCGAAGGGGTCAAAACCACGATCCCATTCCACAGGCAACTCATGGACGATCCGCGCTACGTAGCCGGAGACTACACCACCGCCTTTATGGATACCTTCAAAATGAACGATCCCGAATAAAAAAAGCCTCATGAAAATGAGGCTTTTTTGTTTTATCTAATTGCGTTTTCTGATTTATAAGGTTTCTTTGAGCCATTTGAAGAACTCGCCTTGCCAGATCTGCGCATTTTGCGGTTTGAGTACCCAGTGGTTTTCATCAGGAAAATACACCAAACGGCTTTTGATGCCGCGTAATTGCGCCGCCTGGAAGGCTTCCTGCGCTTGGCCGATGGGTACCCTGAAATCATTGCCGCCCTGGATAATCAAAATGGGTGCATTCCATTTGTCTACATTGTTGATCGGGTTGAATTCATTGTAGGCCTTTTGCGCCGCCACATTGCCTTTATCCCAGTAAGGTCCGCCGTGATCCCAGTTGTTGAAGAATACTTCCTCGGTGGTTCCATACATACTTTGTAGGTTAAATACGCCATCATGCGAGATAAAGGTCTTGAAGCGATTGTTGTGGATGCCGGCGAGGTAATAAACAGAATAGCCGCCAAAACTTGGCCCCACACAACCCAAGCGCGACTTGTCCACATAACTTTCTTTAGATACCTCGTCGATTGCTGAGAGGTAATCGCGCATTACTTGTCCGCCCCAATCTTTGCTGATATCTTCATTCCACTTCACTCCGTGTCCCGCCATTCCGCGTCGGTTGGGCGCTACGACAATGTAGCCTTGAGCAGCCATCAATTGAAAATTCCATCTGAAAGAATACATCTGTGTGAGTGGCGATTGTGGCCCGCCTTGGCAATACAACAGGGTTGGATACTTTTTCGAAGGGTCGAAATTGGGCGGCAAAATCACCCAAACGAGCATTTTCTTACCATCAGTGGTGGTCACGTAACGGCGTTCGGTTTTGCTCAATGCCAGTGAATTATAGGTGTCGCTGTTGATATTGGTGATTTGTTTGAAAGTGTTTTTCTTCAAATCGTAAGTGTAGATTTCAGGCGCGCGGTTCATATCGTTACGCGTGACAATGGCGTTATCGCCAGAAAATCCAAAGATATCGGTCACGTCAAATTCGCCTTTGGTGACCTGACGTACTGTAATGGCAATTTTGGTCAGTCCCGGAAAATTAACTTCAAAAAGTTGTTTGGTCCCGTCGACTGCGGCGGTGAAGAAAACCTTTTTACCGTCGGGGCTCCATTTGAAATGCTCTACGGTTCCGTCCCAGTTGGCGGTAAGGTTCATTTTCATGCCTTTAAAATCCACGATGATGTCATTCTTGTCGGCTTCATAACCATCGCGTTTCATCTGCAACCAGCTTAGGTTTCCGGTAGGGGAAAACTGCGGTGACATGTCGTAGCCCGCATTGCCTTCGGTGCGATTGCGGGTTTGTTTGGTTTCGAGGTTGTACTCGTAGATATTGGTATCGGTAGAAATCGCATAAGCGGTTCCCGATTTTTTCTTGCAGACATACAAGATGCTTTGGCTGTCGGGAGACCAGATGTAATCCTCGTCGCCGCCAAACGGTTTCTGCGGACTGTCGAATGGTTCGTCTTTCATGAGGTCGATTCCCTTCGCGCCGGCGGTGTTTTCCTTGTAAAAAACATGGTTGTATTTGCCCTCGTTCCATTTGTCCCAATGGCGATAGTCAAGTGCGTTGTAGATTTGCACAGTCGATTTATCGAGATTTGGGTAGTAATCCTTGCCCAAAACCTTTTCGAGTTTGACTTCCTCGTGGTAAACGGTATATTTCCCGTTGGGCGATACATTCTTGTCGGCGACGATTGCTTTGCTATCCTTGACTTCGGTTGCATTGCCTCCGTTTACCGGAATGGTATAATATTTTGAATTGGTTTTGTTTTCTTCAATAGAAGGTGTCGCCACTTTGTAGACGATGTTTTTTCCGTCTTTTGAGATTGCCAAGACGGTGACTCTTCCGAGTTTCCACAACAGTTCGGGCGACATGAGATTTTGTGCCATAGCATTCACGCTGATCAGGATTAAGATTGCAAACAGGTTTTTTTTATTCATGGTCATTGATTTTAACAGGGATTCGAATGGTTTTCAAGGAGGCCTAAAAGTAAACATTTTTTCAAAAAAAAAGCTACCCCGATTAGAGGTAGCTTTTTACAGTTTGTTACAAAATTTACTGTTTGATGAAATGCTTCACAACCGTTTGGCCTTTAGAAGTAAGTTCAATCAGGTAAGTGCCGGCTTGGATTTGCGAAACCGGAATCATTCCATTGTCTACTTTTCCTTGTGCCATTTGCTGACCCAAGATGCTGTAAATCTTATAGGTTGCCTCGTCGGTGCCAGAAACGTTCAACATTGCTCCATTAACCGGATTCGGGTAAAGGCTGATGTCTAAAGATGCCATTTCATTTTCTGTTTCTCTGGCCGTTGACACAATGTTTACGGTGTAATCTTCAACTTGTCCGTAAGAGAATGCCTCACAAGCGGTTGGCACTGCGTTGTATTTCATTGAAACGCGCATTCTGGTTGCACCCAATGACGCGGTTGCCGGAATGGTAATGCTACCGGTAACTGGAGTAGTTTTAGAGGCTGTTTTGGTCCAAACCGTTTCTCCTGCATCGGCAAAGTCGCCATCTTGGTTGTAGTCAATGAATACGGCGTAACCTTCGTTGTAAGTAGTGGCTGTCCAGGATGGCGTGATGGTAATCGTGTAAGCCGAACCACGCGTGGCACTAGTGGACAAGGCCGTAAAATTCTCGTATCCGGCGGTTCCCGTAGTAGTGTTGTTGATGGTTCCAAAAACCACCTTTCCTATTTTCTCATCAGCAGTGCTGTTGCCTTGCGAAGTACAATAAGTGACAGTTGCAGAAGTCGTGGTAACGTTTACGGTGTTGCTTGCAGCAGATGCGTTTGCAGCAGCATCTTTTGCAATGACATAAAACGAATATGCGGTAGCAGCAGTAAGTCCGGTAACGGCATAAGTAGTACTTGCGGTATTTGCCCTGAAAACACCATTTTGGTATACGTCATAACCGGTAACACCCACGTTATCAGTCGAAGCGGTCCAGGATAGATTGGTTGTAGACGAGGTGGTTCCCGAGGCTGCCAAACTCGTTGGAGCAGTAGGCGCGGTTGTATCCGGAGTGCCGGCTACAATATTTACAGTATAATCTTCTACTTGTCCGTAAGAAAAAGTCTCACAAGCAGTAGGAATCGCATTGTATTTCATAGAGACACGCATTCTTGTTGCACCCAAAGTGGCAGTGGCAGGAACCGTGAATGATCCGGTAGCCGGAGTAGTGGTAGCTGCAGTTTTGGTCCAAACGGTTTCGCCTGCATCAGCAAAATCCCCATCCTGGTTGTAGTCGATGAATACGGCGTAACCTTCTGCATAGGTGGTTGCAGTCCAAGACGGAGTAACCGTTATGGTGGCCGAGGCACTTCTGGTTAGATTGGTTGACTGTGCAGTGAAATCCTCGTAACCAGCCGTTCCGGTAGAAGTGTTGTTGATGGTTCCCAAAACCACTTTGCCGATTTTTTCATCGGCAGTACTGTTTCCTTGCGACGCGCAATAAGAAATAGTTACTGCTGTTGTCGTCACGTTTACGGTATTGCTGGCAGTCGAAGCATTTCCTGCCGAGTCTTTCGCAATGACATAAAAGGTGTAAGCGGTAGAAGCAGTCAAACCGGTCACGGCGTAAGTTGTAGCGGCGGTATTGGCTTTGAATACACCATTTTGGTATACGTCATAACCGGTAACGCCCACATTGTCTGTTGAAGCTGTCCACGATAAATTGGTAGTGGTCGCGGTAGTTCCCGAAGCGGCAAGAGCAGTAGGTGCAGAAGGCGCAGTTGTGTCAACAACTGGTGCCAATGTAGTAACGTTTATCGTGTTACTTGCAGCCGAAGAGTTTCCTGCAGCATCTCTTGCGATTACGTAAAAAGTGTAAGCAGTAGAAGCGGCCAGCCCGGTCACTGCATAGGTAGTCGAGGCCGTGTTGGCTTTGAACACGCCATTTTGGTATACATCATATCCGGTTACGCCCACATTGTCGGTAGACGCGGTCCAGGATAAGTTGGTAGCAGTTTGTGTAGTTCCTGCAGCAGCCAGCGCTGTTGGGGCAGATGGCGCAACGGTATCGGTGCTTCCGGCAGTAATCGTAAAATTGGTGTTAGAAACGTCAAAGAAAATATGGTTGGTTCCTTTAACCATGATGCGGTTGGTGGTTCCCGGAGTATTGGGGATCGTTACGGCTTGCGTTCCGTCGTTTGGAGTAGCCGCCAACAAAGTAGACCAAGTTGTTCCGCCGTTGGTAGAAATTAGAATGTCTACGTTGGCGCAGTTTACGTTGTTTGCTGTGGTTCCGGCCACGTTCCAGGTGATGGTCTGAGAAGAACCGCCTGCATATGAAACTGCAGTATTGGGTACAGTTACTGCAAAAGGTCCCGCTGTAGCGTTTACCGTTACAATCATATCGTCGCTGTTGTTTCCTGAGCCGCCGGCGCGGTTGTCGCGAACGGTAAATCTAAAGTTCATGCTGCGCGCGACAGACGGTAAAGCCTCAACAGTTACTTCTGATCCTGCCGTTGTTGTGGCGCCGGTCAAAACCGAAGCCATTCTGGGGAAATACCTGGTAGGCGTTGTCACCGGAGTATAAGACCTGAAGTTTACACCGCTCGTTTTAGTGGCATTCGGAGCAGTCGCATTAGACTGTGAATCCATTTGTTCCCAGTTGTAGGTTAGCGCGTCACCATTGGCGTCGGTGGCTGTTCCGGTAAGCATGAAAGGAGTGCTTTTTGGGATGGTGTAATCCAAACCTGCGGCAGCCGTCGGGATAGAATTGCCTGTTGCGGTATTTACCGAGCAGGTTTTTGCCTTGATATTGTTGGTGATTTGTTGGATGCTGACTGCATGGAAATACGCGTCAGAATGCGGCTGTACATCCACAGAAGTAATACCTGCATACCCCATAATGGTAGATCCGCTTCCAGGTTCCATCTGAACACCGGTACCTTCGTTGCTGTGTGTAAAAGTGTGGTTTCCGCCAAACTGATGGCCCATTTCGTGCGCCACATAATCGATATCGAAATTGTCTCCTGAAGGAATATTATCACCAGGCGACGTAAATCCGCTTCCTTTCCCCAACGGAACCGAAGCCGTTGGATTGGTACAGATACAACCAATGCAACCCGCGTTTCCGCCGCCACCCGAAGCGCCAAATAAATGCCCGATGTCGTAGTTCGCGTTACCAATATTGTTGGTCAGTGTCGTTTGTAATTCCTGGTTCCAGGCGCCGCCCGATCCGGTTGCTGCGGCAGAATACGGGTCGGTAGAAGCGCTGGTGTAGATTACGGTGTCGGTATTGGCAATCAAAACCATGCGCGCCGAGAAATCTTTTTCAAAAACACCATTGACACGCGTCATCGTATTGTTGATCGCAGCCAAAGCCAAAGCCTTAGTTCCGCCAAAATAAGCGGTGTATTCACCCGTTACCGACATCGCAAGACGGAAAGTACGTAACAACGCATCATCAGCATTCGGGCGTGCAGCAGAAACGCCAGATTCTTCTTGTGCCTGGTCAATCACACGGCATTCAAAACGGTTCATTGTGGCCATTTTATCCGATTTACGGTACACGGCGTAAGAACTCCTGTCGGTGGTGTAAGGCTCAATAAACACAGCCGATTGGTCTGACTTGATCACCATACTCTGGAAACCAAGCGGCGATATGCTGAAATAGATCGTAGAAGCCTGATTGTCAATCCCTTGACCCATGTAAGATTTGATGTCTGGATACCTTGCTGCTAGTTCGGGCGCCATATTGGAGGATTCCTTCACGCGGAAGCTTTCAAGCTGGCCGTTCTCGTTGGGAAAAGTAACCACGATTCCGCTGCGGTTTGATGCAAAACGGCTGGGTGCCGTTCTCAAATTTTGTTTGAGTTGGTTCACGTCAAGCGAAAATAAACGCGGATTGAGAATGTTTTCTTTGTTGGCAACCGTTACCGCTTCTGGGTTTTTCACGGTCGACTTCCATAGTGTTCTTCCTGTTTGGGCAAAGGAAAAACTAGTGATTGCAAGCAGTGCAATCGAAAGTAATTTGTTTTTCATGATTTGGTGTAAATGGGTTAGGTTAAAATTAGCGGTCAAACATAAAATTAATTTTAACCGTTAATCAACAGTTTCCATAAATTAATTAACAAATCGACAAACTACATCGATTAAATTTGAAAGATGCGCAAGTATAAACTAAAAATAGTAAGATTATCTTATTTAAATAAAATGACTTTTCTTACGTTTTACCTACTCCAAAAAAAGTTATTTTTATCAAAAATTTTCGGATGAATCTAAGTTACTGGGAACTTAACAGTTGGTTTTCAAAAGTCGACTATACGATTGTAGGCAGCGGTATTGTTGGGCTACACGCGGCTTTACGCTTGCGCGAACGGTTTCCTGACAGCAAAATTCTTGTGATTGAAAAAGGCATGTTGCCGCAAGGCGCGAGTACAAAAAACGCTGGTTTTGCGTGCTTTGGGAGTCTTTCGGAAATTGTCGATGACCTTAAAATCCATTCGGAGGAAGAGGTGCTCGCGCTGATTCAAAAACGCTGGCGCGGATTGCAATTGCTGCGCAAAAGGCTTGGTGATGCCACGATTGATTTTCGCCCGTATGGCGGCTATGAGCTCTTTCTTAACGAGGATTCCAGCAGCTATAACGAATGCACGGCCAAATTGCCTTTCATCAACGAAATCCTCAGGCCGCTTTTCAAAGCCGATGTTTTTGCCAAAGAAGTCGACCGTTTTGGGTTCAAAGGCATCCATGACTATGTCGTCTTCAATCCGTTTGAGGCGCAGATCGACACCGGTTTGATGATGCAAGCCTTGCTCAAAGAAGCCGTTGTTCAAAACATTCTGATTCTCAACCAGCAAACAGTTAGCGCGTTTGCTGAAAATACCGACGGGGTTTCTGTTGCGCTCGATGATTTCAGTTTCAAGACCAAAAAGCTCTTATTTGCTACCAACGGTTTTGCGTCCGAATTGACAAATGGGTCGGTGAAACCAGCACGCGCCCAAGTTTTAATAACAGCGCCCATACCCAATCTCGACATCAAAGGAACCTTTCATCTCGATCAAGGGTATTACTATTTTAGGAATATTGACAACCGAATCCTGCTTGGCGGAGGCCGCAACCTTGATTTTGAAGCGGAAACCACGACGCAATTCGGCCAGACCGAAATCATCCAGAAAAGGCTCGAAGATTTACTGAAAACAGTAATTTTACCCGATACCGAATACACCATTGCGCACCGTTGGAGCGGCATCATGGGAATCGGTTCTAGCAAAACGCCGATCGTGTCGCAATTGTCCGAGCATGTGTTTTGCGGTGTAAGGCTCGGCGGCATGGGCGTTGCAATAGGGAGTTTAATAGGAACCGAACTGGCAGAACTGATATGAAAAAAAGAATACAAAAAATATGGCGCTGGATTAAGAAGGCGATGCTTTGGTTTTTAGCAGTGTCTGTTGTATTGGTGATCTTCTTCAAATGGGTGCCAATCCCCTGGACACCGCTCATGGCGACCCGTGCGGTTGAAAATGCCATAGATGGCAACGACATGGTATGCAGCCACGACTGGGTTCCGCTCGAGGAAATTTCACCCAACTTGCAGAAAGCGGTGATAGCCAGCGAAGACGCCAATTTCCTAACGCACTACGGCTTCGATTTCGATGCCATCCAAAAAGCGATGAAGAGCAATGAGAAAGGCCGCAAATTGCGCGGCGGCAGCACCATTTCGCAGCAAACCGCCAAGAACGTATTCCTGTGGCAGGGCAGAAGTTACCTCCGTAAAGGACTCGAGGCGTATTTTACGGTGCTCATTGAACTCATCTGGGGCAAGGAGCGCATTATGGAAGTCTATCTCAATAGTATTGAAATGGGCGATGGCGTTTATGGCGCACAAGAAGCGTCGCGTTATTGGTACCGTAAGGACGCCGTGAATCTTACCAAAATGGAGGCGGCCGGGATTGCAGCCATCTTGCCCAATCCAAGGAAGTTTACGGCAACCAACTCTTCGGCAAAAATCAATCGCAAGAAAAGCCGCATCATTCACGGAATACAGGCGGTTAAGCTCGACTACTGAAAACAAAAAAGCCTTCAATCAGGAGGCTTTTTTTGGGACTAAAACCATCAATGAAACAACGGAGTGTACTGTTTCCAGTGCTTATAAATTAGAATTATATTAAAAAGTAACACCACTACGGCGATGCCCATGCCCGGAATGGCCAGGAACATATGAAACAAAAAGATATTGATTGAAATCGGCGCAAGCAAAATCAAGGCAAAAGCTACCCATTTTTTGAGCAGCAGCATAACGCCGATAACCACTTCGAGCAGTCCTACAAACGGGAAAATGTAGCCCGTCGCACCCAGTGAATCCATAAAATCAGCCGCCGAACCCGTTGGAGGCGGAAGCGGAATGAAGTGCAAAAACTTGTTGCTTCCAAACACAACAAGCGTGATTCCTAAGATGATTCTGATAAGCATTGTAAATTGTGAATTCATACCGTTTGTTTTATCGTTTATAGAATACTTTAAAGATGTTCCTAAATTAATAAATTAAAGCAGATAAAAAATATAAAATACTAAACATTATGCCGTCGGATTGTGAAAAGATTCTTTCGTATTGCGTGCTATTTTTTTTTAAAATAATTTTACGAATCAATCAATAAAACGTACCAATCATGCAAGCACACGAAATAGATTACCACATTTACGGCGAAGAAATGCAATATGTCGAAATTGAGCTCGACCCACAGGAAGTCGTCATCGCCGAAGCGGGCAGTTTCATGATGATGGACAACGGCATCCAAATGCAAACCATCTTTGGCGACGGAACAGGCCAGGAAACCGGCATTTTCGGAAAAATTCTCTCCGCTGGCAAACGCGTCCTTACCGGAGAAAGCCTTTTCATGACGGCTTATTCCAACCAGAATTCGGGCAAAAGTAAAGTTTGTTTCGCCTCGCCGTATCCTGGAAAGATTTTACCGATAGACCTCACCCAATTTGGCGGCAAGTTCATCTGCCAGAAAGACGCGTTTTTATGTGCGGCCAAAGGCGTTTCGGTAGGTATCGAATTCTCTAAAAAGCTTGGCCGCGGATTGTTCGGAGGTGAAGGGTTCATCATGCAAAAAGTAGAAGGCGATGGTATGGCGTTCGTACATTCGGGAGGCACCTTGGCCAAAAAGGAACTTGCTGCCGGTGAAATCCTAAAGGTCGATACGGGTTGCATTGTAGGCTTTACCCAAAATGTTGACTACGACATTGAATTCATCGGAGGCATCCGCAACTCCATATTTGGTGGTGAAGGATTGTTCTTTGCTACGCTCCGCGGACCGGGAACAGTTTACGTACAGTCGCTACCATTTAGCCGTTTGGCCGACCGGATCATCGCCTCGGCACCCAAAAACGGCGGAAGCAGCCGTGAGGAAGGTAGCCTCCTTGGTGGATTGGGAAACTTACTCGACGGAGACAATCGTTTCTAAACAGAAAAGCCCGGCAGATTGCCGGGCTTTTTTAATCATTTTTTTAATCAGCGATTATAATTGGATAAATGACTTGCGCATCGGTAGAACCAGCGGCATTGGTTATGTCTCCGTCAGAAACGCCTGCGCCATTTTTATTTGGTTCGTGAATCAAGGTAATTATTAAATCTCCCGAGACGTTGTCAGTACCAGTAGTAAAAGTGAAATTCAGCCCCAAGGGTTTACCATTGACATCGGTGTCGGTATAGGCGAATGATCCAAATGTCGCAGGTGCCTGGTAAAAAATCTGGTGTTCGTCACTTTCTTCCTCTATTTCTGCGGTAATATTGTCTGTCGGTGTGGCCAACTCATTGAGGAACGTAACGGCGCCTGTATAGACCGTGTTTTTCTTTAGCGGTCCCGAGACGGTGACCACAGGTGCATCGGGGCCGTCACCATCCAAATCGCGCGAAGTGAGCGTCACCACGTCTGAGCCATTGGTTAGGGTAGTGGTTACTGTAGTGATGACTTCTTCTTCATTTACCGGTATATATACCGCAGGATTGTCGTCATTGCTACAAGCAGAGAAAAAAGTGAGTGCCAACAAGGCAAGTGATGAGGTTTGGATATTTTTCATAATCTTCATGTTTTAATAATTAATTTTTAATTGAATTTGGAAGTTCCTGCCGCTTTCATCCGCAAAAAAGCGTTGACGGTTCAGGTAGTCCCGGTAACTGGTGTTTAGGATATTTTGAACAGAAAAGGCAATGACTGCGCTGGTCTTGCCCACGACTTTTACCTTTACTTCAGAGTAAAAATGCAACAAATGGTAGGCAGGCGGCGGTGTGCTGATATCGACAACTACGGGTACCTGCAGTCCATCTACTATAATATTGGTTTCAAAGTTATTCATAGGGTACTGGTTTTGCCTGCAAACCCACTCACTCTTCAACTCTAAAACCAACGCGTGCCAGTCTTTTCGAGCGTATTGAATCTTGTTGACCAGATTGGTTGGCGGCATGTCAATAAGGTCTTCGTTTTCACTCAGGTCTCGTCCGGCAACAAAAGCGGCAGTAAAATCATGGGTCCAACGCGGTGAAAGTTGCAACCTGGAATGGAGGTCAAGTCCAGCCAGTCGGGCATTGGTCTGGCGGTATTCCCAAACCGGGAAAGCCCCGCGGATGGTGGTTTCAAAACCAACGGGCTGCAAGAACATATAGTCCTGGATTAGGTTGAGGTAAGGATTGATATCGATCGAGAACAAATTCCATTTTTTTTGTACCGTAGTCGACAGTTTGAAGGCTTTCTCCTGATTGAGCCGCAATTCGCCCAACTCGATGATTCCGGTAGCGTGGTGCAAGCCGTCGCTAAACAATTCTGACGGATTTGGGTTTCTCGACGCCAGGCTTGCGTTGGCATACCAGTCCCAATCGTGGTGAAATTGCTTGCGAAAACCAACACTTGCAGAGAGGTTATGAAATGTAAAAGAAGGCTTTGTCAACCATTGGCTGCTCTGTTCTCCAAAAATAAAACGCGAGAATTCGGTGTCGTAACCGCGTTCGGCCCAGCGTGACTTCTGGTAAAATTTAATGGCGTCAATCTTTGAAAAATCGTAACGGATGCCCGATTCAACGATAAAGGAATCCGAAAAGTCATAATTAAAGATGCCATATAACCCAGTGTCAAACTTTTCGTGGGTTGGGATCAAAGGGCGTACTTTGGTATCGGGGTTGGCGAAATTGTGTTGGTAACTACCGCTAATCCCCGCTTTGAAAGCCCAATTTTGCGATTTCCTTTTGTAATCGATCTGGCCGGTATGTGTTAGAAGTTCCAGATCAAGGGCGGCCAGATTGCTATAGTCGCCGCGCCTTACATCGAATTCCCTGCGCTTGTTAAATTGATACGCATACTGGAAAGTGAGTGATCCTGTGTCGTCCCAATAACGAGTCAACGCGGCTTTAACCAATTGATGGTTAACCTGTTGTTTTGGGTTGCCAATGGTGTACGTGAAATCATTCACCACGGCAGGGACATGGTTATTGATGGAATTGTACAAATCGGTCACGTTTCCCGTATGCGACGCGCCCAGAATACCGATTTCGGCATTGTAGAAACTGTAGAAAATAGAGGCATCATATGTTTTACGGGCAAATTTCACATCGCCCGTAAAATTGGCCTCACGGTTTCCGGTATTAGACAAAACATAGTCGGGCGCCTGGCGATCGCCCATGTATTTGAAAGTACCTAAGGCATTCCAGCTCCAACCATACTGATTGCCTTTGTGGAGACTGGAACTAATACTTCCGCCCCTTCCGTTCGAAGACAGGGTTGCAATCGATTTCCCAAACAACGTATCACGAACAGAAGCCAACGGCTCGAGAATGACCAGTCCGCCAACGGCATCGCCTCCATACTGCAAGCCTGAGGCACCCTTGATAACGGTGATTTTTCCCGCTGCGTTGACATCAAAATTCGGTGCGTGTTCTGTTCCCCATTGCTGGTCTTCGAGCTTCACATTGTTGCTGATGACAGCAACCCGACTGCCATACAAACCATTAATGATTGGCTTTACCACCGTGCTTCCGGTTTTGAGGCTGGAAATTCCAGGTACTTCCTTTAGCGCGTCGCCTAGCGTCTGGCTACTGTATTTCTCTATGGTCTCTTGTCTAATGCGTTGTTCGCGCATCGATGCGTTGTGCGTATTATTGGTGCGTACGACACCTACCTCGTTTAGGCTGGTGATGTTCTCTTTGAGTTTGAAATCAAAGTTCAGGTCATCATTTATCACAACCAGTGTATCTATGGATTTGTAACCCAGGTAGGACACATAGATACGCGCTTTTCCGGCCGGGATGTCAGGTGCCAGATAATTCCCGGTATCGTCGGATGAAACCGTTTTAGGCCCAATGTGGATGTGGCTGCCAGCCAGCGGAATGTCTTTGTCGGTGGTCACACGACCATTGACACGGAATTGAGCGAATCCAACACCGCAGTAAAACAGTACGCAATACAGGAATACTTTTTTTTGCTGCATTTTCTGTTCAAAAATAAATAAACGAATAACCCATTCCCGTTGAGGAATGAGCACAAGTGTGTATTAATTTTTAAGCAGTGGGTGGGCCTCGCAGCGAATAGGAAATGCCCGAAAAAGAACAGGGCGTTTCAGGAATGGTAAAAAAGTAGGGGATTTTTTGGTGTGTAGAAAAAAATGAAATACCCGCAATTTCGGGAGCGACAAAATTACCCAGACTAAATTCGCAGAGATAACAATGATCCAAGTGACTGTGTTCATGGGTAAATTGCGGTTTTCCCTTTTCTACCTTATGGATGCATTGGTTGGTAGAGTATGTAGCAATGATGTGCTCAAAGGCATGCGTTGCCGGAAAGACTATCGATGAGAGCACCGACAGCAGCAGCGAAATATTGAGTATAGCTACATATTTTTTCATTGGCCCAAATATAGCAAGCCTATGGCTTAGAATAACTGCTTTAACAAAAATTAAGGAAGAATTTAGTGGGCGCCGACGAAAAAGGCTTTGTAGTAGAAAAAATTGCCTTACAGTAAAGTTAAACTTTGTTTGCAGCCTAATCGACTAAAACAAGTCATGAAATAATTACTATTGTCGGCCTTGCCAATACTCATACTCCCGTGTAGTTCAAACGACGACAACTCCAATTCCTGTGATACCCACGCCTGCTGCCGGTGTCGCTTATTTTAGAGGGAAGGTGAATGGTGTCCCAACCAATTACCTTACTGAGGCGCAAGATGATTCTCACCTCAAAGGTGTTGAAGTCAATTACGAAAAGAACGGAAACCAATACAATTCAGCGTACGGAAGCCAGACAGGGAGTACTTTTACCGTTACCAGTGCTACACAAGGCATCGAAGCCGGAGGAAGCGCAAAAATCAAAACCATCGTTGGTACTCTGAATTGCAAACTTTATAATGTGGACGACATTTCGGGCGTCATCAACATTACCAACGCAAACTATAAAGTAATCCTTAGGGAAGAATTATAATAACAGGAAATAAAGATAAAAAGAGCGCCCTAAAGCGCTCTTTTTTATACCAGCTTGTTGGCCACCAGGTATTCGGCAATCTGCACGGTGTTGGTGGCAGCACCTTTCCTGAGGTTGTCGGCTACAATCCACATATTGATGGTATTGGGTTGGCTCTCGTCGCGACGGATGCGGCCCACGAATACCTCGTCTTTGCCGTGCGCGTACATCGGCATCGGATAAGTATACGTGTCGGTATTGTCCTGGAGGACCACGCCTGGTGTATGGTGCAAAATATTTCGCACTTCGCCCAGGTCAAAATCATGAGTAAATTCAACATTCACCGCTTCGCTATGGCCGCCTACCACCGGAATCCTCACGGCAGTAGCAGTCACGGCGATGGTTTTGTCGCCGATGATTTTCTGTGTTTCACGCACCAGTTTCATCTCTTCCTTGGTGTAGCCGTTCTCTTCAAAAACGTCGCATTGCGGAATGGCGTTGCGGTGGATGGGATATTTGTAGGCCATCTCGCCATTGATTCCTGCATATTCATTCTCTAACTGCTGCACGGCTTTTACTCCGGTTCCCGTAATCGATTGGTAGGTCGAGACCACTACACGTTTGATGTTATATTTTTGGTGTAACGGTGCTAATACCATCACCATTTGTATCGTTGAGCAATTGGGATTGGCGATGATTTTGTCGGCTTTTGTCAATTCCGAAGCGTTGATTTCAGGGACGACGAGTTTTTTTGTAGGATCCATCCGCCACGCAGACGAATTGTCAATGACCGTAGTCCCTGCCGCGGCAAATTTTGGCGCCCATTCGAGCGAGGTATTTCCTCCGGCCGAAAACAGTGCGATGTCTGCCTTCATATCCACTGCGGTTTGCATGCCTACGACCTTGTAATTTTTTCCCTTGAAAGCAATTTCTTTTCCTACCGATTTTTCGGATGCCACGGGAATGAGTTCGGTCACCGGAAAATTCCTTTCGGCCAAAACCTGGAGCATTACTTCGCCTACCATTCCGGTAGCGCCAACTACAGCAACTTTCATATATTTTTATTTAGGAGTTAGAGATTTTTGAAGTACAAAAGTAACCAGAAAAGTAATTCCCTGCAGCCTTTGCAAAAAGAAAAACCGTCCAAGGGTGCGGACGGTTTAAGTGAGACAATGAATATATAATGTAGCGGAACTTATCTGTTTTTAAGCGCATCGCGGATTTCCATGAGCAACTTTTCTTCGTTGGTTGGAGCAGGAGGAGCGGCAGGAGCGGCTTCTTCTTTCTTGCGCATTCCGTTTACGCCTTTAACCAATAAAAAGATTACAAACGCGATAACGATGAATCCGATTGTGGCAGCCAGGAACTTCCCGTATAAAATGCCACCGTCGGTTTTGAGCTGTTCGATGTTTTCGAGTTGCGCAGCCTTGAGCGCTGGCGTGAGTAAAGCCGGTGTAATAACATCTTCAACCAAAGAAGACACGATTTTCCCGAATGCGGCACCAATAATCACTCCGACAGCCAAATCCATTACGTTTCCTTTGGCTATAAAATCCTTGAATTCTGACATCATTCCCATAAATTGTTTGTTTTAGGTTAAAATTGAGTTTATCTGGTAACGAATTTAGCTAAAAAAAGAGAATAACTGCAGCCTTTTTCTTAAATTTTATCTACTCTCTGTAGAAAATTCGTTTGACACGTTGCGAAATTCCGGTAAGTATCTCATAAGGGATGGTATCGAGTTTTTTCGCCATCTCAACCACAGTCGGGCTTTCGCCAAAAATCACGACCTGGTCGCCTTCTTTACAAGGAATGTCCGAAATATCCACCATGAGCATATCCATGCAAACGCTTCCAACAATCGGTGCTTTTTGTTGGTGGATGGTGAGATAACCTACTCCATTACCCCAATGCCGCGAAATGCCATCGGCATAACCAATCGGAATGGTAGCAATTTTAGTGGTTTTGCTAGCCATGAATCGACGGCCATAACCCACGCTTTCACCGCTTTCAATCGTACGGATTTGTGAAATGATTGATTTGAGTGTCCCCACATTTTCAAGCATCGGCTGTTCATCCGGATCGTTCGAAATCCCGTAAAGCCCGATTCCCAAACGCACCATATCATACTGCGCTTTCGGGAAATTGCTGATCCCCGACGTATTTAAGATGTGACGGATGGGTTTGATCTGCAATTCGGCCATGATTTGCGACGACAAACGCTCAAACAAATCAATCTGCGACAAGGCAAACTCGTGGTGCTGCAAATCGTCGCTTGTGGCCATATGCGAGAGGATGCTTTTCACAAGTACCGATTTATTTTGCTTTAAAATCGATATGAGTTCGTCCATTTGTTCTTCCTCAAAACCCAAACGGTGCATGCCCGTATCGATTTTAAGGTGAATCGGGAAATGCTTTAGTTTTTTTTGTTCGGCGATTTTAAGGAACGCGCGCAATCCTTTAAGGCTGTAGATCTCGGGTTCAAGGTTGTGCTGAATGATAGACGCAAAGCTCGTCGTCTCCGGATTCAACACCATTATCGGCAACTGGATGCCGTCATTTTTGAGCGAAATCCCTTCATCGGCAAAAGCCACACCCAGGTAATCCACTTTGTGGTGTTCGAGCAATTTGGCGATCTCGAAACCGCCGTTGCCGTAACCGAAAGCCTTGACCATGACCATCATCTTGGTTTTCTTCTTGAGTTTCGATTTGAAGAAGTTGAGGTTGTGGCTAATGGCATTGAGGTTGATCTCGAGCACTGTTTCATGTGTTTTTTCCTCGAGCGCAGCAACGATTTTCTCAAAGTTGAACGTGCGCGCGCCCTTGATCAATATGGTTTCAGACCCGAATGGCAAGCTGTCTAACGCGTCCAGGAAGTCGTCGGTTTTTTTAAACATTACCGCATTGAGGAACTTGTTCTTGAATTTAGAAATCGTCTCGCCAATACCAATCACGCGGGCAATTTTGTTAGAAATCACGAGCTGCGACACGTTAGAATACAGCTCCTCATCCGACAAGCCACTCTGGAAAATATCCGACAGGATCAGCGTTTTCTTCTTGTACTGTTTTTGACTTTCAAGGAAATCGAGCGCAATCTTGAGCGACTGGAAATCCGAGCTGTAGCTGTCGTCGATCAATGTTGTATTATTGATTCCGTTTTTGACCTTGAGCCGCATTTCAACGGGGAACAGCAATTCCATCCGGTTTTCAATCGTCTTGTGGTCGTAACCCAAATGCAGTAAAACCATCATGCACTGTATCGCATTTTCTACCGAAGCATCGTCCTGGAAAGGGATCTTGATGTCAAAAAGGTCAGCGTCATGGCGGATTTTTAAAAGCGTCTTGTCGAGTACCGATTTCTTCGAGATGAAGACATTCGCGCTTTCGTCTTTGCAACTCCACGAAAAGCGCGTCACCTTTGGATTCAGGAATGCCTCGACCGTTTTGTTTTTATTGTAGATCAGCACTTTTGCGTGTTGAAAAAGCTGTACTTTCTGTTTGATTTTTTCGCCGATGTTGGCAAAACCTTCATCATGCGCCGAACCGATATTGGTTAAGATTCCAATCGTGGGGCGGATGATGGTCTCGAGTTTCTCCATTTCATTGACCGTAGAGATTCCAGCTTCAAAAATCCCCAGATTGTGCTGCTCGTTGATGGCAATAACCGACAGCGGAACGCCCACCTGCGAGTTGTAACTCTTTGGGCTTCGGATGATATTGTAGTCGGGACTCAGCAGGAAATTGAGCCATTCCTTGACAATGGTCTTGCCGTTGCTGCCAGTAATCCCAATTACCGGAAAATCGAACAAGCTTCTATGCGAGGCTGCAAAATGTTGTAGGCTCTCCAGCGTATCTTTGACCACCAGGAAATTCGCTTGCTCCTCAAATTCGGCAATCGGGTGTGTCACGACAAAATTGCGTACGCCTTTGGCTACCAATTCGGCCACATAAGTGTGCGCGTCATTGTTGGGCCCAACGATGGCAAAAAACAACGTCTGCGGCCCGTTTTGCAACGATCGGCTGTCTATGGAGATGTTTTCAATGAAGATGTTGGGTTGGTTTCCCACCCAATTGGCGTGGAGGATCTTGGCGATATTTTTTAGAGACAACATCACCTCACTGCTCTTTTTGGTCTTTGGCTACTTCAATGTCTTGTGCCGATTGCGTCCACATGGCGTTGAAATACGCGGCGCGGCTCAACGGTTCGTATTCTTCGGTTTCGCCAAGCAAAACGAGGTTTTCGTTGTCGGTTTTCCTGAAACTGTAATTGGCGAGGTTTCCTGTCCGGGTACAAACCGCGTGTACTTTGGTCACGTACTCTGCAGTGGCCATCAGCGCCGGCATGGGCCCAAACGGATTGCCTTTGAAATCCATATCCAGTCCGGCGACAATCACGCGAATTCCTGAATTAGCCAGATCATTGCAGATTTTTACGATTTCATCGTCAAAGAACTGCGCCTCGTCAATCCCAACCACATCGCAGCCTTGCGCGAGGATGGCTATGTTGGCCGCGGCTGGAACCGGCGTCGAGCGGATTTCATTGCTGTCATGCGATACCACCATCTCATCATGGTAACGCGTATCTATGGCCGGTTTGAAAATTTCTACTTTCTGCTTGGCGAATTGGGCGCGTTTGAGCCGTCGGATGAGTTCTTCGGTCTTGCCCGAAAACATCGAACCGCAAATGACTTCAATCCATCCAAATTGTTCTTTATGATTTACTGTATTTTCGAGAAACATTTCGTAATTTTCAGCCTTGAAAAGGATTAGGTTTTTTTATTTTGCCTTGCAACAAAACGGCATAAAAATTTTTACATTTACGCCGTTGTCAAAAGTAGAAAAATTTATCAGGATAGACGTTCGGGCAAGGAAATAAAATCCTGAACGAGAATTATTTTTAAACCAACCGCCTCACCCACTGTAATTTTAAAAGTTATGAAAAAGAAGCTCGAAGCCGAACTCATCAGCATTGCGCACCGCATCCTCAAGCTCAAGAATAAATCCGATATCAATCTCCTTTACAGCGAAACCCAGAAACTCTATGAAAAACTGGCGGTCCTTAAATTTGTTGAGGAACATTTGGGCGACGTCAAGCCCACCATCGGCCAGACCGAGATCGAGGAAAAAATCACCGCGGCCTTCGAGTCTGTAAACGAAGATTTGAAAGAAGATTTGAAAGCCAAAGAAATCGCGCAAGCCGAGCCAGCGCAGCAAATAGAACCGGTTGCCGCCGAAACTGAAATGCCTGCCGCCGAAGAAGAAACAATCCCGCAAGACCAACCCATACACGAAGAACCTGCTGCCCAAGTGGCCCAGGAATCATCAGAAGAAGAATCCCAAAATGAACTTGACGAGCCAACATCCGAAGTAGCCGAAATGCCCGAAGACCCTGTCGCCGAACCGGTGAAAACCGAAGATTCATTCTTCAAACCCGCCTTTGAACTGTCGTTCGATGCCAAAGATGAAACTACAGAAGCAGTAAAAGAAGACGCCAAAGACGAGTTTAAGGATGTCAATGCGCAAATTACCTTTGAGGACATTTTGGGGTCGAGCTATGTAGATCCGGTATTCGTCACGCCAGAAGATTTGGCAAAAGAAAATGAAATCAAGAAAACAGACAATGTCATTCCGATTGGGAGAAGTTTGTCTGATTCGCCTGTGATTTCTATCCATAAAACCGAGGACAGATCTTATACCATCAACGATCGCATTTCCAAAGGCATCACCATTGGGCTTAACGACCGCGTGGCTTTCATGAAGCATTTGTTCAACAATTCGAGTGAGGATTACAACCGCGTGTTGTCGCAACTCCTGACTTTTGATACTTTCGACGAAGCCAAATCATTCATAGACAACATGGTCAAGCCCGATTATCACAATTGGGACGGCAAGGAGGAATACGCCGAGCGTTTCATGGAAATCGTGGAGAAGAAATTTTCTTAAAAAACAATAAACACAGATTGCTTCGCCAGTTCGGCTAAAGCCTCGGGTCCACAGATTCCACAGATTCACACAGAGAAAAAAATCTGTGAAATTTGTGGAATCTGTGTTTTAATTGAAATGCTATGTCAAAACTCTACATCGTCCCAACGCCCATCGGAAACCTCGAAGACATGACCTTTCGCGCCATCCGCATCCTCAAGGAAGTCGATTTGATTTTGGCCGAAGACAC
>JAKQJQ010000054.1 GCA_029561105.1 Bacteroidota bacterium
ACTTATTGTAATGTCTGGCGCTGTGCCTGAAAGTGTAATCCCTGAACCGGCTGAAATATTTGTGCCACCGCCACAATTCAGACAGTGCCATGCGCTCGAATAGTATTGGTATAATTCAGGTGTGGAGCATGAATTTACCGCAAAATTGGACTGATTGTAACCGGGTGTGTATGCCGGAGATGCGCAGCCGGATACCTGATCTATCCCCGCCGCATCTTCATCCCACGCCATCGAACCGGGAAGCCATGTGTATTTTTTGCCCGTCAGTAAATCAAAACGCCAACGCGTACCAACACCCGAAGGCGCGGCAGTAGGAGTGCCGGTATTGTATCCAACCGGAGCCGTGAACGTGCCTTGCGAGGTCCCTAAAAACGGGATGAGAAGCAAAAGGAATAGTAATTTTTTCATAAGGGAGAAACTCGTTTTAGCGTGTTATAAATTCCGGTGTCCGTTAATTCGGAAAACCAATAAGGATCGTTCGTTGTAAGTCCGTCTGCTATCGCCTCTTCATCATTCGCGTAAGATGGTAGCGAATCAAAATACGCTTTGAAGTCCGCCGGTGTTGGAGAAAAGCACTTTGGGAACCGCAAAGTCAATTGAGGCTTCGACATTTTCAAAACCTGCTGCGGCTTCTCAAATCTTAGTATTTGTTCGCAACTCATAATTTAGCCACAATTATAGTTTTCACAATTACGGGTGTCGTCGGGCGCGTCCAAACCAAAGTGAGCGTAACGGGACAACTGGCAGTCCATCCGGCGGTCGTTACTGCGACTACGTGAAGCCTTAGTTTGTTGTTGTTGTCTCCAAAAACGGTAATACCTGAGCCTAAAGTGAGCGTTGCCAGTACCGTGCCGCGATTATCCACAATGGGAGCGGAAAAGGTGGAGCCGGTCAGATCAACAGGTTCCAATTCTCCCGTATCCACGTTCTCTTCCTCAATAGCGAACTCTTCCAAAAAGGTATCACCCCTCTTGAAAGTCCAATCTAATTGGGCGTGGTTGTCGGTTACTGTGATGGTGTCGCTCATTTCTTTTCGTTGTTCTTCGTGTTGGCAATCTGAACCACATCCGCTGCAATGCGCATTTCCGCTTGCTCCAAAACAATGAATTTATCCCGGTGCGGAAGTATTGACAACTCTTTCAGGATGCCTTTT
>JAKQJQ010000071.1 GCA_029561105.1 Bacteroidota bacterium
ATAATCTCATCGAGATCGGGAATTTACCAAGCGGCTTTTACTTTCTGAACTTGTCTGGTGATGGTGACCTACAAACTTTAAAATTTGTGAAATATTAACCACAATAAACAAATGTAGCATTCGGTATTGAAGTGTTGGGCTGCAACGTAAGCGGCAAACCAAAAGGTTTGTTCAAAGCACCGGATGAACCTTGATTGAAAGGGGTGTTATTTTCCAGTGAACTCCGCCTTCCTCTTCTCCAAAAACGCCGTCGTCCCTTCCTTAAAATCCTCCGTACCAAACAATTTTCCAAACGCCTTAATCTCAGTCTCAAAACCATTCACACCATCCTTAAAATTGGCGTTCACGGCCTTGATGGCCTGGCCAATGGCCACCGGAGAATTCTTCATGATTTTTTGTGCGATGCCGTTGCAAAAGTCAAGCAATTCGGCTTGCGGAACTACGTGGTTCACCAGTCCCATTCTGTAGGCGTCATCGGCCGAAACCATGGCTGCGGTCATGATCATCTCCATCGCGCGGCCTTTGCCCACGAGTTGCGGCAAACGCTGTGTGCCGCCGTAACCGGGAATCACGCCGAGTGAAACCTCTGGCAAGCCCATTTTGGCATTGTCTGAGGCGACGCGTATGTGGCACGACATGGCCAGTTCCAATCCGCCGCCGAGCGCAAAACCATTAACGGCTGCGATTACCGGCGTACGCAATTTCTCTACAAAGTCGAACAGGATTTCCTGCCCGTGTGAGGCGAGTTGCGCGCCTTCCTCGACAGAGAAATTGGCAAACTCGGCAATGTCGGCACCGGCGACAAACGCTTTTTCACCGCTTCCGGTGAGGACAATGGCGCGGATGGTTTCATCGAGCCCCAAAGTGTTGAACGCATGGTGCAGCTCTGCGATGGTGTCGCGGTTGAGTGCATTGAGTTTAGAAGGTCGGTTGATGGTAATCGTGGCCATTGCGTCTTGGCTTTCCACAAGGATATTTTCGTATGTCATGGTTTGGTTTTTAGGCGTTAATGATGGGCAATGAAACCAAAAAAGTAGTTCCTTTCCCGTATTCTGATTCAAAAGTAATGGTTCCTTTATAATTTTCAATGATGTTTTTGATAATTCCAAGACCGAGTCCCATACCGCTGGTTTTGGTCGTGAATTTGGGCTCGAAGATGCGCCCGAAGTTTGCTGCTTCTATCCCAATCCCATTGTCAGAAACGGCAATGAAAACATCTTTTTCTCCGCGCTCCACACGAACCGAAACCCGTTTGTGTTCTTGGTCTTTCGGGATGGCTTGGATGGCATTTTTAACAAGATTGGTAATAATTCGGATAAGTTGCGTACGGTCCATTTTTGAGATGATGACTTGTTCGGCACTTTCAAAAGTCACGTCGTCTTCATTAAAAATATCGAGTGCGAGTTCTACGACTTCAACCACATTGAGCGTCTCGTTTTGCTGCGCGGGCATCGAGGCGAAGTTAGAAAAGGCCGAAGCCACCGCGCTCATCGTGTCTATCTGCTGGATTAAGGTGTCTGAATAATCTTTTAGCTTTTGCTTGAGTTGTGGGTCATTGGCATCGAATTTCCGTTCGAAGCTTTGAACGGTGAGTCGCATCGGCGTAAGCGGATTCTTGATTTCATGCGCCACCTGTTTGGCCATTTCGCGCCAAGCTTCCTCGCGTTCGCTTTCGGCGAGTTTGATTGCGCTTTGCTCGAGTTTGTCGACCATGCGGTTGTAGGCCTGGATCAGCAAATTGATTTCCTTGCTGTTGGCCTTGAGGTAAATCTTTTCGTTTTTTTGGTTCAATCGGGTTTCGCTGAGTCGGTCAGAAATGGTCTTGAGCGATTGGGTGATATAAGTCGACAGAAAATAAGCGAGTGCAAAGGCGATGACGAGCATCAGCGCATACACCTGACCAAGCCGGATTAGAAACCCCTGCAGTTCCTTTTCGTAAAACCCGTCGTCTTCTACATAAGGAATGTTGAGGATGCCGAGCGGCTTGAATTTCTCGTCCTTGATCTGGCTGTACGACGAACGGTTCTTCACGCCGTCGATGTTGCGGATGTCTACATAGCGTTTCTCAATCGAGGATTGTACGAGCTTGAGGATGTATTTTGGAATGGGCGGCGAAACCGAATCGATAGAGAATGACGCTTTCGAGGATTTAAGCAGTTTTCCATCAAGGCTGTAAATGTTAATCTCAAGCCCGTGGATTTGCGCGAGTTCATGAATCTTGTCCTTAAAGATCAAACCCAAATTGCGCGAAGTGAGCGGGTAGGTCGTCGTAGAGAGCACGTACTGGATGTGCTCCTTAATCGCACTTTCCTTGCGTTCGAGCCGTTCCTGGTGGTAATCCTTGGCCTCGTTCTTAAACTGGATGATTGAGATGGATGCCATCAGGATTGAAGCGATCAAAATGAGTACGATCATCGACAGGAAAATCCTGATCCTGAGCGAAAGCATCGACATTTTGAACTTCTTTGGCATTTACGACTGGTTTTTTTCGCGGATGCGTTTGTACATTTTAAATCCGAGCATGATCAGAATCGAAAAAAGAAATATCCCGACAACCCCATAAATCCAGTTGACGGCGTTTTTTAAAATGACGAGAAACACGACGGCAAAAAGGATAATCGTCGCGCCTTCGTTCCACAAGCGCATGAAATTCGACGTATGTTTTACCTCGTCGCGCTGTAATTGCCCGTAAATCTGGTGGCATTTGAGGTGGTACAGGTACAACAGGAACACAAATCCCAATTTCACGTGCATCCATGGCATTTGCAGCCAGGCGTTGCCGAGTTCGGTAAAGAACAGCATCCAAAAAGCAAACAAGCTCGCCAACACCGCCGACGGCCAGGTGATGATGTACCACAAGCGGTAGGTCATGATCTTGTATTGCTTTTGCAGGATTTCGCGCTCGGGCGATGGTTTCTGTGCCGCCTCAATCTGGTACACGAACAACCGCACGATGTAAAAAAGCCCGGCAAACCAAGTGATGACGAAGATGAGGTGCAGTGATTTGAGATAGTTGTACAATTCCATGCTTTTATTTTTAAACACAGATTTCGCAGATTGGCACAGAGACGATGATCTGTGAAATTTGTGAAATCTGCGTTATTTATTTCCCCATTCCGCAATCCATTTGCTCACCGTAGCACACCACTCGTCGCTGTCGTTGAGGCAAGGAATCGCAAGGAATTCCTCACCGCCGTGTTCCTTGAACTGGTGGTTGGCTTCCATGGCGATTTCCTCTAACGTCTCTAAACAATCAGAGACGAAGGCCGGCGTCACGACCGCGAGTTTCCTGATGCCTTTTTCGGGCATTTTGTTGATTTCTACGTCGGTGTAAGGCTCAAGCCATTTGTCGCCAGCAAGCCTGGATTGAAAGGTTTGGCTGTATTTTTCTTTCGGGATACCGAGCAATTCAACAACCTGTCTTGTCGTTTCATAACATTGGTGACGGTAGCAAAACTCATGCGCGGGTGAAGGCGTTACGCAACATTGCCCATCTATTTTGCAATGCGACTTGGTCACGTCGGTCTTGCGGATGTGGCGCTCTGGAATGCCGTGGTACGAGAAAAGCAAATGATCATAAGCAAATCCGTCGAGTTGTTTTTGAATCGAATCCGCGAGGTTTTTGATGTAATCGGGTTGGTTGTAAAAAGCCGGAACCGTCGTGAACTTCATGTTGGGGAAATGCTTTTGGCGCAGTTCTTCGGCCAAGACCAAAATGGTTACCGTAGAAGCCATCGCATGCTGCGGATACAAAGGGAACAGCAACACTTCATCGACACCTTTATCGTGCAGTTCCTGCAAGCCCGAAAGGATCGATGGTTTGCCGTAACGCATGGCCAACGACACGGGGATATCGGTTTGGGCGACGACTTTTTTGTGCATCCGTTTAGAGATGACCACGAGCGGAGAACCTTCGTCCCACCAGATTTTTTTATAGGCCGAAGCGGATTTTTCGGGGCGTTTCCTGAGGATGATGCCGCGAACCAACAAGGCGCGCAACAGGAACGGCACGTCGATGACGTATTTGTCCATTAAAAATTCATCTAAATACGGCTTGACGTCTTTGGCGTCTGGGCTTTCGGGCGAACCGAGGTTGACTAATAAGGCTCCTTTCACGGGGTTATGGATTTTAGAATGTAGATTTTTAGATTTTAATGTCGCGTCTTTTATCTTTCAACTTTCAACTTTCAACTTTCAACTTTTGACTTTTGACTTTTCTCTTTCGACTACTGCGTAATCGACATCAAATATTTTTTAGGCGTCGTCGCGAATTTCTTCTTAAATGCCGCGATGAAATGGCTGCCGGTGCTGTAACCGATTTTGAGGCCGACTTCGTTGACGTTGTACGAACCACTGTCGAGCAATTTTCTCGCATAGTCCATTTTATAGTCAAACAGGAAACCGTAAACGGTGTCGCCATAAATCTGCTTGAAACCCATCTTGAGTTTCTTGAGGTTGAGGCCAACCTGGTCTGCGAGTTCTTGCAATCCGGGCGGTTCGGCCATGTTTGCGATGACGATTTCTTTGGCGCGGCGGATTTTCATTACGTTGTCTTCATCTACCAAGAACGGGCATTGCTCGGCATTGGGATCTTCTGAGCGATTGAAATACAAACTCAGCAACTCGTAACCTTTTCCTTTATAGTATAGGTTTTTAATCGATGGATTCAAATTGTAATGAAACAATTGGCTCAGCACAATCGCCATCGACGGGCTGATGTCGCTTTCATTATAGTATTTCTTGTCCTTATTCTCGTCGCTCAAAAATGGGATATAGTCGGCCTCGGTAGAAAAAAGTGCATGGAATTTTTTTATCGAGACGATGACCGAAATCACCCACGAATGCGGGGCGAGCTCTAAATGCAAAGGCAATTCTTTTTGCGGATTGTACAACAGCAATGCTTTTTCTTCCTTGAGATCCAAAGCGTAAGAGCCTTGGTTGAAGATAAATTTCGCACGGCCTTTGATGCCAAAGTGAAATTGAATCAGCCCTTGCTGGATTTGCCTTTCTGCGAGAAAAACGGCAGTGTCGTCATTTTGAAAACGGATGAGGATAAAATCATCCTCAATTTTTATTTCTTCCTGAGAA
>JAKQJQ010000077.1 GCA_029561105.1 Bacteroidota bacterium
TGCGTTTTTTGCGCAATTGCATCTTGAGTTGTTCCTGTCGTTGCATTTCGTTGAGCAGCAAATCCTCTTCGGTTTCAACGACTTCTGGGATGGCTTTATCAAGGGTGATGATTGAGCGTTCTATTTTTTTGCGGTCTTCGGTGATTTCAAAATCCATCGGTTTGGATTTGGCGAATTTGACCAGATCGGCTTGCTTGAGCACTTTTTCGAGGTTCTCGATGGTTTCCTGCGACAGTGCCATCTTCTTCTTCATCGAGGCGATTCGGAGCGCTTCTATGAGTTCGGATGTTGTGCTTTCCATCGCCGGGATCTCAATCGCTTCTTCAATGTAATTCCTCGCAATATCAGTCAATTCCGAATAATATTCCTTGACTTCTCCTTTTTGCCAAAGCTGTTTTTTCTCAAGGACATTGAGCAAACTCGTGGCTTTTTCAATCGGGGTCTTGTAGATTTCCTCTTCGATTTTTTTGGTTTGGCGTTTTTTCATCCACCAATAAATGCCGTAACCGATTGCTCCCAAAGCCAATAAAACCAACAACAGTTTCCAAAGCCAGCTTTTGCTCGAAGGTACCTCGGTAATCGGCTTGATGTCGTAGAGTTTCTGCTTAAGCGTGTCTACGGCAACCGGCGAAACCTCGACCTTAATGCTGTCGGTAAAAACGGGCTTGTTGCCGATCAGGATTTTAATGGCGGGAATGGTGTATTTCCCGCTGTCGAATTGCGTGAGTCCGTACCGCTTGGTAAGTTCGTAACGCCCGCCGTCTTTGACCGTATCAATTGGATACGACTGGATGACTTCGAGCGCACCGAAATTCTTGAGGTTCGGGAAAACCACTTTGGATAAGGTATCCACCAATGTCTTGTAGGTCACCTTAAACTCGGCACCAATCTTATTTTTGTTTTTGTCGATGCTCGTGGCAACGGGCTTTTGCTGCGCGAAAACCGCAGTAGAAAGCAGCGCGAATGCGAAAAGATAGAAACTGTTTTTCATTGCGCTTATCTTGATTTGAAATAGCCGAGTAATTTGGTCACGTAACTTTCGTCGACCCTTGTGCTTACTACGCCCGAACCCGATTTGCTGAACGTTTCCTTGAAATACGCCACCTTGTCGTGGTAGTATTTCTCGTAGCTCAGCCTCACGGATTTTGAGCCGGTGTTGATGAGCCTGGTCTGGCCGGTTTCGGCATCAAGCATCGAGACCATCCCAAGGTTTGGCATTTTTTCCTCGCGCGGGTCATAGACGCGGATACCGGTAATGTCGTGCTTTTTAGACGCGATTTTTAAAGTCTGCTCGTAATCTTCGGACATAAAATCCGAAATCATGAATACGATGGCCTTCTTTTTTTGTGTGCCCGACAGGAATTTGAGCGCTTGCGCGATGTCGGTCTTATGGCTTTGCGGTTGGAATTCGATAAGTTCGCGGATGATCCGCAAAACGTGCGAGCGGCCTTTCTTGGGCGGAATGTACAATTCGATTTGGTCGGAGAACAAAATCAGCCCGATTTTGTCATTGTTCTGTGTCGCCGAAAAAGCCATTGTCGCAGCAATCTCGGTCACGATCTCATTCTTGAACTGGCTCTTGGTTCCAAAACTTTCGGATCCCGAAATATCCACCATGAGCATCATCGTGAGCTCGCGCTCTTCCTCGAAAACCTTGACGTGCGCCTCGTTGTAACGCGCGGTGACGTTCCAGTCGATGTTGCGGATGTCGTCGCCGTACTGGTACGGACGTACTTCAGAAAAGGTCATTCCGCGACCCTTGAACGATGTATGGTATTCGCCCGAGAAGATGTGATCGCTCAATCTTCGGGTTTTGATTTCTATTTTACGTACTTTTTTGAGAAGGTCTTTGGTTTCCATTTTGAGGGTGCAGGGTTCAGGGTGCAAGGTTCAGGGTTGAGTCTTGCTGCCCGGAAATACCGATGTTACGGAACTTCTACTTCGTTTACGATTTTGTTGATGATGTCTACCGAAGTGATGTTTTCGGCTTCGGCTTCGTAGGTAACACCAATCCTGTGGCGCAATACATCGTGAACAACGGCGCGAACATCTTCTGGGATTACATAACCGCGGCGTTTGATGAACGCGTAGCATTTGGCAGCGTTCGCCAGGTTGATCGATCCACGAGGTGACGATCCGAAAGCGATCAGCGGCTTGAGATTTTCGAGTTTGTATTTCTCAGGATAACGGGTGGCGAAGATGATATCGAGGATGTATTTCTCGATTTTCTCGTCCATATACACTTCACGGACGGCTTCCTGCGCACGAATGATCTGCTCGACAGAAATCACCGGATTTACCTTTTCGTAGCTGCCTTTGAGGTTTTGGCGGATGACGTGTCGTTCCTCGTCCATTTTTGGGTAATCGATCACGGTCTTGAGCATGAAACGGTCTACCTGCGCTTCTGGCAACGGATAGGTTCCTTCCTGCTCAATCGGGTTTTGCGTGGCGAGCACCAAAAACGGCTTGTCTAATTTGAACGTGGTATCGCCAATGGTGACTTGTTTTTCCTGCATCGCCTCAAGCAATGCCGATTGTACTTTGGCCGGCGCACGGTTGATTTCATCGGCAAGGACGAAATTGGCGAAAATCGGGCCTTTTTTTATGGAGAATTCGTTGGCTTTGATATTGTAGATCATGGTTCCCACGACGTCTGCCGGAAGCAAATCAGGGGTAAACTGAATGCGGCTGAATGATCCGTGAACGGCTTGCGAAAGTGTGTTGATGGCGAGGGTTTTTGCGAGTCCCGGCACGCCTTCGAGAAGAATATGGCCTTGGCCCAACAATCCGATTAACAATCTTTCAATCATGTGCTTTTGCCCAACGATCACCTTATTCATTTCAAGGTTGAGCAAATCGATAAAAGCACTTTCTCTTTCTATCTTTTCATTAATCGCCCTGATGTCGAGAGCGGCTGTAGTTTCTTCCATTATTACTGTAAGTTTTGTTGGTAAAAATTAACGGTGCAAATTGAATTTTTTTTTACAGGAAAGATGTTAAAAATTGGTTAAAAGTTCTGCGAAAGCCCTAATTTTAAGGACAAATTGTGATTGCCTTTTTATATTTTTAAGAAGTATATTTGATTGACTGTTGGCGATGAACAAACGCCTCAAAATAATAATTACAGCAACATGACAAAAACAAAATTATCGCCCATAATTGCCGGCACGATGAACTGGGGTTTGTGGGACAAAAAACTTACGACAAAAGAGATGGAGAACATGATCCAACTCTGTATTGAAAACGGCGTCACCACTTTTGACCATGCCGATATTTACGGTTCGTATACGACCGAAGCCGAATTCGGGAAAGCGTTTGCGGCGAGCAAAATCGGCCGTGAGAAAATGCAGTTGATTTCTAAATGCGGTATCCAACACACCCAAGGTCGCGATAACAAGGTGAAGCATTACGAATATTCGAAGGATTACATCGTGTGGTCTGTCGAGAATTCGCTCAAAAATTTACGGACCGATTACCTCGACGTGTTACTACTGCATCGCCCAAGCCCGCTGATGCAGGCCGACGAAATAGCCGAAGCGATTACACGATTGCAATCCGAAGGGAAAATCATCGATTTCGGATTGTCGAATTTTACGGCTTCTCAAACCGAACTCATCCGACAGAAAGTTGACGTCAGTTACAACCAGGTACAATTTTCGGCCACGCATTTCCAGCCGATGCTCGACGGCAGCTTTGATTATATGCAAATCCACAAGATCCGTCCCATGTCATGGAATCCGTTGGGCAGCGTGTTCAGGGAAGATTCTGACCAAACCAGAAGGTTAAAGAAACTGCTCGCGACGCTGGTAGAAAAATACCATTTGGGTTCGGATTCGATTTTACTTTCCTGGATTTTGCGTCATCCGGCCAAGGTCATCCCAATTGCAGGAACGGTAAATGTGGCGCGCATCCAGGCGCTCATGAAAGCCGTAGAACTGACGCTTGACAAGGAAGATTGGTTTGCCATCTGGAGCGAAAGCATGGGAGCGAAAGTCCCTTAATCGGGCAACAACATTCTCGATACAAAACCTTAGTGCCTTAGCGCCTCAGTACCTTAGTCCCTATCAATGATCAACAAAAGGCTCCTTATTAAAAACCTGCTCGCTCACAATGATGAGAGCAGCTTTTATGATAAGAAACGCCAACTGAACCTGCATTCACGCGAAGGGAAAGCCAAGTTCCTCAAACACATCTGCGCGCTCTCAAATTCAAACCCGACGAACAATTCGTACATCGTTGTGGGTATTGAGGACCACGACAACGAGATTGTGGGCGATGATTTTTTTGACGACAGCCGCATCCAGAACCTCGTTAACGCTTTCCTGGAGAATCCGCCCAAAATACAGTACGAGAATGTGCCGTTCCCAAATTTGCCCAAGGAAAAAGTGGTTGGGCTGGTTACAATCAAACCAAAGAGTAAAACTTCATCTTTCAAGAAAGGCATCCACACCATTTTGGCCAATACGGTTTTTGTACGCATCGGCAGCAACTCCATTCCGCTTGACGGGCCTTTTGAGAAGAATTACCAGAATACAGAAACGGTAATCGGGATTGAGAACAATTCGCGCAACAGCATCGCCTACACGCTTGACGGCGTGATCGATTTCATGAACATCGGGCACAAGGATATGTCGCCCAAATACAAGGTTTTTAAGGAATTGTTTGTGATTTGCTGGGCCGGAATCCAACGCAAGGTACGCGACCAGACCTTTCTTTCGCGCGTGGATATTTCACTGATCAACGAGCAGATCAAACTGTTTTATTCTGCACAGGACGACGTGACCATCACCTTTGACGAAGACAGTTTTACGATACTCGAGTACGTGCCGCTTGGGCTCAACGACAAGACGAGTTATTACCCGCTCGAGAAACAGACGATCCGTTTTTATGACAACGGCTATTACAAGATTGAGCGTGAAATGTTATTTGAACCGCCCGAATTCAACCGCAAGATGTTGTTTCACATCTACAATTCAAACCTCGCGCTGATTGACAAATTGCAGAAGGGGATTTCATTGTCTGAACGCGAACAACGGGATTTGCACAACTTACCGTCGACTTTCATGATCTGTTACCTCAACGGATTTGACGACGCCAAGCAAAAATTAGCCGATGCCAAACCACTAATCAAGCCTTTTCCTGCGGCATATCTGAGTTTTAAGGAAGCCATGCGGATTTTGCGCAAGATGAAATACGATACGCAAAACTGATCGTTTTATTTTTTGATGAGCTTAATCGCTTTTTTAAATCCTTCGAGTTGCAGCAAGTAAATTCCCGTTGTGAGCTGGCTTGTGTCGATGGGCATATCGTTGGTCATTTTTCCCGATAGTAATTCCTTACCCAGCAGGTCGCGAATAGTAAACCTGCTATTTTGGTTACCCGCGCCCAAACGAACGCTTAACTCGCCATCAAAAGGATTGGGGTAAACCAAGGCGGTGTCACGAACCTCAGAAGTCGAGGTTGCCAGTAGATTGTCGAACCTGGCCAGCCAAATATCGGTAAATCCGTGCACTCCTGATACGTCGCCATCGGCCGAATCGACCTGCCCAAGTACCAAGGCGGCACCATCTGCGGTGACCAGCAAATCGTTCGCCTCGTCATAACTGGTGCCGCCCAGCGCGCGTTGCCATGCTATGCTGCGCGTACTGTCTAATTTCACGAGCCAAATATCCTGGTCTCCGTGGTTGGAGCTGACATCGGTGTCATTAGAATTGGTGTGGGCCAGTAAAAGATTGCATCGTCCTAAAATAGGTTGACTAAAAATTAAACACTTTTAGTAAACCATGGAGAACCCAAAGAATCAACATTGTCGAAAAATTGAGTATCAAAAGATTGGTTTTGATCTCAAACTTTCCATCATTGACCAAGTTACAAACGGTCAAATTTCA
>JAKQJQ010000082.1 GCA_029561105.1 Bacteroidota bacterium
AAGTCAGCATCAATCGCCATTTGTTTACCTGGCATGGCATCTAAGGTAAAACGTGCGCCAACTTCAGCAATACGGCCAGCACCTTTGGTAACCACGGTAAAGTTGATGATGGTTAAAATCACAAATACCACAATACCCACCGTGTAATTGCCGCCAATCAAAAAGTGCCCAAACGCTTCAATTACTTTGCCAGCTGCGTCAGGGCCCGTGTGGCCTTCTGTCAGCACTACACGGGTTGAAGCCACGTTGAGTGAAAGACGCAACATGGTGGTTACTAATAACACGGTTGGAAAGGCAATAAAATCAAGCGCCTTTTTGGTTTGCAGGCCAATGAGCAAAACCATGATTGATAACGCGATGTTAAAGCTAAATAACGCATCTAGTATTAACGCTGGTAGCGGTAATATCATCATGGATAACAGCAATACAATAATAAGCGGTGCGGCAACCGTACGGTTGCCAAGCATGCTCATCCAAGCAGGTAGTTTGAAGCCGTTCATGATGCAAATACCTCTTCATCGGTCAATGTATAAGGTGCTGGTAGCAAACTGTGCGGATCTAACTCATCTGGCACAGGTAGTGCTTTTGGCACATCAGGACGGAAACCACCTTCTTTATTGTATGTACGTAGTTGAAACACATACGCCAGCACTTCAGCCACTGCGGTATAAAGTGTTTCAGGTATTTCAGCATTGAGTTCGGTATGTGCGTAAATTGCACGTGCAAGTTTAGGCGCTTCTAATGTCACAATGTTGTGTTCTTTGGCAATTTCACGAATTTTCAAAGCGGTCGCGTCAGCCCCTTTAGCAATCACCACAGGAGCGCGATTACCATGCTCTTGATATTGAATCGCCACCGCATAGTGCGTTGGGTTCGTAATCACCACATCGGCTTTTGGCACTTCAGACATCATTCTGCGCCTTGCCATTTCACGTTGTAGTTGACGTACGCGTGCTTTAATTTCAGGGTTACCGTCTGATTCTTTGGCTTCTTTACGTACTTCTTCTTTTGTCAT